>DATKKS010000088.1:0-3600 GCA_035542815.1 Saccharimonadales bacterium (SeqCode) | reverse complement strand
CGGCGCCCGGCGCAACCCCGACCCGCTGCGGGCCCGGCCGACCGGCCGGGCCCGCGCGCTTGGCGGCCCCCCGCCCGGGCGGGCCCGCTAGGGCCGCAGGTCGTAGATCCGGATGGTGGGTCCCGGGTGCAGGAAGCGCTCGCCGCGGAACTGCGCCACCAGCCGCGCGCCGCGCTCCAGACCCCCGTAGAAGCGGCCGGGCGGGTTGTCCTCCCATTCGCCGTGGTGGTGGAAACCCTCGTACACCATGCTCGAGACCATCGCGTAGCGGAAGCCCAGGCGCCGGTACTCGGCCAGGCTTCGCACGCGCTCGGCCGCCTCGGTCCACTCCTGGTCATAGGGGTGCGGCCCCGGATGCATCAGAAGGTACTCGTAGTAGAGCCGGTAGGCCTCCTCCGAGCCGTAGGGCGACGCGCGGTCCGAGAGCCGGGCGAGCCGCTCGCGGATGTTCCCGGGGGTGAGATCGAGGGGCGCGGTGAAGGTGTTGCGGTGGTGGAGGGCGTCCACCACCAGGCGCGAGCCCGGCGGAAGGTGGGTTTCCACCCAGGCCTTGGCCAGCTCCCGCGTGTCCGGGCGGGTGCGGTCCACGCCCACCTCGACCGAGTCCCGGAGGCACCAGCCCAGCGCCAGCCAGCCCAGCAACAGCGCCCAGCGCGGCCGCGCCGGCAGAGCCGCCAGTGCCGCACCCGCGAACACGCAGGTCACCGGCAGCAGCGGCAGGGCGTAGCGCGGCATCTGGAAGCGCGAGGCCACCAGCAGCAGCCCAAAGCCGGCGCCGAGGAGCAGGACCCCGCGGCCCCAGGCCGATCCCGCCCGCCACAGCCGCACCGCGCCCCACACCGCCAGCAGCCAGGCGGGCCAGCCCAGCAGCTCCGGTAGCACCAGGCAGGTGACCTGGTACACGTTCACCACCGGCAGCAGCGCCCGCGGCGTCGCGCCCTGCCAGGCGGCGTACTGGGCGTCCACGAAGCGCAGGTCGTGCAGGAAGGCGCGCGCGTCCAGGAGCGCCCACGGGCAGCTCGCCAGGAAGGCCCCCACGGCACCCGCCGCGGCCAGCAGCGTGGGCCGGCCGAGCGCCGCGCGCAGCCGGGTGCGCCAGCCGCCCGGCGCCCTCGCCGCCAGCACCCCCGACCAGGCCAGCAGGGCCCAGCCCCCGTAGTAGAGACACGCCGCGGCCAACCCGCAGGCCACCCCGATCCCCAGGCTGCGCCCGGCCCGCGCCGGGCCCGGGAGCGCCATGCCGTACAGCGCCAGCGCCACCCAGAAGAGCATCGGCACGCTGGGCACGGTGACCCGCGAGAGGTCGGCGTGCAGCCAGTTCACCGCCAGCAGCGCGGCGGCCCAGGGCGCGGCCCGCCGCCCCGCGGCGCGGCCCGCCATCCCGAAGGCCAGCGGCACGGTGGCCAGCCCCAGCGCCAGCGACACCACGCGCCCCAGGACGTAGAAGACGGTGGGGTCCTTGAAGTACTGCGCCGCGAACGCCGCCGCCCCCGGCCATGCCCCAGTCAGCCGGCCCGCCACGAACAGCCCCGCGTAGGCCAGGAACATGAGTTCCATGTGCCAGGTTCCGGGCCAGCGGAACGAGTGCGGGTTGAGGTCGCCGGTGCCGAAGCGGAGCGCGCGCAGCACGATCTGCGGCTCGTCGTGGTGGTAGAAGAGCGACGGGAGGCCGTAGGTGAGGCCGGGCAGGCGCAGCACCAGCGCGGCGGCCAGGATCGCCCACAGCACCGGCGGCCAGGTGCGCGGACGCAGCAACCCGAACTCCATGGAGTCACCGGCTGGCCCCGAGGCTGCCGGGGCCGCGGCCCACCAGGCAATCATCGGATGCGCCGCCACAGGTAGATGGTGGGGTGCAGCATCACCAGCTCCCGTGGCTCGCCCCGGGTGGCGCGCGACCACCCGGCGAGCCCCGCCGGCCGCCGGATCTCCTGTCCCACCCAGGCGTAGCTTCCGGCTCTCAGGGTGTCGCCGGGCGACAACAGCGTCCGCGCCACGCGGGCCAGCCCGGGGCGGCGGGCCTCCAGCCGGGCCAGACTGCGCAGCTCGAACTCCGAGACCACCAGCGCCTGCGGCGCGCGCACGCGCAGCGTGTCCTCGTCCACCGGGCCCACCTGCACCTCGTAGCGGGTCACGTCCAGCGGCGGGGTGGTGAAGGCGGGCCTCTGCAGCAGCCGCACCCGCGTCGCGGCGGGCCAGGCGGTGATCGCCCGGGCCGCCAGCAGGCGGGTGTCGGGCCCCCGCATCACCAGCACGAAGGCCAGGCCCACCGCCAGCTGCGGCAGCAGCGCCACCGCCAGCGCGATCCGGATCGGCCAGCCCCGCTCGGCACCCCCGCGCTGCAACAGCAGCCACCAGCCTTCGGCGGCCAGCGTCGCCGCCAGCGGCAGCGCCAGCAGGGAGTGCCGGGCGAAGTTCGCGCGGCTCGCCAGCATCAGCGCCACCCACACGGCCAGCGACAGCAGCAGCGACCGGCGGCGGGCATTCAGGTCCACGAGGCAGCCGAGGATGCCCGCCAGGAAGAGCGTGAACGGCAGCCCGCAGCCCACCAGCAGGGCGGAGTCGAGATGCTGGCGCCACGCGGATCCCAGCCCCTCGGACCGGAGGCCCGGCGGCAGGCCGCCGGGCGCCAGCGCCAGGCGCAGCCCGTGCAGGAACTCCCCCGGCGCCAGCAGCGCGTAGGGAGTGCCCGCCAGGAACCCGGCCGCGGCCCCGACCCCCGCCGCCACCAGCGCGCCCCAGCGCTCACCCCGGCGCTGCCCGGGCCCGGCGCTGGCCCACAGCACCGGGATCAGCATCAGCCCGCCCGAGTACCTGGCCGAGGCCGCGGCGCCCGCCAGCAGCCCCAGGGCGAGGCACTTCCAACGGCCCGGCGCCCGCGCTCCCGCAGCCGCCAGGGCGGCCAGGGTGGCCAGGCAGGTCCCCGCCATGTCCGGCACGAGGCTGGCCGCGCAGGCCAGGAAGAGCGGGGTCGCCGCCAGCATCAGCGCCGCACCCAGGCCGGCGGAGGGCGAGCCCAGGACCAGCACCACCAGCAGCAGCGCCGCCCACGCCGCGCTGACCATGCGGCCCGTGCGGTACAGCCGCGCGGCCGCCTCGGGCCGCTCCAGGTAGTAGTCCGCGCTGCGCGACGCCGGAATCCAGTGCAGCCGCTGCGCCAGCGCCAGCCCGGCACCGACCGCGTAGAGGTGGAGGGTCGGGCCGTCGAAGTTGTGGGGGTTGAAGTCGCGCTGCGCCGGCCGCATCCCGGCCAGCGCGCCCAGGACGGACGCCTCTTCCGGGTGGAAGGACTTGGCCGGCCCGGTGACGTAGAGGCCGGCCACGCCGGCGCGCGCGTACTCCACCGACGCATGGGGCGGATAGTAGGCGCTGCGCTCGGCCGACGGCAGGCCCCAGCCACCCACCGCCCAGCACACAGCCAGAAACGCGGCTCCCACCGCGAGGGCCCGCACGACGCGCATGGGCGGCAGTATAGGCGCGGCGCGCGGGGGGCTCAACCGCACGCCCCGCGACGGCCTCCAAGGACGTCCCGTCCGGGTGGCGGGCGGCGCGACGCGCAGCGCTCGCGCCAGCCCCGGCCACCCGGGCCTGCGAGGACGTCCC
>DATKKS010000087.1:0-14808 GCA_035542815.1 Saccharimonadales bacterium (SeqCode) | reverse complement strand
GCAGCGCGAAGCCGTCCTCGCCGGGCATCTGGATGTCCAGCAGCAGCACGTCGGGCCGGGCCGCCGCGATGCGCGCGCGCGCCTCGGCGGCGGAGGCGGCCTCCCCCACCACCTCCACGCCGCCGATCTCGGCCAGCATGCGGCGGGCCCGCGCGCGGGCCAGCGGCTCGTCGTCCACGATGAGGGCGCGCAGCATCCCCGGCGTCACGGCCTCCCCGTCACCAGGTGAGGGACACCCCGCCGACCAGGAAGCGGCGGCTGAAGTAGGACTCGGTGACGTACCTCTGGGTGTAGTCCTGATTGTAGAAGTAGTCCAGCGTGTTGCTCTGGTTCAGCACGTTCAGGCCCTCGATGAACGCCGCGCACACGCTGCTCTCCGGCAGGCCCAGGAACGAGCCCAGGTGGAACAGCCGGGTCAGACGCACGTCCAGGCGGTGGTAGTCCGGCAGCAGCCCCGAGTTTCGCTCGGCGTACACCGGCAGCCAGGTGCCGCGGGCCGAATCGTACGTCGCGCCGGCCACCGGAGTATAGGGCCGGCCGCTGGTCAGGTTGTACTTCGCCCCCACCTCCAGCGAGGCGGTCAGCTGGTACTGGGCCACCAGGGTGATCTCGTGCTTCACCCCGGAGGAGGCGGGAACCTCGCGCGGGGCGTCCAGCTCCTTGCGCCGGGCGTCCAGGTAGCCGTACGACACCCAGCCCGACAGCCGGCCCCGCGACCCCTGCAGGAACACGTCCACCCCGCGGGCGTAGCCGTACCCGCCGTTGGCGTAGAACGCGGTCGGCGAGGTCACCACCAGGTCGTGGTACTGCTTGTGGTAGGCCTCCACCCGGAAATCGGCGCGGGGGGACTTCCACTCGTAGCCGGCGATCAGGTGGTCGGCGCGCAGCGGCGCCAGGTCGGGGTTGCCGTACACCGGGTCCTGGTAGTGGGGGTCGGGGAGCTGGTGGTAGCGCCCGGCCGCCAGGCGCACAGTGTGACGCTCGCTCACGCGCCAGGCCAGCGCGAAGCGGGGGTCGGCGGTCCACACGCCGGGCCGCGAGGCGTAGTCGAACCGTGCGCCGGCGGTGGCGTACAGCGGGCCGCCCAGGTGGATCTTGTCCTCGGCGTAGAAGCCGGGGTACTCCAGGCGCACCCGGGTGGCGTACTCGCGGGTGGGCGCGCCCGGCTGGTAGTCGGTGCTGTCGGCGGGGAAGCGCCCGGTGATCTCGGCGTCCGGGCTGCGCCAGGTGGCCCCGAAAGACAGCTCGTGGCTCGCGCCCACCGGCCACAGGGCGTCCACGCTGGCCTGCGCGCTGCGCTCGTGCTGCCCCGCGGCCACCGGCCCGAAGCTCCAGTCGCTCTCGAAGCTCTGCACCGCCGCCTGCACCCGCACCGCGAGCTGCCCGGCCAGCACGTCCTTCACCTGCAGCCCGGCGAAGCGGCTGTGGTTAGCGTCGCGGTAGTCGCCCTCGAAGTTGAGGTAGTTCGCGTCCACCCCCACGTCGTCGCTGCCCTCCAGGTAGGTGAGCGCGGCGAGGCCGGTGGGAGAGTAGCGGTACACCATGCGCGCGGCCACGTCGCGGCTGGTGGGCGAACTCTGGTAGCGGTGGGGCGAGCCGTAGAGGTCGTACAGCACCGCCGGGACGCCCACCCGCGCGGTGCCCACCAGCGCCAGCTTGCCGGGCACGAAGGCCCAGTTGCCGGAGAGCGACATGCCGGCCATGTTGGCGCCCAGGGTCAGCGTCCTGAGGCCCAGCCGGTCCTGGCTCTCCATGTCCAGCACCCCGGACATCGCGCCGCCGTAACGGGCCGAGAAGCCGCCGCTGGAGAAGAACGCGCTCTTCAGCATGTAGGCGTCGAGCGCGGTGAACAGCCCGCCCGAGGCGCCCTCGTAGTGGTAGGGGTGGCCGATGTCCCCGCCGTCCAGGCGGATCAGGGTCTCCCGGGGGTCGCCGCCGCGCACGTACAGCGCGGCGCCCTCGGCCGGCGCGTTGATGCCCGGCAGGGCGCGCAGCGCCTGGAAGATGTCGGCCGCGCCGCCGGGGGTGGTCATCACCTCCTGCCGGCTGAGCACCGCGCCCTCGCTCTTCCCGGCCTTGCCGAACGAGGAGGTGGAGACGGTCACCTCGGCCAGCGGCACGGCCGCCTCCCGCAGCCGCAGCACGAGCGGCGCGAGGGTGTCCGACACCTCCACCTTGACCTCGGCGCGCTCGTAGCCGACCCGGTTCACCACCAGCGTGGCCGGCCCCGGGGGCAGGTCCAGCGCGAAGCGCCCCTGCTCGTCGGCCACCGTGCCCCGGCGGACGGCCGGCGCGCTCACCGCCGCCAGCGGCACCGGCTTGCCGCTGCGGTCGGTGATCGTGCCGGTCACCCGGGCGGCGAGCGCCACGTGGACCGTGAGCAGGACCAGGGCGACGGCCAGCGCGGCCGCCGCCAGGCACAGCGTGTGCAGCCTCATGGCCGGCCCTGGCTCCCGCCGGTGGAGTCCGCCTGGAGCAGCTGGCGCGCCCAGCCGTTGGCGGGGTTGGCCTCCACCGCCCGGCGGTAGAAGTCGTGCGCCTCCTGGGCGCGGCCCAGCTGGGCCGCCGCGCGGCCGGCCCACAGGAGCGCGTCATCGCGGCCCCAGGCCGGGGCGGTGCTGTCGCCCGGGGCGTCGTCCCGGAACAGCTCCACCGCGCGGAGGAACTCGGGCAGCGCCTTGTCCGCGCCGCCCCCGACGAAGCCCGGCTTGTGCAGCGTGTAGATGGCTTCCAGGAGCTGCACCCGCGGGTTCGCCGGGGCCAGCTCCGAGGCCCGCTTCAGGTTGGCGCCGCTCTCCATCCCCATGGTCATGGCCTGCTCCGGCTGGAGCCCCACCAGGAACGCTTGGAGGCTGCCCTTGAGCGCCAGCGCCAGGGGGTGACCGGGTTGCTTCTGGAGCACTGCCTCGCACTGCGCCAGGCCGGACTCGACGGCGGCCTGCGCCTGCGCGCGGGTGGACTCCTGGCGCAGCAGCAGCGGCACCACCCGCCAGTCGGCCAGGGCCACGCCGCAGCGCAGCGCCGCGGAGGAGGGGTCCGCCTCCGCCAGCGCCTCGAACGCGCCCTGGGCGCGCAGCAGGGTGGCCGCGTCGGCCCGGTTCGCGCCGGCCTGCAGGTCGCGCCAGGCGGACGCCGACGCGGCGGGGTCGTTCGGCGAGCGGCCCGGGTCGGCCAGGGCGGTTCCCGCGGCGAAGGCCGGGGCCGCGGCGGCGCACGCGGCGCCGGCGGCCGCGGCCAGCACCAGGATAAGCAGAAGCTTACGGTTCATCGCAGCACTCCTTGGCCTCGCTGGGCCGGGTGGATGGAATCGGAACTTGAGGTTCGGCGGGCAGGGTGACGCGCACGCGCGTCCCGCGGCCCGGGTTGGACTCGATGTGCAATGCGTGGGGCGGGCCCAGGGCCGCGAGCCGGTCCTGCACCGAGCGCAGGCCGAAGCCGGTGCCGCCGCGGGCCGGAGTGGCCGCCATGCCCGGGCCGTCGTCCGCGACCTCGATCACCAGCCGCGCGTCCTCGCGCCGGGCCGCCAGGCGGACCACGCCGCCCTCCACCCGGGGGGATACGCCGTGGCGCACCGCGTTCTCCACCAGCGGCTGCAGCAGCAGCGCCGGCACCGGCAGCGACTCCAGGCCGGGCCGCACGTCCTCCTCCACCCGCAGCCGCTCCCCCAGGCGCACCTTCTCGATGTCCAGGTAGGCCCGCACGAACGCCAGCTCCTCGCCCAGCGTGGCGTGCTCGCGGTCCGAGGCCCTGAGCGCGTAGCGGAACACCTCCGCCAGGCGGGTGGTGATCTCCTCCGCCACCGTGGGGTTCGCCGGGATCAGCGCGGCGATGGAGTTCAGCGTGTTGAACAGGAAGTGCGGGTTCACCTGGGCGCGCAGCGTGCGCAGCTCGGCCTGGGCCAGCTCCGCCCGCATGCCCTCGACCGCCCGCACCCGGTCCAGCCAGCGCCGGTAGAAGTTCTGGGCGTAGCTGAGCGCGGTGAACAGCGCGCAGAAGATGAGGGTGAAGCCGCCGGTGATGAAGACCTGCCGCGGCCCGCCCAGGAACCCGGGCATCAGCCACAGCTGCGTGAACACCGCCCCGACGTATGCGCCCAGCACCGCCAGCGCCGCGTACACCGCGGACTCCCGCCACACCGTGCCGGCGCCGGCGTCGTAGCCCGGGAGCTTGAGGCGCGGGACGGCCAGGTAGCGGGCCGTCCACACCCCCAGCCCGATGGGGTAAGCCAGGGCCACCGAGACCTGCAGGGCCAGCAGGTACCCGGGCCAGCCGTGCTCGTAGACTGTCCCGAAGAACAGCGCGAAGGGCAGCGCGTACAGCGGCTGCTTCCAGATCAGGTTGGCGAGCGCCCGGAGGGCCTTGGACCTGCGTTCCTGCTTGTCCATGTCATCCCCTTTCCTGCAACCAGAATACGCGCCGTCCCCCCGCCGGGATACGGCGGGCCGGACGAACGGTCGTTTGGGCGGGATGAACGGTCGGTGGGCGGGATGGAAGGCCGGCGCGGGGCGCACTGCCGTGCGCCCCTGCGGCCGCTCAAATGCAAGTCACAGGTTCTTGTAGTCCGGCCCGCCGCCCCCCTCGGGCGTGGTCCAGTCGATCACCTGGTACGGATCCAGGATGTCGCAGGTCTTGCAGTGCACGCAGTTCGAAGCGTTGATCTTCAGCTCCAGGCGGCCGCGCTCGGGGTTCTGCTCCATCTCATACACCTGCGCGGGGCAGAAGTGCTGGCACGGGTTCCCGAACTCCTCGCGGCAGCGGGTGGCGCAGATCTCGGTGTCGCGCACCACCAGATGGCACGGCTGGTTCTCCTCGTGGGTGGTGCCGGAGTTGTACACGTCGGTGAGCCGGTCGAAGGTGAGCGTGCCGTCGAACTTGAGCTCCGTGCGGGGCGGGCCGCCCGGGCCGTACTCGGCCAGGCGGCGCATCCGCTCGTGGCCCGCGTGGCGGTTGTGCCGGTCGCCCAGCCCGCCGCCGGTGAACATCTGGATCCCGGAGTTCAGCAGCCCCGCCCACAGCCCGCCCTCGAAGCCCTGGTGGAAGTTGCGCACGCCGTGCAGCTCGCGGTACGCCCAGCTCTGCCGGAAGCGCCGCTCGTAGCCGGCCAGCACCCCGGCGCCGAAGTCGTCCCGGAGCAGCGCCTCGAAGATCGTCTCGGCGGCCAGCATCCCGGACTTGATGGCCAGGTGAATGCCCTTGAGGCGCATCGGGTTCAGCCAGGCGGCCGAGTCGCCGCACAGCAGCCCGCCGGGGAAGGCCATCCGGGGCATGGAGAAGAGGCCGCTCTCGGGGATGGCCTTGGCCCCGTAGCTCACCATCTTGCCGCCGTCCAGCAGCCCCTTCACCAGCGGGTGGGTCTTGAACAGCTGCAGCATCAGGTGCGGGCTGGTGAGCGGGTTGGGGGCGTCCAGGCCGGTCACCATGCCCACCGCCCAGCGGTCGCCGCCCATGCCGTACACGAACCCGCCGCCGAAGGTGTCGCGGGGCAGGGGCCAGCCCAGGGTGTGGATCACCCGGCCCGCGGGCACGCGCCCGGCGGGCATCTCCCACACCTCCTTCACCCCGCTGGAGTACACCATGGGGTCGCGGCCCTCGGACAGCTTCAGCCGCTGGTCCAGGATCTTGGTCACCGTGCCGCGCGGCCCCTCGCACAGGGCGGTGACCTTGGCCAGCAGGTCGGGCCCCAGCTGGTGGTTGGGCTTGGGCCGGCCCGCGCGGTCCAGGCCGGTGTCGGCGCACCGCACTCCCACCAGCCGCTCGCCGTCCAGGAGCGGCTCCTGCGCCGGGAAGCCCGGGAACACGTTCACCCCCAGCGCCTCGGCCTGCTGCGCCATCCAGCGCACCAGGTTGCCCAGCGACACCACGTAGTTGCCGTGGTTCTGGAGCGGCGGGGGCACCACCGGCAGCCGGAACCGGCCGGCCCGGGTGAGCAGCAGCACGTCGTCGGAGGTGACCGGGCTCTCCACCGGGCAGCCGCGATCGCGCCAGTCGGGCAGCAGCTCGGCGAGGCCCCGCGGGTCCATGACCGCCCCGGAAATGCCGTGCGCGCCCACCTCGCCGCCCTTCTCGATCACCGCGATGTTGAGTTCCGGAAGGCGGCGGCCGGACTCGCCGGCGGCCTCGTTGTGCGCCGCGGCCAGCCGGGCCAGGTGGATGGCGCCCGCCAGCCCGGCGGGCCCGGCGCCCACGAACAGGGCGTCGAACTCCAGCGACTCTCTCTCGAGAGGCATGCTCACTCCTCCGCGTGGACCGGCGCGCGGACCGGGCGCGTCGCGGCCAGGCTCAACAGGAACGCCAGGCCCATGCACGCCCCGCCGGTGACGTACGGGGCGCCGTGGCCGAAGTGCTGGTGGGTGAAGCCGCCCCACACCGGGCCCAGGAAGCGCGCGAAGCTGCCCATGGACTGGGCCGCCCCCAGCACCACGCCCTGCATCGCGCCGACGGTGCGGCGCGAGACCAGGCTGGTGAGGGCCGGCGTGCCGACGCCGCTGCCCAGCGCCAGGAGGCTGAGCGAGCCCAGGAGCGGCGGCACCGCCGGCGCGTACGGGAGCCACATCAGCGAGGCGGTCATGAGCAGCGTGCCGGCCACCACGAGCCCGGGCTCGTGCACCACGCGCAGCAGCGGCCGGATGAGGACGCCCTGGGTCAGCGCGATCATCACCCCCACGAAGGCCATCAGGTAGCCGGTGTTCTCGGCCACCCGGTCGGGCCGGAAGTGGAGCGTGCCGGCGTGCTCCTGCAGGAACAGCGGCAGCATGCTGGTGCTCACCGACTGGGCGAAGGTGGAGGCGAAGAAGACCAGGATCAGCAGCCCCACCTCGGGCCGTCCGAGGGCCGCCGCCCACTGCGCCGGGCCGATCGCCCGGGCCGCGCGGCGCAGGTGCGCGGGGTTGGTCTCGGGCAGCCACCCGAGGGCGAGCACCAGGCCGGCCGCCGCGAGCAGCGCCGCGAGCAGCGCCGGCGCCGCCAGGTCCAGGCGCGCGGCGTCCCCGCGCACCAGCCACTCGCCCGCCCGCACCAGCGGCGCCGGCCCCCACGCGCTGAACCGGCTCAAGAGGCCCCCCAGGGCGGGCCCGAACACGAACCCCAGCCCGAACGCCACGCCGGTCATGCCCATGCGCTTGGCACGGTGCTCCGGCGGGGTGACGTCGGCGATGATGGACTGCGCCGCCGCGATGTTGGAGTTCATGATGCCGGTGAGGCTGCGCGCGGCCAGCAGCATGGCGTAGCTGCGCGCGGTGGCGAACAGCGTGAAGCCCAGCACCGACCCGAGCACGCTCACCACCACCACCGGCCGGCGCCCCACCCGGTCCGAGAGCCGGCCCCACAGCGGGTTGAACAGCAGCTGCATCAGGGAGTAGCTGGCCAGCACCATGGCGTAGGACATGGGGGTGCCGGCGAACGACTTGATGTAGGCGGGCAGGATGGGGATGATGAGGCCGAATCCCAGCAGGTCCACGAAGAGGATGAGGAAGACGATCGGCAGCGTGGGACGCTTCAAGGGATTCCTCCGGGAAGCCGGACGGCCCGCGGGGCGCCACCGGGCGCCGGGCGGACCGTCCGGGCCGAGTCGTGGCCGGGCCGCGCGGGAGCGCCGCAGGGCGTTCCCGGGGGGCCAGGCCGGGATCGCGACCGCGCCCATTGTAGGGGCGGGGGAGCGGCATTGAAAGAGGGCCGGGGGCGCGGCGCGCCCGGCCTGCCCGGGCGCGCCCGCCGGACCCCGGGCGGGCGGGCGCGGGGGCCTCGAGCGGGGAGGTACCCATGAGTCAATCCAACGGGCGGGTGACCGTCGCGGCGCTCCTGCTGCGGCTGGCCTTGGGGAGCGTGTTCTTCGCGCACGGCGCCCAGAAGCTCCTGGGCTGGTTCGGCGGCTACGGGCTGTCCAGCACCATCCACGGCTTCACCCAGGGGATGGGCGTGCCGCTGCCGCTGGCCTACGCGGCGGTGATGGTGGAGTTCTTCGGCTCCATCCTGCTGGTGCTGGGGCTCCTGGTGCGGCCGGTGGCCTTCGTGATGGCCGTGCACATCACGGTGGCCACGTTCGTCGGGCACCACCTGGGCAACGGGTTCTTCATGAACTGGAGCAGCCAGCCCGGGCGGGGCGAGGGCTTCGAGTTCAACCTGTGCCTGCTGCTGATGTTCCTGGCGCTGCTGGCCCTGGGCGGCGGCGGCGTGGCGCTGGACGGCGCGTTGCGGCGGAAGGCGCATTAGCCGGCGAGTCGCAAACTGAGAATCCCGGATTGCGGTTTCCGGGCGGGGCGGCCGGCGGCGCCGCCGGCCGCGGGCCGCGGCCGCCGCGGGAGGCCTTGCGACTCCGGGCCTTCGCGCGATCTGCGCGGCGGGCCCGGCCCTGGCCTGCGGCTTGCAGCACCGGTTCGTCGAGGCCGGGTGGGAGCCCGGCCCGAGAAGCCCGAGAGCCCGCGGGAGATCCGCGGAGAACGAGCTGACCAGTTTCCCGCCGGTGGGCGGGCACTGGGGGATCTGCGACCGAGCCGCAGCCTCCCCCTCAACGCGGCGCGCCGACGATGCTCCCCGTCGGCGCGCCGCGTTTTGGGTGGTTCGGTTGGGGCCGCCTGGGCGCCCCGCGCCCGCGGGCGAGCCAGCCCCTACGGCCCCTGGAACTTCGCCTCGGGCACGCTGCTCGAGACCGCCACGTCGCGCAGCACCACCGCCACCGGGTGGCCCAGGATCGGGCGCCGCTGGGAGATCCACAGCGAGCCGGCCTCTCGGTAGTCCTCCCACCCGGCGATCATGGTGTTGCCCGGGTGCTGCCCGTCGAAGTACTGCCACTTGGCCACTCGGTGGGTGGCCGGGTCGATCCACACGGTGTAGTGGTCCAGCGGGGTCAGTCCCACCTTGTCGAACGACAGCCCCACGGCCTCGTAGTCCGCGCCGCTGGCCGAGTCACGCTGGGCGCCCATCCAGCGCAGGTGCACCCCGGGGTCCTTCATCTTGTAGGGCATCAGCAGCCAGTAGGTGTCGTTGATGTACGCGCCGTAGCCGGCCTGGGCGAACTTCGACACCGTGGAGTCGGCGGTCTGCAGCTGGCCGTCCAGCCACACCCGCGCGGTGTGCGGGTCGTTCACGTTCCCGAAGATCACCACGTAGGACTTGCCCAGGGATTTGGCGAAGCCCTCCACCCGGTAGCGGTTGGTCCAGGTGTCCCAGCAGTGGCGGCGCCCGGGGGCCAGCATGCTGTCGCCGCGGGCCTGGCCGAAGGTGAACTCGATGCAGTGCGCGTCGCGCCACGCCCCGGGCATGCCCAGGGCCTGCTGGACGCTGTCCACGAGCTGGATGGCGCGGGGATCGGAGCCGGCGGGGTCGAACCGCGTGGGCGGGTCCGACGCCTGCGCCAGGGTGGCGGCCGCGGCCAGCAACGCCGCGGATACGAGCAGGCTTCTCATGGGGCGGTTCCTTCTGCGGCACGGATGGACAGGTGCGGGGCCGCGCCGACACGCGTTCGGCGCGGCCCGCAGGGCGGTCTTCGAGCGGCGGGGGGGGCGGCCCCGGTGGGCCGCCGCGCGCCGCGGGATCCAGGCGGCCGGGGACCGGCCTACCGGGCCGCGCCGTTCGGCTGGCTGGGCGCCCCGGCGCCGGCGAGCGGCAAGTTGAGGCTCACCACGTGGTCGCGGATGGCCATCAACCGCTGCGGAACGTCCCTCCGCAGCACGTGCTTCACCGCGAAGCCGGGCGCGAAGAACTTGGGCCGGACGGTCAGGCGGTAGCTGAGCAGCGTGGCGTGCCCGCCCTGGCGCGGGTACAGCTCCCACGCGCCGTCGAACACGTCGAAGTCGCCGTCCACCACGTGGAACTCCAGCCGCGAGGGCCGGCGCTCCTCCACCTCCAGCACCACCCGGGCCTTCTTGCCCAGGAACAGCCACGAGCCGTGGCCGACCTGCTCGATCAGCTTGACCGAGCCGTGGTCCTCGAGCAGCCGGCTCTCCAGCAGCCCGGGGATGAAGTCGCGCAGGTGGTCGTAGTCGGTGAGCACGCTCCAGACCGACTCGGGACGGGCCGGGATGTACACCGTGGAGTGCACGTCCGCCCGCTCGCCGGGCACCTTCTGGGTGTCCGGCGTGCCCACGCTCTCGCCCACGTCGGTGGCCTCGGCGGCGGCTTCCGCCGTGGCCTCCGCGGCCGCCTCCCGGGCGGCCTCCTCGGCCCGCGCGGGGCTGGCCCAGGCGAGCAGCACGGCCAGCGCGGCCAGGCCGCACAGCCCGGCCGCCGCGCGGCCCCCGCCCCGCGTCCGGCGCTGCAGTTGCTCCGCTGTCCTCATGCCCACGGGTCCTCCCGGGCGCTAGCCCTGGGCCGACGGGCCGGCCAGCTCCCGGTTCATCTTCTGGATGAACGGAGCGAACAGGTCGATCGGCACGGGGAAGATGGTGGTGGAGTTCTTTTCCGAGGCCACTTCCGCCAGCGTCTGCAGGAAGCGCAGCTGCAGGGTGATGGGGCTGGCCCCCATGATCTGCGCCGCCTCCGCCAGCTTCTTGGAAGCCTGCAGCTCGCCCTCGGCGTTGATCACCTTGGCGCGGCGCTCCCGCTCGGCCTCCGCCTGCCGCGCGATGGCGCGCTGCATCTCCTGGGGCAGGTCCACGTTCTTAACTTCCACCGCCGCGACCTTCACGCCCCATGGCTCGGTCTGGCGGTCGATCACCTGCTGCAGCGCCATGTTGAGCTTGTCGCGCTCCGAGAGCAGCTCGTCCAACTCCTGCTGTCCCAGGATGGAGCGCAGCGTGGTCTGCGAGATCTGGGAGGTGGCGTACAGGAAGTTGTCCACCTGCACCACCGCCTGGCGCGCGTCGATCACCCGGAAGAAGATCACCGCGTTTACCTTCACCGTGACGTTGTCCCGGGTGATGATGTCCTGGGGCGGCACGTCCATGGGGACCGTGCGCAGGCTCACCTTCACCATGCGGTCCACGATGGGGATGAGCAGGATCAGTCCCGGGCCCTTCTCCCCGATCAGCCGGCCCAGCCGGAACACCACCGCCCGCTCGTACTCCCGCAGCACCTTGAGGGAGTTGGAGAGCAGGGAAATCACCAGGACGACGATCAGGAACAGGAAGAACAGGGAAACCGGGACCATGGTGTGCCTCGATCCTTCGTGATGGGGGCTCCGGGCGGACGCAGGGGGCGCGGCGGGCCGAAGAGTCCCAATCCCTGGAAACTGGCTGCGACCACGCGCAGGCCCGTCGGGAAACCGGGCCATTCACCCGGCCGGCGCGTGAGGTTTGGATTCGCAAGTTATGCGGACGCGGGCGCGCCCTTAGCAGTGCCCGGTGAGGCTAGGCCCTTTCCACCTTCAAGGTCAAGCCTTTCACCTCCACCACCTTGATGGCGGTCCCGACGGGCAGCGACTCGGTGCCCACTGCTGACCAGTAAGTTCCATCCACGAAAACAGTTCCGACTGGCGACAGGGCCTTCGCGACGGTCCCCGACTCCCCCACCAGGCCCCGCCGCCCGGTGGCCACCGGCAGCCGCCGGGACCGGATGGCGGCCCCCACGATCCAGGTGAAGAAGGCCACCGTGAGCACGGTCATCAGCGCCACCAGCCCGCCTGCCACATGCACCTCCGAGCCCCGCCCCCGGATCAGCATCACCGAGCCCATGATGAACGAGATCACCCCGCCGATGGTGAGCACCCCGTGGGTGGGGGCCTTGATGTCCACGATGAACAGCACCATGGCGAACAGGATCAGCAGCACCCCCACGTAGTTGACCGGCAGGGTCTGCAGGGCGAAGAAGCCCAGCAGGAGCGCCAGCCCGCCCATCACCCCGGGGAACACCGAGCCCGGGTGCATCAGCTCGAACAGGATGCCGTAGAAGCCCAGGGTCAGCAGCAGGTAGGCGATGTTGGGGTCCGACAGGCCGTTGAGGATGCGGATTCGGAGCGAGATCGGCGTCCGCACCAGCACCGCGTTCTTGGTGCGGAGGGTGGCGGTCACGCCGCTGGAGAGCGTCACCTTGCGGCCGTCCAGCTTGGCCAGCAGGTCGCCCTCGTCCCGGGCCACCAGGTCGATGAGGTGCTTGTCCAGGGCCTCCGTCTCGGTGGCCGAGACGCTCTTGCGCACCGCCTCCTCGAACCACTCCACGTTCCGCCCGCGGTGGGCGGCCAGGGAGCGGATGTAGGCCGCGGCGTCGTTGGTGACCTTGCCCGACATCACCGAGTCCGGTAGCGCCCCGCCCATGCCCACCGGGTGCGCCGCGCCCAGGTTGGTGCCCGGGGACATGGCCGCCACGTGCGAGGCCGCCAACAGGAACACCCCGGCGGAGGCCGAGCGGGCGCCGGTGGGGTAGACGTAGGCCACCACCGGCACGTCCGAGGCCAGGATGGCCTTGACCATGTCGCGCATGGAGGTGTCGAGGCCGCCGGGGGTGTCGATCTCCAGGATGACCGCCTCGCGCTGGGCCCGCTCCGCCTGCTGGATGGCGGAGACCACCAGCTCCGCGGAAGCCGGGTTGACCGTGCCCTCGAGCTGGACCGTCTGGACCATCGGCGGGCTGCCCCAGCTGCCGGTGGCCACGAGGCCCGCGGCCAGGCAGATGAGGGAGAGCGCGAGACCCACGGGGAAGCGTCGGGGGCGGGGGCGACGGCTCTTGGGGCGGCATGTCATGACGAGGGTCCTCCCAGGGGCCAGTATAGCACCGCCGGACAGGCCCGGCCGGGGGCGGAGGGGCGCTGGCCCGGCGCGGCGCCGGGCGGAATCCGGGCCGCGGAACTGGCGCGGCAGCCCGTCGTGGCAGTCCGGCGCGACCCCGCGGCGGCGCGCCTGGACACGCCTCCCGGCGGCTGGTAGGCTCCCGCCATCGAGGCGATGGAGTTCGCCCTGAACCGCCCGTGCACGGGCTGATGACTCCTACCGAAGCCGGTGGGGGTCGTCTTTTTTCGGCCCCGGACCGGGGGGCCAACCTGCTGCCGGAGGGGCGTTGGATGCAGAGACTTCTCATCGTGGGCCTGGGCGGCTGCCTGGGCACCATGGCCCGGTACCTGCTGGGCGGGCTGATGGTCAGGGCCAAACAGGGAGCCACCTTCCCGCTCGAGACCCTGGCCGTGAACGTCCTCGGGTGCCTCGCTATCGGGTTCCTGTCCGAGCTGGCCGAGGCGCGCGGGCTCTTCTCGGGAGCCACCCGGGCGTTCCTGTTCATCGGGGTGCTGGGCGGCTTCACCACGTTCTCCAGCTTCGGCTACGAGACCTTCCAGTTGCTGCGTGACGGCGAGGCCGGCGCGGCCCTAGGATCGGTCGGGCTGCAGCTGGGGCTGGGGCTCGGCGCGGTGTGGGCCGGCCACGTCGCCGGCCGGCTGCTTGGAGGTGCGTGAGATGACCCTCCCGGAAGAAGGACACCTGCTGCGGATCTTCGTGGGCGAGAGCGACAAGCACGAAGGCCGTCCGGTGTACGAATGGCTGGTGCGGAAGGCGCGCGAGCACGGCCTGGCCGGGGCCACCGTGGTGCGCGGCATCGAGGGGTTCGGCGCCCACAGCCGGCTGCACACCGCGAAGATCCTGCGCCTGTCGGAAGACCTGCCGGTGGTGGTCGAGATCGTGGACACCGAGGAGAAGATCGAGGCCTTCCTGCCGGTGGTGGACCAGGCGGTCGCGGAAGGGCTGGCCACCGTGGAGAAGGTGCGGATCCGGTTCTACAGGAGCGGCCGGGCGGAGCGGTAGGCCGCCGCCCGGGGGGCGGACTCGCCGGCGCGGCGCGGCCACGGCGGGCCCCCGCGGCCCGGTGCTATACTCGTGGCGAGCCCGGACCGATGCTCCAACCCCGACCCCGAGGCCTCTCCCGATGGCTGGATTCAACCCCTTCGGCTGGCGCCGCACGCACATCGGCGGCCCCGACATCCCCGAGCCCTTCGAGCACCAGCGGCGCGAGATGGTGGGCACCCAGCTCCGGGCCCGCGGCATCCGCGACGAGCGGGTGCTGGAGGCCATGGGCAAGGTGCCCCGGCACGAGTTCCTCCCCACGCCCATGCGCTACGCCGCCTACCAGGACCGGGCGCTGCCCATCGGCGAGGGCGAGACCATCTCCCAGCCCTACATCGTGGCCCTCACCTGCCAGGCGCTGCAGCTCGAGCCCGGCCAGCACGTGCTGGACGTGGGCTCCGGAACCGGCTACCAGACCGCGGTGTTGGTGGAGATGGGTTGCGTGGTGTGGGGCGTGGAGATCGACCCGGAGCTGGCCGCCGCATCCCGCGCGCGCCTGGAGCGCCTGGGCTACCGCGGCTTCGAGGTGCGCTCCGGGGACGGCACGCTGGGCTGGGCCGAGCACGCGCCGTTCGACGCCGTGGCGGTGGCCGCGGCCGCCCCGGAGGTGCCGCCCGCGCTGCTGCGCCAGATGCGCGACGGGGGCCGGCTGGTGGCCCCGCTGGGCGATTACGACGACCAGATGCTGGTGCGCGTCGTCCGCCACGGCGCCGATTACGAACGCGCGAACCTCACGCCGGTGAGGTTCGTGCCGCTGAGGTTCCCGGGGTAGGGGGTGCAAGGCTCCACGGAGCGCGCGCAGCTCAGGCCCGGAACTCCGGGCGCTCTGACGAGAGGCTCGTAGTGGGTGTGGCCGCGATCACCGAAGGCTCTGGCCCGCGCGCATTGCGCGCGCAAGCATCCTGCGGCATGCCTGCAGCACCACTCCAGGCGGGTAGGGGGTGTCCGGTTTGCCAGCCGTCCCCGTTGCTCGCGCTGTGTCTCGTGCTCCTTCTGGCGCTCGGCTGTCACCACACCACGCAGCCGAAGCCGTCGACGGGTTGCCAGCCGAATAGCTCGTCCAGTGGCTCGAGCTTCTGCCCGTTGCCCTTGTCGAGCGGCGGCGGGA
>DATKKS010000086.1:0-5220 GCA_035542815.1 Saccharimonadales bacterium (SeqCode) | reverse complement strand
AAGCCGGCCAAGAAGGGCACCAAGGGCTAGGCGCCACGCGGGCGCCGCGCGGGCAGCCAACGGGCGCCACGCGGGCCCAGTCCCGCATAACCGAAGGGCCGCACCCCTGGGGGTGCGGCCCTTTCGCGTCGTCCGGCGCGGATCGGCGCCCGCCGCCTAGCCCTTGGCCGGGACCTTCCTCGCGGCCCCCGGCGCGGTACTCTCCTTCATCCGCGACAGGGTGATGTCCAGCGCCAGGGCCGAGGCCACGTACACCGAGGAGTAGGTCCCGAACACCACCCCGATGAGCATCGCGAAGGAGAAGTCGTGGATCACCTCGCCGCCGAAGATGAACAGCGCCAGCACCGTCAGGGTCACGGTCAGCGAGGTGATGACCGTCCGCGACAGGGTCTCGTTCACCGAGACGTTGATCACCCGCGCCAGGGCCTCGCGCCGCAGCACCTTGGCGCGCTCGCGGATCCGGTCCAGGACCACGATGGTGTCGTTGTTGGAGTAACCGGCGATGGTCAGCAGCGCGGCCATCACCGTGAGGGTGAACTCCTTGTTGCACAGCGACAGCACCCCCAGGGTGATGAACACGTCGTGGGCCAGCGCCAGCACCGCGCCCAGGGCGAACTTCCACTCGTAGCGGATGGCGATGTAGATGAGGATCATCCCCAGCGCGCCGACGATGGCGTAGGTGGCCTTCTGCCCCAGCTCCTTGCCGATCTTGGGGCCCACGTACTCCTGGCCGCCCACGGTGATCGGGTTGCCCGGGAACCGGGCCGACAGCGCGGTGCGGATCCGCTCGCCGGCGTCGCTGCCGGCCTCGCGCTGGTGCACGCGGATCATGATGGTGTTGGTGCCGGCGATGGCCTGCAGCTCGCTGCCGGAGAAGCCGGCGCGGTCCACCGTGGAGCGGACGTCGCCGATCGGCACCGCCTGCCCGAAGTTCACCTGCATCAGCACCCCGCCGGTGAAGTCGATGCCCAGGCGGGGCCCGCCGTGCGCGATCAGCGA
The DNA here is from genome assembly GCA_035542815.1 of Saccharimonadales bacterium (SeqCode). GTDB lineage: Bacteria > Eisenbacteria > RBG-16-71-46 > RBG-16-71-46 > JACRLI01 > JACRLI01. The sequence goes on along the minus strand of DATKKS010000086.1, from coordinate 4,221 downwards.
AGCGGCCGAGATCAGGATCATGAGCGCGGAGAACGCGTACGCGAACTTCCGCTTGCCCATGAAGTCAATGTTGGTGCCGTGGAGAATTTGGAGCATCGTCCTATCCTTCGCGCCCGCGGGCGCACCGAAACGCCCTCGTCTAAATGCTCAGGGTTTCCATCCGCCGGCGCGCAGTCATGGCGTCGAACACGTAGCGGGTCATGAACACGGCGGTGAACAGGTTGGCCACCAGGCCCACCGAGAACGTGACCGCGAAGCCCTTGATCGGCCCCGTCCCGAACGCGAACAGGCAGATGGAACTCAGGAACGCAGTGACGTGGGCGTCCAGGATGGTCACCCAGGCGCGGTTGTAGCCGGCCACCACCGAGGCCGAGATGGTCTTCTTGTTGCGCATCTCCTCGCGGATGCGCTCGAAGATGAGCACGTTCGCGTCCACCGAGACCCCGATGGTCAAGACGATCCCCGCGATCCCCGGGAGCGTCAGGGTCTGCTTGATGAGGGGCATGAAGGCCATCAGGATGAGCACGTTGACGATCATCGCCGCCACCGCGATCACTCCGGAGAACCGGTAGTAGACGATCATGAACAGGGTCACCAGAATGGCGCCCACCAGCGCCGCCATGAACCCCTTCTGGATGGAGTCGCTGCCCAGGGTCGGGCCCACGAAGCTCTCGCCGATGATCTTCACCGGGGCCGGCAGCGCGCCGGCCTTCAGCACGATGGCCAGGTCCTTGGCCTGCTGGTCGGTGAAGTTGCCGGTGATCTGGGCGTCGCCGCGGATGCGCTCGCGGATGAACGGGGCGCTGTGCACGCGGTTGTCCAGCACGATGGCCAGCTGCTTGCCCACGTAGCGGCCGGTGGTGGTGCTGAACGCGTTGCGGCCGGGGCCGGTCAGCGTCAACGAGACGCCCCAGTCGGTCGGGCGGGTGGCCTCCAGCCCGATGCGCGCGATGGCGTTGGCCACGATGCTGCCGTTCAGCTCGGCGTCCTTCTTGAGGGCGTAGAGGTAGCGCCCGGTGCGCTCGCCGTAGCTCTCCTCCTCCCCCCACACCAGGTCCACGTCCCCGGGGAGCACCGAGTCCCGCTTGGCCTGGGCCATCAACGCGTCCGCCTGGGCCACGTTCTCGGCCAGGAAGAAGGCGCCGGTCTTGTCGCCGCTCTGGGCCAGCGAGCTGAGCGGCTTGGAGATCGCCATGCTGTCGCGGATCCCGCCCTTGGGCAGCGGGACCAGGCCCGGGTGGCTGCGGCCGTAGGCGTCGATGCGGTCCATTGCGAGCTGCAGCTGCTCGGGGCGGACCACCTTGAACTCCAGGAGCGCGGTCTGGCCGATCAGGTTGCGGGCGCGCTGCGGGTCGTTCATCCCGGGCAGCTCCACCACGATGCGGTTGGTGCCCTCCTTCTGGATGAGCGGCTCGGCCACGCCGAACTGGTCCACGCGGTTGCGGATCACCTCGATGGCCCGGTCCACCGCGCCGGCGGCCTCGGCCTTGGGCAGCTTGGAGGCGTCCACCTCCAGCACCATGTGGATGCCGCCCTGCAGGTCCAGGCCCAGGTGGATGGCCCGGTCGCGGAGCCCGTCGATCTTGGGGTCCGAGGTGTCCCGGCGCTGCGCGTCGGTGAGTCCGTAGTGGTACTGAACGCTGGGGAGAAGCAGTATCGCGCTGATGACGACGGCGGCGATACTCAGAACAAGGCGCCAATTGCCGAGGGAACGCATCCGACCTCCATCCAAGCCAACTGCGGGGCGCGAGCGGGCACGCGCGGGGCGCGCCGGCCGGGCCGCCGCAGGCCACGCTCCGGCAGGGCGGCTGGCTGACGCCAGCCGACGCAAACGCCGAAGTTTAGCAGTCCGGGGCGCCCGGGGTCAACGCCGAGGCGGGCGGACGGGGCCGTGAAGGGAGCCCGGCGACCCGGGGTAATCCGCTGGGATTCCTTGAATTCGGGGGTTCGCCGGGGCCCGCGGCGCGGGCCTGGCGCGAGGGGTCAGCCGCGGCCGCGCGGGGGCGCACCCCGCCGCCGGGGCGCGGCGGGCGCCGGAGAGCGGCACGGGCGCCGCCCGGCCGGGCCGGGCGGGCATGTCGAGGCGGCGCTCAGTTCGCGGCCGGGACGCAGTCCGAACACAGGCCGTACAGGTAGAGGGCGTGTCCCTCGACCTGGAAGCCCGGCGGGACCAGGTTGGCCGGCACCTTGGGCCCGGTGCGCGCTCCGAACACCCGGTTGCAGCTGCGGCAGCGGAAGTACGGGTGATGGTTGCGCCCGGACATCTCGTACCGCGGCGGCTCGCCCGGAAGGTCCACCTGCGCGAGGGATCCCTCCTCGACCGCGCGCTTGAGCGTGCGGTAGACGGTGGCGATGCCGATCCCCGGAATGTGACGGCGGGCAGCTTCCAGAATCTCGCGCGGGCCCATGGGGCGCGCAGATTCCTGGAGCACCCGCTGAATCGCACGGCGCTGCGACGTGTTCCTTTCCATGCTCATCTGCTCCTGCAGAGATACTCGCTCGGGCGGATCCACGCTGGAGGGCCCGAGGGCGGCCCCCGGCGGCCTATGCGATGAGAGTACCTGTGGAGCCCAGCAGATGGGAAGTGAAATTCTACTTAAGTAGCATAGATATTCCCCACGAATTCCGATCGAGCGCTGGGTTTCATCCGTAACTGAAATATATGCAATGTGTTAGAGAACTGGTTCCAAGTCCAGCCGGCAGCCAGATCTACGGGCTTCGCCGCTTCCGGACGGTGCGAACTGCTAGTAGAATATCCGCTGCGATCCCGCCATCCCGGCGGGACCGAGTGGCCCCGCCGGGCCGGCGGCAGCAGCCCGGGGGTCGAGGAGGTGAGGCGTGCACCGAAGCTTGTCTCCCCGCGACGCGGGGATCTCTCTGTCGCTGCTGCTGGACTACTCCGACTACATGCGGGAGCGCTTCTCCATGGCGCTCTTGGAGATGCCGGCGGCCGAGTTCGTCGCGCCGCTGGGCCTGGCGTGGAAGTTCCGCGACCTGCGCGACCTGTTCGCCCACGTGATCGACTCCGAAGACCTGTGGATCCGTCAGGTGGTGCAGGGCGACCCGGCGCCGCCGCCCGCGCCCGACCCCGAGGCGGACGCGGCGGCCACGGTGCGCCGCTGGGAGAACGTCCGCCAGCGCACTCGCGCGCACCTCGAGCGGGCCGACGAGACGGAGCTGTCGCGGGTGGTCACCGCGCCGTTCCACGGACGCCCGCGCATGGCGGTGCGGCAGGTGTTCGTGCACCTGCTGCTGCACGAGGTGCACCACCGCGGCCAGATCACCGCCGCGATGCGGATGCGGGGCATCGCGCCGCCGCCGTCCGACTTCTACGATTTCCTCGCCGAGGAAATGCAGGGAAGGTGAGGTGAACATGGTCCGGCTGGGCATCAACATCGACCACGTGGCCACCCTGCGCCAGGCGCGCGGGGGGCGCGACCCCGAGCCCGTGGCCGCGGCGGTGGAGGCCGAACTCTCCGGCGCGGACCTCATCACGGTCCACGTGCGCGAGGACCGGCGCCACATCAACGACCGCGACCTGCGCCTGCTGCGCGAGGTGGTGACCACCGAACTCAACCAGGAGATGGCGCTGGCCGACGACATCATCCAGCTGGCGCTGGAGGTCCGGCCCGACCACGCCTGTCTGGTGCCGGAGCGGCGCCAGGAGCTGACCACGGAGGGCGGCCTGGACGTGACCGCCGAGACCTCCCGGGTGAAGCTGGTGACCCAGAAGCTCAAGCTGGCCGGGTGCCGCGTGTTCGCCTTCGTGGACCCGGATGAGCCGCAGATCCTGGCCTGCAGCAAGGCCGGGGTGGACGGCGTGGAGCTGCACACCGGGCGGTTCGCGGAGGCCTTCGGGAGGGAGGCCGAGGAGACCGAGCTGGACCGGCTGGCGGGCGCCGCCGAGATGGCCGCCAACGCGGGCCTGGAGGTGCACGCCGGGCACGGGCTCAACTACCGCAACACGCCGGCGCTGCTGGACGCGGTGCCGCAGGTGGTGGAGGTGAACATCGGGCACGCCATCGTGGCCCGCGGGGTGTTCGTGGGCCTGGGCCACGCGGTCTCCGAGATGCGCTCCATCTGCGACATGTTCCACGGGGAGTAGGGCGCTCGGCCGGGAGCCCGCTTCGAGACCTCGTAGGCCGGCGTCACACGGCCGAGCGGAGGCAGGACGCCGGAGCCGGCCGCGTGCCGAGCGAGGCGGAGCGCAGGAAGCGCGGA
>DATKKS010000085.1:0-5447 GCA_035542815.1 Saccharimonadales bacterium (SeqCode) | reverse complement strand
TGGGCGCAAGCAAGCTCCCGCTGCACGCGCGGTTCGTGGTGCGTGACGACATGGGCGCGGAGGCCCAGGCGCAATGAGCAAGGAGTTCAAGATCGACGCCATCCGGGAGATGAGCCCGGACGAGATCCGGCACAAGATGGCAGAGCTGCACGACGCCCTGTTCAAGGACCGTTTCAAGAACTCGATGCGGCAGCTGCAGAACCCACTCACCATCCGGGAGACCCGCCGGGCGCTGGCGCGCCTGGCTACGGTGCTCCAGGAGCACGAGTCCGGGATCCGCAAGCTGGGCCTGCACTGAGTCTGAGGGGATTCGAGGAGGCCATGGCAGAAGTGGAAAGTCCGACGACCCGCGGCCGCCGCAAGGTCCGCGTCGGCGAGGTCATCAGCGACAAGATGGACAAGACCGTGGTGGTCAAGATCAGCCGCCGCGTGCCGCACCCGGTCGTCCGGAAGTACGTGCAGCAGACCCGGACGTTCAAGGTGCACGACGAGCAGAACGAGTGCCGGGTGGGCGACATCATCCGGTTCGTGGAGACGCGCCCGCTGTCCAAGGACAAGCGCTGGCGCTTCATGGGGTTCGTCGAGCGCGCCAAGTAGGGAGCGCGATCCGGCTGGGCTTGAGGGGAACGGCGGGCCGCCCCGCGCGCCCCTGGGCCGGTGACCCCGGGGGCGGACCGGCGTGGCGCATGCCCCCGCGTGGGAGCCCGTTTCGACGGCAGGTTCGGAGGTTTCGATGGTTCAGCTTCGCACCATGCTCACCGTGTCCGACAACTCGGGCGCGCGGGTGGCCCAGTGCATCAAGGTGCTCGGGGGCCACCACCGGCGGTACGGCCGGCTCGGTGACATCGTGGTGGTTTCGATCAAGGACGCCCTGCCCGGCGGACAGGTCAAGAAGGGGGACGTGGCGAAGGCGGTCATCGTCCGCACGCGCAAGGAGCAGAAGCGCAAGGACGGGTCCTACATCCGCTTCGACCAGAACGCGGTGGTGCTGATCGACGACGCGCGGGAGCCGCGGGGCACGCGCATCTTCGGGCCCGTGGCGCGCGAGCTGCGCGAGAAGGAGTTCATGAAGATCATCTCCCTCGCGCCGGAAGTGATCTAGAGGGGACCATGAATCTCCAGAAGAACGACAAGGTGCAGATCCTGGCGGGCGACGCCGCCGGGCAGGTGGGGCGGGTGCTCCGGGTGTACCCGGACAAGGCCCGCGTCATCGTGGAGAAGGTCAACCTGGTCAAGCGGCACCGCAAGACCCGCGGCCAGGGCATCCAGAGCGGGATCATCGAGAAGGAAGCCCCCGTCAACATGTCCAACGTGGCGCTGTTCTGCGACCGCTGCGGGCGGGGCGTGCGGGTGAAGGTGGAAGGCCGGGGCAAGACCCGGACCCGGAACTGCGTCCGCTGCGGTTCCGCGATCTCGAAGGGCTAGGAGCCCCAGCCGGGGCCCGGGCCGCCGCGGCCGCGCACGGCGCGGATGGCGGCCAGCGGAAGGGCCGGCGGAGAACGTGATGGCAAAGAAGGAACAGGGACAGCAGCCCAAGGCCGGCAAGCCCGCCGGGGGCGGCAAGCCGGCCGCCGGGGCCAAGAAGCCCAAGGGCGAGAAGGGCAGCGCCGCGGCCAAGGGCGGCGTGATCGAGGCCGGCCCGCCGCCGCGCCTCAAGAAGGTGTACGAGGCGGAGGTGGTGCCGGCGCTGATGAAGCGCTTCGGCTACACCAGCATGATGCAGGCGCCGCGCCTGAGCAAGATCGTGGTCAACATGGGCGTGGGGGACGGCCTCCAGAACATCAAGCTGCTGGACGCGGCGGTGGCGGACATGGGCAGCATCACCGGCCAGAAGCCGGCGGTGCGGCGCGCCAAGAAGTCGATCTCGAACTTCAAGCTGCGCGCGGGGCAGCCGGTGGGCTGCATGGTGACGCTGCGCGGCGCGCGGATGTGGGAGTTCTTCGACCGGCTGATCAACATCGCGATTCCGCGGATCCGCGACTTCCGCGGCGTGCCCTCGAAGTCCTTCGACGGGCGGGGCAACTACACCCTGGGGGTGGCGGAACAGATCATTTTCCCGGAGATCAACTACGACCGGGTGGAGAAGGTCCGCGGGATGGACGTGACCATCGTGACGACCGCCCGCACCGACGAGGAAGGGATGGAGCTCTTGAGGCTCATGAACATGCCCTTCCGCAAAGCGTAAGGGGAGCCGGGCGCATGGCCAAGAAGTGCCTGATCGAGCAGTGGAAGAACCACCGAGTGAAGTTCGACGTGCGCCACCGCAACCGGTGCCACCGGTGCGGGCGCCCGCGCGGGTACATGCGCAAGTTCGGACTGTGCCGGATCTGCTTCCGGGAGCTGGCCCTGGTGGGGCAGATCCCGGGCGTGGTCAAGGCGAGCTGGTAGGGGGCGCGGCATGGCGACGACCGATTCGGTTTCCGATTTCCTGACCCGCGTGCGCAACGCGTGCCGCGCCAAGCAGCGCCGGTTGGACGTGCCGGCCTCGCGCCTGCGCGCCTCGCTGTTGGACCTGCTGGCGCGGGAGCACTTCATCAGCCACTACAAGCGGATGGGGGACGAGAAGAAGCCGGTGCTGCGGATCTACCTGAAGTACGACCAGGAAGACAAGAGCGTGATCCAGGGCCTGCGGCGGGTCTCGTCGCCGGGCCGGCGGATCTACGTGAACCGGGACAAGCTGCCCCGAGTGATGGGCGGCATGGGCACCTGCGTGGTGTCCACGTCGTCCGGCATCCTCTCCGACAAGGAGGCCCGCGAGAAGGGCCTCGGCGGAGAGGTGGTCTGTTACGTCTGGTGACGCCTGCGGGTTCGTGAGGAACGCATGTCTCGAGTTGGCAAGAAGATCCTGCCCCTGCCCAAGGGCGTGACGGTGACCGCCGAGGGCGGCCAGGTGCGGGTGAAGGGGCCGAAGGGCGAGCTGAGCCGGCCGATTCTGCCGGACACCTCGGTGGTGGTGTCGGGCGCCGAGGTGCGGGTGGAGCTCGCGGCGAGCGCCGCCAAGGGTGCGGACGCGCGGCACGGCACGATGCGGGCCAACCTGGCCAACATGGTGCACGGCGTGACCGAGGGGTTCAGCCGCTCCCTGGAGATCAACGGCGTGGGCTACCGCGCGGCGATGGAAGGCAAGCGCCGCCTGGTGCTGCAGCTGGGCTATTCGCACCCCATCGCGTACGACCTCCCGGAGGGCGTGGAAGCGACGGTGGAAGGCCAGAACAAGATCCTCCTGCGCAGCATCAACAAGGAGCTGCTCGGGCAGGCCGCAGCCAATGTCCGCGCCTTCCGCCCGCCCGAGCCGTACAAGGGCAAGGGCATCAAGTACGAGGGCGAGCACATCATTCGCAAGGCCGGCAAGACCGCCGGCTCGACGTAGTCGAGATCCATTACCGGCGCCTGGCCACGCCCTTGGAAACGGCGGGCCGCGGGGCGCGAGGAACGGACATGAGCACCATGGACAAGTCATCCGCGAGACGTCTGGGCCGGGAGCGGCGCCACAATCGCATCCGGCGTCGCGTGTCGGGTACGGCCGAGCGGCCGCGGGTTTCCGTGTTCCGCAGCAGCAAGCACATCTACGCGCAGATCGTGGACGACGTTCGCGGGGTCACCCTGGTGGCGGTCGCGAGCAAGACCGAGGAAGTCAAGGCCCGGCTGCAGGACAAGAAGGGCAAGATCGCCGCGGCAACGGCCTGCGGCGAGGTGCTGGCGGAGCGAGCCAAGGCCAAGGGCATCACCGCGGTGTGCTTCGACCGCGGCGGGTATCTGTATCACGGGCGCGTGAAGGCGCTCGCGGAGGCAGCGCGCAATGCAGGACTCCAGTTCTAACCCGCACGACCCGCAGGCGCCGGCGGCGCCGGCTTCCCCCGCACCGGCGCCCGAGCGCGGCCCACGCGGCCGTGGGCCCGGCGGTCCGGGTGGCCGTGGCCGCGGCCCGGGCGGCGGCCGGGGCCGTGGACCGGGGCGGGGCCCCGGGCGCGGGCCGCAGCGGGGCGCCGAGGCGGCCGAGGAAGTCAAGCCGGAGTTCGTGGAGCGCGTGATCCACGTGAACCGCGTGGCCAAGGTGGTCAAGGGCGGCCGGCGCTTCTCCTTCAACGCCATCGTGGCCGTGGGCAACCAGAACGGCAAGGTGGGCGTGGGGCTGGGCAAGGCCAACGAGGTGGCTGACGCCATCCGCAAGGCCGGGGAGATGGCCAAGCGCAACCTGCTGACCGTGCCGGTGCTGCGGGGGACCATCCCGCACCAGGTGATCGGCGAGTTCGGTGCGGCCCGGGTGCTGCTGCGGCCCGCCGCGTCGGGCACCGGCGTGATCGCCGGCGGCACGGTGCGCGCGGTGATGGAGTCGGCCGGCATCCAGAACCTGCTGACCAAGTCCCTGGGGACGAGCAACCCCCACAACGTGGTGAAGGCGGCGATGCGCGGGCTGGAGATGCTCCAGGTGCCCCACCAGGTGGCCCGCCGCCGCGGAATGACGATCACGGAGCTCCTGGGCCCGAAGCCCAAGGCCCAGGTGTAGATCCATGGCCAAGACGCTGAAGATCACCCAGGTGCGCAGTGTGAGCGGCCGGAAGTACGACCAGCGGCAGACCCTCGAGGCCCTCGGCATCCGCCGGCTGGGCCACACCGTGGTCAAGCCCGACAACCCGGCGATCCGCGGGATGATCCTCAAGATCGTGCACCTGCTGAAGGTCACGGAAGGTTAGGACAGCATGCGAATCGGCGAGATCCAACACGCACCGGGGGCGGTCCACCGGCGCAAGCGGCTGGGCAAGGGCGCCTCCTCCGGCAAGGGCGGCACCTGCGGCAAGGGCCACAAGGGCCAGAAGGCCCGCACCGGCCACCACGGCGTCCCGCGCTGGTTCGAAGGCGGGCAGATGCCGCTGCAGCGCCGGGCGCCCAAGCGCGGCATGCGCAGCCTGGAGCCCGAGACCGACCAGGTCGTGAACCTCGGGGCGCTGGCCCGGTTCGCGGCCGGGAGCGTGGTGGGCGCGGCGGAGCTGGCCGGCGCGGGCCTGGTGAAGAGCGCCGCCTGCCCGGTCAAGCTGCTGGCGAATGGCGAGCTGCCGCACGCGCTGACGGTCCGCGTGGACCGAGCGTCTGCGGCGGCGGTGAAGAAGCTCGAGGCGGCCGGCGGCAAGTTCGAGCCGGTCGCGGCCACGGCGAAGTAGGGGAACGCGGGGGGAGCGGTCCGCCGCTCCGGGAGCGCGAGGAAAAAGAGACCCGATGGCTCAGACGAACGCGTTTGTCGACAGCCTCCGCAACATGTGGAGCATTCCCGAGCTGAGGAGGCGGCTGCTCTTCACCCTCGGGATGCTGGCGATCTACCGCCTGGGCGGGCACGTGCCCACTCCCGGAGTGGACGCGCACGCCCTGGCGTCGATGATGAAGAGCAACAGCATGCTGGGCCTCTACGACCTGTTCGTGGGCGGCTCCTTCTCCCCCGCGACCATCTTCGC
>DATKKS010000084.1:0-9792 GCA_035542815.1 Saccharimonadales bacterium (SeqCode) | reverse complement strand
TCCTGCTCGAAGCGAGCCAGCCGGTTCGAGTCGGCGACGACGCTCCGGGGCAGGACCTTGAGGGCCACGTCGCGTCCGAGGCGCAGGTCCTTGGCCCGGTACACCTCGCCCATGCCGCCGGCGCCCAGCGCGCCGAGGACTTCGTAGGGCCCGAGGCGGGCGCCCGGTGCGAGCGTCACCGCCGGTCCTCGTTCTGCCAGCCGGCCAGCACCGTGATCCGCGGGGGACCCTGGGTGTCGCCGGGCAGGAGCACCACGAAGCGCGCGCCGTCCGGGGTGCCGTCGCCGCCGTGGAAGTCCCGCGGCAGGGCGAACAGCGCGCGCGGGGCGCTGGCGCGGAAGCCCCCCTCGGTGGAGACGTCGGCGGCCATCACGTGCTGGTCCGCGGAGCCGAAGACCAGCTCCCGCCCGCCCTTGGTCCAGCCCGCCCCGCCCCCGCCCTCGGAGGACACCCGGTAGCGCGCGCCGGGCGAGGGGAAGCTGGTGACGTACACCTCGGGCCGGCCGGATTCGTCGCTGGTGTAGCTCATCCAGTGCCCGTCGGGCGAGACGCGCGCGTCCCCGGCGTTGAACGGGCCCTGCAGCACCGGCTCGGCGCGGCCCGCGCCGGAGGTGGGCACCCGCCAGACCTGCAGGTGCCCGGCCCGGTCGGGCAGCCCCAGCATCAACTGGCTGCCGTCGGGCACGCAGCTGTGGATGTTGCACAGCAGGGTGGGCGACCGGAACACCAGGCGCTCCGGCCTCGAGCCGTCCAGGGTGCGGGCGTAGACGTCGTACCGCCCGGAGCGGAGCGAGGTGAAGTAGACCTGCTTGCCGTCCGGGGACCAGGTGGGGCTCTGCTCGCTGAAGTTCTCGAAGCTGAGCCGCGTGGCCAGCCCGCTGCCCAGATCCACCAGCATGATCTGGGGCTCGCTGCCCATCGAGGAGTAGGCGACGTACAGGAGGTGGCTTCCGTCCGGGGACAGCGAGACGGAGCCGCCCGCGCCCGGGATGACCCCGCTGGCGGGGCCGGTCTGGCGGCCGGAGCGGTCGTACCAGAAGAGGCGCTCCCGCGTCGGCGCGCCGGTCTGGCACACCAGCACGCCGTTGTCCGAGACCGAGAAGTTGGCCTCGCCCAGGTTGGAGCGCACGGTGCTGCCGATGAGCGTGCGGGTGTCGCCGCGGACGCGCCCGGAGCCCGGATCGAAGGCCTGAACGGTGACCGCCCCCTGGCGCACGAACAGCAGCTGGCCGGGCGGCTCGTACACCGCGACGGAGCCCGCGTCCAGCACGTGCCGGAGCGGCCCGCCGTTCAGCGAGCCCATCAGGGTGGCCTGGCGTTCCATGTCCGGGTTCACGGAGCAGAACAGGAAGTGCCGCCCGTCGGGCAGGAAGCACGGGAAGCGGTGGCTGGTCTCCCCGCGAGCCGAGTCCACCCGGGTCACCGCCACCGGGGTGCCCCCGCCGGCCGGCACTCGGCACACCGGGCCCTGGGCCGCCGGCGTGAACAGGATCACGTTGTCGCGATTCCACGCGCCGCCGCGCGCGTCGGGGGCGTCGCACACCGCCTGAGGCGTGCCGCCCTCCACCGGCACGCGCTTGAGCTTGCCTTGGGCGAAGAAGGCCACCGTCCGGCTGTCCGGAGACCAGAACGGGTAGTAGGCGCCGTCGCTGCCCTCCACCGCGTGGACTTCGCGCGCACCCAGCGCGCGAAGGAACAGCCGCTGCGTGCCCGCCGAGTCGGACGCCGAGAATGCCAGCCACCGGCCGTCCGGGGAGATCGCCGGCCCGCACCCGGGGTAGGTGATCACGGTGGCGGGCACGGTGAGGTCGAAGGTGAGGGCCGGGCTCGAGGCGCCCGGGTGTCCGAGAGAGCCCACGCCCCACGCCGCGCCCGCCACCACCGCGGCCGCCCCGGCCACCCCCCACGGCAGCCACGCCCGCGGCCGCGCGGGCGGCGCCGGCGGGGCCGCGGCCGGTCCGGCCTCCGGCCCGGGCTTGCCCGACAGCATCTCTTCCAGCTCCACCCGCACGTCGCCGATGTCGCGGACCCGGGTGCGCGGGTCCTTGCGCAGGCAACGCTCCAGCAGCCCGCGCAGCCGGGGCGGGACGGAGGCCGGCAGCGACGAGGCGTCCGGCTCGCTCTTGAGGATCGCCGCCAGGGTGTCGGTCACCGTCTCGCCCTCGAACGCCTGCCGCCCGGTGAGCATCTCGTAGAGCACGCACCCGAAGGCCCAGATGTCCGCGCGCCGGTCCACCGAGCGGCCGCGGGCCTGCTCCGGGCTCATATAGGCGGCGGTGCCCAGGATCACCCCCGCGGCGGTGCGCGCCTGGGTCAGCGTGGGCGACTGCGAGAGGTCCAGGCCGGAGGGGGGCTCGCTGCCCGCCCCGCCCTTGGCCAGGCCGAAGTCCAGCACCTTCACCTCGCCCGAGGAGGTGATCTTGATGTTCCCGGGCTTGAGGTCGCGGTGCACCACCCCGCTCTCGTGGGCCGCCTCCAGCGCCGCGGCCACCTGGCGGGCCACCTCCAGGGTGTCCTCGAGGGACAGCGGGCCGCGCGGCAGGCGCTCCGCCAGCGTCGGTCCTTCCACGTACTCCAGCACCAGGAAGCGGCGGCCCGCCTCCTCCTCCAGGCCGTGGATCCCGGCGATGTTGGGGTGGTTGAGGGAGGCCAGCAGCCGCGCCTCGCGCTCGAAGCGCGCCAGGCGCTCCGGATCCCGGGCGAACTCCTCGGGCAGCACCTTGATCGCGACCAGCCGGTCCAGGCGCGGGTCCCGGGCCAGGTACACCACGCCCATGCCCCCGCGGCCCAGCTCGCGCTCCACCGGGTACGGGCCGATCCGGCCCGGCGCGGGGCCGAAGCTGGACGTGTCTTTCATTGCGCCTCCCGCCGCACCAGCACCAGCGTGATGTCGTCGCCCCGCGGCGCGGCGCCCACGAAGTCGGCCACGCGCTCCAGGATCCGCCGGCGCACCTCGGGCAGCTCCAGGCCCGCGGGCAGCTCCGCCAGCAGCCGCTCCAGGCGCTCGTCCTCGAACAGCTCGTCCCCGCTGCGGGCCTCGGGGATGCCGTCGGTGTACAGCGCCAGCAGCTCGCCCGGCTGCAGCTCCGCGACCGCCTCGGTGTACTGCGCCTTCTCCATCACCCCGAACGGCAGGCCGTCGCCGTCCAGGCGCCGCAGCCCGCCGTCGCGCACCACCAGCGGCGGCGGGTGGCCGGCGTTCACGTAGCGCAGCTCGCCGGTGGCCGGATCCAGGCGGCCCACGAAACCGGTCACGAAGTGCATCGGCTCGGTGGTCTCGCACATGTGGTGGTTGAGCTGGGTGGCCAGCCGGCCCAGGTCGTCGCAGGCGTGGGCCAGCACCCGGGCCGAGGCCAGGAACGAGGACATCAGTAGCGAGGCGCCCACGCCCTTGCCCGAGACGTCCCCCACCAGGAACAGGATCCGGCCGTCGGGCTGGACGTGGAAGTCGTACAGGTCGCCGCCCACCTCGTGGCAGGTCTCCAGGAACGCCTCGAAGGCCCACCCGGGCACCCGCGGCGCGCCCGGCGGGAGCAGCGCCCGCTGGATGCGGGTGGCGGTGGCCAGCTCCTGGGCCAGCCGGGCCCGCTGCTGCTCCGCCTCCAGCAGCCGGGCGTTGGTGATCTTCACCGCCGCCATGTTGGCCAGCAGCGACAGCAGCTCCAGGTCCGACTCCCGGAAGCTCACGCTGGGCTCGCGGGTGTCCACGTAGATCAGGCCCAGCACCTTCTCGTTGTCGAACAGGGGCACCGCCATCGCGGCCCGCACCGCCTGGCTCACCACGCTCTGCTGGGCCAGGAACCGGGGGTCCGCGGAGGCGTCCTCGGTCAGCACCGAGGTGCACTCCTCCAGCACCGAGCTCAGGATGGACCGCGACAGCGCCAGCGGCTGGTCGGCCCGGCCCCCGCCCGAGCGGGCCGCCATCTGCACCGGCTCGGCCCCGGGGGCCTCCCGCAGCAGCAGCACGTAGCGCGAGGCCGGCACCGCCCGCTCCACGAGCGCCAGGACCTCGTCGCAGGTCTCGCGCAGCGGCCGCGGCAGCACCAGCAGCCGGCCGGCCTCGGCCAGCAGCCGCACCACCTGCGGGGAGGCCGGCTGGCCCTGGGGCGCGGGGCGCTCCAGCATCTGGTCCACCCGGAGCCGCACCGAGGTGCCCAGCGCGGCCGCCTCCTGCAGGCGCACCCGCTGCACCGGCTCACCCTCGGTGACCCGCAGCACCAGCTGCCCGATCTCCACCTGGTCCCCGGCCGCCAGCGGCAGGGGCTCGGCCGCGGACACGCCGTTCACCCGGGTCCCGTTGCGGCTGCCCAGGTCGCGGATGTGCAGGCGCGTGCCCTCGCGGATGATCTCGGCGTGGTCCTTGGAGACGGTGGCGTCCGGCAGGTGCACCGCGTGCCGGGAGGAGCGGCCCAGCCCGAGGTGCGGGGCCTCGAGCGGCCAGGCCATGAACCGGTCGGCGACGTGGCCGGAGAGGAAGAGCGGCATTCGCGGCCCCCTGCGCGCACAGGCTGGAGAGGGGAGGCCCGCCCGGCGCGGGCGGGGGATGCGGCGGCCTATGGGTTTGAGATGCAGCCGCGATCCGGGAAGTGCGGATGCAATCGCAGCGGCGGGCGGGGCGCGGGTCCCGGTCAGCCTTCAAGTTTCAATTCAAACGAGGCACGGAACCAGCCTCAAAATAACAAGTTGTGGGATTCGATGGGGGCGGCTACAGCCCGATTGCCTCGGACGTGCGGCGGAAGTGGTGGCCGTAGATGGCCAGCGTCACCGCCAGCTGCAGGAGCGCCGGGCGGCGCAGCACGGTCCAGCCCAGGAGGCGCCAGTAGTGGAACCGCTCCCGGCCGAGGACTCCCAGGCGCAGGTTGGAGTAGGCGAACGCCCGCAGGTTCTGCCAGCTCAGCGAGAGCTGCACCCGCGGCGGCTGGTACTCGCGCAGGAAGGTGCGCACTCGCTGGTAGTAGGTCGCGGGCGAGTACAGGTGGCCGACCACCTCCCGGTAGCCCCGCCGCAGCGCCTCAGCATTCATGCGCGGGACGAAGTTCAGGGTGCCGTCCACGTTGTTGCCGGTGGACCGGCCCAGAAGCCGCCCCTCCCCGTGCAGCCGCTCCCACAGCCGGGTCTCGGGGATGACGTTGAGCAGCCCGACCATGGCGGTGACGATCCCGCTCTTCTGGATGAACTCCACCTGCCGCTGGAAGATGCTCGGCGGGTCGGCGTCGAAGCCGATGATGAACCCGCCCTGCACCTGGAGCCCGGCGCGCTGGATGCGCTTGACGTCGGCCACCAGGTCCCGGCCGGTGTTCTGGTGCTTGTTGCACTCCGCCAGGCCGGCCTCCTCGGGCGTCTCGATGCCGATGAACACGCAGCTGAACCCCGCGGCGACCATCATCTGCATCAGCTTGGGGTCGTCCGCCAGGTTGATGGAAGCCTGGGTGTAGAAGTCGAGCCCGCGCTTGCCCCGCCGCCACTCGATCAGCGCCGGCAGCAGGTCCTCCCGCAGCCGGCGCTTGTTCCCGATCAGGTTGTCGTCCACGAAGAACACGTCCCCGCGCCACCCCAGCCGGTACATCTCGTCCAGCTCGGCCAGCACCTGGGCGGTACTCTTGAGGCGCGGGGTGTGCCCGAACATCGAAGTCACGTTGCAGAAGTCGCAGTTGTAGGGGCACCCGCGCGACCACTGCACGCTCAGCGAGACGTACCGCCGGAGGTCGGCCAGCTCCCACTGGGGCACCGGGGTGCTCTGCAGCTCGGGAAACTCGCCGGAGCGGTAGGTGCGGCGCGCGCGGCCGGCCGCGAAGTCCTCGAGGAAGGGCGCCAGGGTGGCCTCGGCCTCGTCCAGGACGAAGTGGTCCACCTCCGGAAAGTGCTCGTGCTCCACGGCGAACAGCGGGCCCCCGGCCACCACCGTCCGGCCCGCCGCCCGGCACCGCGCGACCACCTCGTGGGCCGAGTCGCGCTGCGCGATCATGGCCCCCACGAACACCACGTCGGCCCACGTCAGGTCCTGCGCCCGCAGCTCCCGGACGTTCAGGTCCACCAGCCGCCGGCCCCACTCCCGGGGCAGCATGGAGGCCACCGTGAGCAGGCCCAGCGGCGGCAACGCCGCCCGCTTGCGCACGAATTTCAGCGCGTGCCGGAAGCTCCAGAAGGTGTCGGGGAAGCGGGGATGGACGAGCAGGACGTTCATGGCGGGAGTCTAGCGGGTCGGGCGGGGGAAAGATAGGACAATCCGCCGTCGCGACGGATAGGGCGTTCGCAGCCGGGGCGCGGCGCGCCGGGGCTACTGGCCTTCCTTGGCCTCCTCCAGCGTGAGGCTCACCTCGCGCTCCTTGCCCTCGCGGTCCACGACCAGCTTCACCGTGTCGCCCACCCCGGCGCCGAAGATGGAGCGGCCGGCCTCATCGGAGTTGTGGATCTTCTCGCCGTTCACCCGCCGGATCACGTCCCCAACCTGGATGCCGGCGCGCGCGGCGGGGCTGCCGCGGTCCACGCTCAGCACGATCACGCCGCTGCGGTCGGCCAGGTTGAAGCGCTGCGCCAGGTACGGGGTGATGTCCTGCACCGACACCCCGATGTAGACGTTGCGCACGCGGCCGTACTGGACGATCTCCTCGAACACCTTCTTGGCGGTGTTGATCGGGATGGCGAAACCCAGCCCGATGGAGCCGCCGCTCTTGGACAGGATGAAGGTGTTGATGCCGATGACCTCGCCCAGGGCGTTCACCAGCGGCCCGCCGGAGTTGCCCGGGTTGATGGCCGCGTCGGTCTGGATCATGTTCTTGTACACCGCGCTGAGCCCGGCCTCGGGTTTGATGTCCCGGCGGGTGGCGCTCACCACCCCCACCGTCACCGAGGGCTTGGTGTCGTTCAGCAGGAAGCCGAAGGGGTTCCCGATGGCGATGGCCCACTCGCCCACGATCAGGTCGTCCGAGTTGCCCTCGGCCGCCACCGGCAGGTCCTGGCCCTCGATCTTCACCACCGCCAGGTCGTAGCTGGGGTCGGCCCCCACCAGCTTCCCTTCGAACTGCCGCCCGTCGGTCAGGGTCACCTTGATCTGGCGCGCCCCCTGGACCACGTGGGCGTTGGTGAGGATGTGGCCCTCGGGGGTGACGATGAACCCCGAGCCCAGCCCCGGAACCTCCCGGCGGTACTGCATGGGCGGGTAGAAGCGCTCGAAGAACTCGTCCGGGAAGAACGAGAAGAACGGGCTCTCCTGGACCACCTGGGTCTGGACCACGCTGATGGACACCACCGCGGCGCCGGCCCGCTCCGCCGCGCGGGTGATGGCGTTGCTGCGGCTGGCGGTGACATCCTCGGCGGGGGCCGCGGCGGCCGGCGGCGCGGGGGCGGCCCCGGAGGCGGCCTGGAGCAGCACGCCCGCCAACAGGGCGGCGAACAACGGCAGACGCATGGGTGAGCGAACCTCCTGGTTGAAGACGAGCGCAGCGGTCGGCAGGGGGCGGCGACCCGTAGGACGCCGCCCCCCGCCCGGGGGTTGGCCGGGAGCCCGGCCGGCCCCGGCGCTCAGCGCGCCAGGACCTTCTTCCAGTCCTCCAGGAAGCGGGCCAGCCCGAGGTCGGTGAGCGGGTGCTTCATGCACTGGTCGAACACGCCCTTGGGCATGGTGGCCACGTGGGCCCCGGCCAGCGCCGCCTCGCGCACGTGCAGCGGGTGGCGCAGGCTGGCCGCCAGCACCTCGGCCTTCAGGTGGTAGATCTCCACGATCTGGACCAGGTCGCGCACCAGCTCCATGCCCTCGTGGCCGGAGTCGTCGATGCGCCCCACGAACGGGCTCAGGTAGGTGGCGCCAGCCTTGGCCGCCATGAGCCCCTGCACCGCGTTGAAGATCAGGGTGCAGTTGATCTTGACACCCTCTTGGCTCAGCGTGCGGATGGCCCGCAGCCCCTCGCGGATCATGGGCACCTTGACCACCACGTGCTGGTGCAGCTTGGCCAGCTTGCGGGCCTCGGCCACAATCCCGTCATGGTCGGTGGCCACGACTTCGCCGCTCACCGGCCCCTTCACCACCTCGCAGATCTGCACCAGGGTCTGGTACGGATCGCCCGGCTCCTTCGCCAGCAGCGAGGGGTTGGTGGTCACGCCGTCGAGGATGCCCAGCGAGGCGGCGTCCTGGATCTCCTTCACGTTCGCGGTGTCGAGGAAGATCTTCATCGTCGGATCCTCACGAGGTTCGGTGCGCCCGCAGCGGGCGGGTGGTCAGGGGCCCGCCGGCCGGGTCCCGTAGTAGACGCGCATCAGGCACAGCCCGCGGGCGGGCGCCGTGGGGCCGGCACGGCGGCGGTCCCGGCCCGCCAGCAGCTCGGGAATGCCGGGCCCGGGCCAGCGCCCCTTGGCCAGGGGCACCAGCGTGCCCACCAGGTTGCGGACCATGTGGTGCAGAAAGCGATCGCCTTCGATCTCGAGGCACACGCCGTCGGCCCACGGCTTCCACGAGGCCCGGCGCAGCGTGCACCGGGTGCTCTCGCGCTGGTCGCCCCGGGCGCAGAAGGCCTTGAAGTCGTGCGTGCCCAGCAGGGGGCGGGTGAGGTCCGGCAGCAGCGCCGGATCCACCCCGGGAGTGTACCACGACCTCCGCCGCATCAGCGGCGATTTGCACAGCGCCAGGTGGTAGTGGTACAGGCGGCCGGTGGCCGAGCGGCGCGCGTCGAACGAGCCCCGCGCGCGCCGCAGGCCGCGCACCGCCACGTCCGGGCCGAGGAAGCCGTTGAGGCGCCCTTCCAGCAGCCGGGGATCCAGCCGGGCGGCGGCGTCGAAGTGGGCCACCATCCCCCGGGCGTGCACGCCGGAGTCGGTGCGCCCGGCCCCGGTCACGTTGACCTTCTCCCGCAGCAGCGTGGACAGCGCACGCTCCAGCTCGCCCTGCACCGTGCGCCGCCCCGGCTGCACCTGCCAGCCGAAGAACGCGCCGCCGTCGAACTCGAGCGCCATGCGGTAGCGCCGCGGCGCCGGCCAGCGCGCCGGGGCCGGGCTCACCCGCGCCCCCGCGCGCCCGCGGGGCGGGCGCCGCGCGCGCCGGCGCTCACGCGGGCCGTCCCAGCAGCGCCAGTCCCGCCATCAGGCCCGCCGCGGCCAGCACCGCGCCGGTGTCCCGCCACGCCCACCGGTACCCCACCGCCGAGGTGGCCGGGCCCGAGCCGAAGCCCCGGGCCACCAGCAGGTCCGCCAGCGCCTCGGCCCGCCGCAGCGCGGAGTGCAGCACCGGCACCGCCAGGGCCAGCGCCTGGCCGGCGCGCCGCGCCAGGTTCCCGCCCCACTCCATGCCCCGGGCGGACTGCGCCAGCACCACCCGCTCCGCCTCCTCCCCCACCAGCGGCATCATCCGGAGCGCCAGCTCCACGGTCAGGGTGAAGTCCTGCCACCCCCGCGGCCCGCCGGCTCCCGACACCCGCAGCGCGCGGAGCAGCTCGTCGGGCGAGGTGACCGCCCAGAACAGCGAGAAGCACATCCAGGTGAGCCACAGCTGCAGCGCGCGGAGGCCGCCCGCGGCCAGCCCCGCCAGCGACGGCTTCGGTGCCAGGCCGGCGCCCGGACCGTACGCGGCGTTGACCAGCAGCGTGAAGATCAGCGGCAGCGCCGCCAGCCTGAGCAGCGACCGGGTGAAGCCCCGGGGCAGCCCCAGCGCGCGGGGCAGGCCCAGGCCCGCCAGCAGCAGCGCCACCAGCGCCGCGGGGCTGCCCGCCATCGGGATGCCCAGGAGCAGCACCAGCAGCACCAGCAGCCGGGCGCGCGGGTCCAGCCGGCTCACCCACCCTGCGCGGGGCGCCGCCCGGCCCC
>DATKKS010000083.1:0-5447 GCA_035542815.1 Saccharimonadales bacterium (SeqCode) | reverse complement strand
AGGGCCGGCAGTCCCGGGTCGCGCACGTCGGCCACCGTGATGCGGTCGGCGGGCAGCGAGCGCGCCAGGTCCGCGGCGATCACCCGGCCCTGGGCGCCGCCGCCCATCACCAGGATCTTCATCGTGACCGGCTCCAGATGCGGGGAAGGCCCGCGGCGGCCCGCGCCCCGAGCGCGGCGCCGTCCCGGGCCTTCCGCCGGGGCGGGTTCCCGACTACGTCCCGTGCTCCACGCGGCGCATCAGGGACTCCCAGCGCGTGTTCACGTCGGTCTGGATCTGCGCCACCTGGTAGTCGGACAGGTGGCGGAAGCGGCCCTGCTTGCGGATGTACGGCCCCACCGGGTCGCCCCGGTGCTCCATCGAGAGGCGCCACCGGACGCCGTCCTCCACTTCCATCAGCGGGAACACCCGGGTCTGCACCGCCATCCGCGCCAGCTCGATGGTCTCCTCGTCCGCCGCCTTCCATCCCGGAGGGCACGGACACAGAATGTGCAGGAGCTTGGTGCCGCGGATGGAGCGGGCCTTGCGGGCCTTGGCGATCAGGTCCTCCGGGTAGGCGATGGAGGCGGTGGCCGCGTACGGGATGCGGTGCGCGGCCATGATCGCCAGCAGGTCCTTCTTGGGCCGGTTCTCGAAGAACTTCTCCGGCGTGGTGGTGGTCCAGGCGCCCCACGGCGTGGCCGAGGAGCGCTGGATGCCGGTGTTCATGTAGGCCTCGTTGTCGTAGCAGCAGTACAGGAAGTCCTCGTTGCGCTCGGCCGCCCCGGACAGCGCCTGGATGCCGATGTCCAGCGTGCCGCCGTCGCCGGCCCAGGCGATGACCTGGGTCTCGGTGTCGCCGCGCACGTCGAGCGCCGCCTTGATGCCCGAGGCCAGCGCCGCCGCGGTCTCGAACGCGGTGTGGTACAGCGGCACCTTGAGCGAGGCCTGCGGCCACGGGCCGGCCACGATGGTCCAGCAGCACGCCGGCAGGCCGATGATGGTCCTGGGGCCCATGGCCTTGAGCACCATGCGCATGGCCAGCGCGCCGCCGCACCCGGGACAGGCCAGGTGCCCCGAGGTCATGTACTCGTCCTCGGGCACGAAGTCCTTGATGTCGATCTGGCTCATTCTTTCACTCCCACCCAGAGGTCCTCGCGCTCCGGGGTCTGCCCCGTCTGCAGGGCCTTCCGCGAGCGGTCGAGGCACTCCTCGATAACGGCCGGCGTCATGTCGCGCCCGCCCAGCCCGACCACGTAGCCATCCAGCGCCGGCCGGCGGCTCAGCTCCAGGTCGTACAGGGCGGAGCGGATCTCCTCGGCGAAGATGCCGCCGTGCCCCGGGGAGATGTTCCGGTCCAGCACCGCCACGCGCGGCACCCCGGCCAGGGCTGCGCGCAGCAGTGCGGTGGGGAAAGGCCGGAACATCTTGACCTTCAGCAGCCCGACGCGCTCCCCGCGGGCGCGCCGCTGATCCACCACGTACCGCGCGGTGGAGGTGACGGTGCCGGAGGTGACCAGCAACACCTCGGCGCCCTCGGCCTGGTAGGCCTCGATCGCGCCGTAGCGCCGCCCGAAGCGCCGGCCCCAGTCGGCGTCGATCTCCTCGAACACCTGGTGGGTCTCGTCGAACGCCTCCTGCTGGCGCTTGCGCAGCTCCATGTAGATGTTGGGCGGGGTGAGCGAACCGAAGGAGTGCGGGTCGTTGGGGTCCAGCTTCATGAGCGCCTGCCGCTTGGGCAGGAACGCGTCCACCTCGGCCTGTTCCGGGATGTCCACCGGCTCCGACGTGTGGCTCAGGAAGAAGGCGTCCAGCACCAGCATCACCGGCAGGCTCACCGTCTCGGCGAGCTTGAAGGACTGGATGGTGGTGTCCAGCACCTCCTGGTTGGTCTCGCAGTAGAACTGGATCCAGCCGGTGTCCCGCTGGGACAGGGAGTCGTTCTGGTCGGTCCAGATGGTCCAGCCGGGGGCCACCGCCCGGTTGATGTCGGCCATCACGATGGGCAGCCGGCCGCCGCCCGCCCAGTGCATCACCTCGTGCATCAGCAGCAGCCCCTGCGAGGAGGTGGCGGTGAACGCCCGCACCCCCGTGGCCGAGGCCCCGATGCACGCGGCCATGGCCGAGTGCTCCGACTCCACCTTGATGAAACGCCCTTCCAGCCGGCCGTCGGCGCACATCTCCGACAGCTCCTCCACGACCTGCGTCTGCGGCGTGATGGGGTAGGCGGCGATGACCTCCGCCCGAGCCAGCTTCACGCCCCACGAGACGGCGTGGTTGCCCATGATGACTTTTTTCACAGGCCCTCCCGCGTCATGGCCATGGCGCCCCGGGGACACTCGAAGCTGCAGACCCCGCAGCCCTTGCAGTACTTGTACGAGATGGAGAACTTGGCGGCGCCCTCGGCGCGCCGGGTGATGGCCACGTCGGGGCAGAACACCAGGCACACCTCACACTGGTTGCACACGCCGCAGTTGAAGCAGCGCAGCGCCTCGGCGTGCGCGTGCGGCGGGGGCAGTCCCAGGTTCACCTCGGCGAACCCGCTGCGCCGCTCCGCCGCCGGCCGCCTGCGGTCGGCGTGGCGCGGGGCGTGCTGGAAGTGGGCCATGTTCATCTGCTCGAAGGCCACGATCTCGTTGACCTCGCCGCTCCGGCGCACCGGGTCGTCGCCGCGCCAGCGGGTGGCGCTGACGTTGCCGGTGCCGCCGTAGCGCAGCTGGGCCAGGTCGGCCTCCACCTTCTCCCCGGCACGCTGCCGCAGGAACCGGTCGATGCCCACCGCCGCGCGCTTGCCCGCGCCCAGCGCGTGGGCCACGGTGCGCGGCTCGCCCGCGAGGTCGCCGCCGGCGAACACCGCGGTGCGGCTGGTGGCGCCCAGATCATCGGCGCGGACCGCGCCGTCGGCGCGCTTCACGTCCGGGGGCAGCGGGGCGAAGTCGGGCTGCTCGCCGGCCGCGGCGATCAGCACGTCCGCGTTCAGGGTGAGCTTGCTGCCGTCCTCCCGGGAGCACTCCAGCGTGGCGGGCTTGCCCGCCGGCGCATGGACCGCGCCCGGCCGGGTCCCGAAGTGGAGCTGCACCCCCTCGTGCTCCGCCTCCGCCACGTCGGCGTGGAAGGCGGGCACGGCGCCGCGCTCCACCGGGCACACCAGGGTGGCCGACGCCGCCCCCAGGCGCACCGCGGCGCGGGCGCAGTCCAGGGCGGTGTTGTCGGCGCCCACCACCACCACCGTCTTCTTGGCCAGCCTGGGGCGCTCGGCCGAGTTGACCTGGCGGAGGAACTCCAGCCCGGCCAGCACGCCGGGGCCGCCGTCCTTGAGCCCCAGGGGCAGCGCCTGGTGCGCCCCGATGGCCAGGAACACCGCGTCGTGCGCCGCCACCTCGTCCCACTTCACGTCCTTGCCGACGCGCGCCGAGCAGCGGATCTCCACGCCCAGGGCCCGGATACGCTCGATCTCGCGGGCCAGGATGCCCTTGGGCAGCTTGTAGTCGGGGATGGCGTAGCGCAGCATCCCGCCGGGCTCGGGGTCGGCCTCGTAGACGCGCACCGCGTAGCCCATGCGGGCCAGGTGGTAGGCGCACGCGAGGCCGGCGGGCCCGGAGCCCACCACCGCCACCTTCTCCTTGCGCCGCTGCTCCGGCGGCGCGGGGGGCGCGGCTTCCAGCGCCACGTCGCCCAGCATGCGCTCCACCGCGTGGATGGCCACCGGCTCGTCGAACTTCTTCCGGTTGCACACGCTCTCGCACGGGTGCTCGCACACCCGGCCGGTGGTCGCGGGCAGTGGGTTCTCCCGGAGCAGCACGTCCAGCGCGGCGTCCAGGTGCCCCTCGCGGAGCAGGTTCATGTACGCCTCGATGTCGATCCCCACGGGGCAGCCCGCGTTGCACGGGGCCACCTTGTCCTGGTAGATGGGCCGGATGTACTTCCACGATCCGGTCCGGTTGGCCAGCGTGGTGGTGCTGGTGATGGCCACCGGCGGCACGCCGTGCACGATGTCCATGCGCGAACGGTCCTCAGGCATGCTTCACCTCCGGCGCAGGCGCCACCCGCAGCCCGGCTCCGGCCGCGCGCGCCGCCTTCACGTTGGCCTCGGTCTGGCGCTTCACGTCCTCGGAGATGGCGTTGCACACCGAGTCCAGCTTCACCAGGCCGGAGAACGCGGCGAAGGCGCCCAGGATCGCGGTGTTGACCAGCGGCTGGGTCTTGGATCCGAGGCCTTCCTCCCGCGCGATCTTGCTGGCGTCCACCGTGGCCACCAGGAATCGGGACGCCAGGTTGGTGTAGCTCTCGGGATCGCGCTCGGAGTTGATCAGGATCGAGCCCCCCGGCTTGAGGCCGGCGGCGATGTCCGTGGCTTGCACCAGCGTGGGGTCCAGAACGATGAGGTCGTCGGGGTTGGCGATTTCGCAGCGGAGGAGGATGGGGCCGTCCGAGAGGCGGAGGAACGCGGTCACCGGCGCCCCCCGCCTTTCCACGCCGAAGGCGGGGAAGGACTGTACGGACTTCCCTTCGTGGAACAGGGCGGAGGCCAGCAGCTTGGACGCGACGACCGCGCCCTGCCCACCCCGTCCGTGGATCCGAAGCTCTCTCATGAGGCTGTTGCTCCTGGGGGGCGAGGAACGCGGACACCACCCCGCCACCGCCTGTAGTAAATCCCTTCCACCTGGGGAGGTTAGATGGCGCGAGAATAGCAGAAACGTCGCCGAGAGCAAGTGCGCCTGGGAGAATGCGAACGCGAAACCAGAACGGCGTGGACAACTCCCGCCGCGGGCCCGCCGTCCCAGGATTGCGTCTCGTTCGGCCGCGGCACCGGCGGCCGCCGGAGCCTTTGACGGCGGCCGCCGCCTTCTGCTATCTTCAAATCTTACTGCACGGTACGACCTACACCCGGAGAACGGATGCTCGACCAACAGGTTTCGCTCCTCGTCTGCTTGGTTGCGGGGCTCACTTCCTTCATCTCGCCCTGCGTCCTGCCCATCGTGCCCGGTTACCTGTCCTTCATCTCGGGGGTGTCGCTGGAGGAGATCCAGGGCAGCGGCGCGGCCCGGCGGGTGATGCTGGCCGCGGTGGCGTTCGTGCTTGGATTTTCCACGGTGTTCGTGGCCCTGGGGGCCTCGGCCACCCTGGTGGGGGCGTTCCTCAAGCACCACGGCGCGCTGCTGGCCAAGGTCGCCGGCGTGGTGATCATCATCTTCGGCCTGCACATGACCGGGCTGGTGAAGATCCCGTTCCTCACCTACGAGAAGCGCTTTCACGCCCGCGAGCGGCCGATCTCGCCGCTGGGGGCGTACGTGGTGGGGCTGGCCTTCGCCTTCGGCTGGACTCCGTGCATCGGACCGATCCTGGCGGGCATCCTAACCTTGGCGGCGGCGCAGCACACCGTGGCCCGGGGCATCCTGCTGCTGTCGTTCTACTCGCTGGGGCTGGGGCTGCCGTTCCTGCTGGCGGCCGCGGCGGTCAACGGGTTC
>DATKKS010000082.1:0-21058 GCA_035542815.1 Saccharimonadales bacterium (SeqCode) | reverse complement strand
CCCACTACCACTTCACCCCCGCCAACGACCAGCTACCCGGCCTCCCCCTGCTGTGGTCGCCGGACGGGAAGCTCCTGGCGTACTTCGAGTACCGCCACAGCGCCGGCGACCCCATCACCAGCAGCAAGGCGGTGGTGGTGGCGGTGGACGGCAGCTCGGCGCCGGTGCCGGTGTCCGAGCCGGGGCGCGAGCTGAACACGCGGCCGGCAAAGTGGCTGTCGGCGTCCGAATTGAAGTTCAAGGGCCTCAAGGACAGCAGCCTCACCGGAGGCGAGGAGTCCTTCGTGTGGGACCTGCGCACCGGCCAGGCGCGCACCGAGGCGGACTACCTGGCCGCCCTGGCTGCGGCGCGCGCGGCCGCCGACTCGCTCGCCCGCGCCGCCGCCGACTCCGCCGCCCGGGCGGCGGCACCCCGCCCGGCAGAAAAGGAGAAGAAGGAAAGGAAGAAGAAGTAGCCTCCCCCATCCTCCCAGCCCGCGCCCGGCCGGGAGGCCCCGCCGCAGTCCCTAAAGGACCCCGCTGGAGCGGCCGAAGATTCTGTCATACCGAGAGTTGGCCTACGGACCGCCCCCCGGGGAAGGCCCTTGAGACTAACCGAAGACGAGCTGGCGCTCCTGGTCGCCTACGTGCGCGAGGCCTCCGGCATCGTGCTGGGGCCGGACAGCGCGGTGCTCCTGGAATCGCGCCTGGGCCCGCTGTTGGAGTCGGCCGGCCTCAGTACCGGTACGGAGCTGCTGGCGCGGCTGCGGGATCCGCGCTCGACCGCCTTGCGCGACCGGGTGATGGACCGCATCACGACGCACGAGACCAGCTTCTTCCGCGACCGCGGGCCGTTCGACGCGCTGCGCGGGAGCGTCCTGCCCGAACTGGCGGAGCGGCTGCAGGGCCAGCGGGCGGCCCGGGTCTGGTGCGCCGCGTGTTCCACCGGCCAGGAACCCTACAGCGTGGCGATGCTGGCGGATGAGATGCGCCCGAGGCTCGCGGACCTGGAGCTGGAGATCCTGGCCACCGACCTCTCGCGCGAGGCGCTCGCCCGGGCCCGCTCCGGCGTGTACAGCCAGCTGGAGGTGAACCGCGGGCTCACCCCCGAGCACCTCAAGCGTCACTTCGAGCCTGAGGGCCGGCACTGGCGCATCTCCCGCCCGCTGCGGCGGATGGTCCAGTTCCGCCAGCAGAACCTGACTTCGGACTCGCCGCCCCACGGGTGGTTCGACGTGATCCTGTGCCGCAACGTGCTGATCTACCTGGACCTGGGGGTGCGCCCGCGCGTGTTCGCGGCGCTCCACGAGAAGCTCGCCCCGGAGGGCTATCTGTTCCTCGGGGCGGCCGAGTCCCCGCAGGGCATGGACCTCCGCTTCCACCACTTCGGCCCGCGGGACCACTACTGCTACCGGCGCCAGGACGCGCAGCCGGAGCGGCGCGCGGCGTGAGCGCCGCGCCAGGGGAGACCTGATGAGCGAACCCGCGGCCGGGGCGCCGGCCGCCGACGCCATCCTCGACCAAGCCATCCAGGGCTGGGCCGGACGGCTGGCCGGTCCGCTGGCGGCCCCGGTCGAGCTGACGCCGGGCGAGTGGCAGTCGGTGCCCGCCAGCGACTGGCTGGCCCTGGGCCAGGATTGGGCCCTGGGCGCGGTCCAGTTGAGCTGGGGCGGCCACTCCGGCACGGCCCTGGTGGGGGTGCCGCGCGCACGGCTGGCGCGCCTGGCGGGCCCGGCGGAGGGCGCCGCCGAGGAGGCTTCCCCGGCGTCGGCCCAGAAGCTGCTCGAGGACCTGGTCGAGAGCGCCGCGACGGTGCTGGGGGGCCTGCGCTGCGCGGCGGGCGGGAGCCCCGCCTGCAGCCCGACCTGGTGCCGGGTGCAATGGGACTTCCAGGGCCTGCAGCAGAGCGACGCGGAGGCCCTGGCGCAGGAGCTTCACGCCAATGCGTGCCTGCTGAAGATCGAGGGCCGCGACTTCGAGACCCAGGTCAACCTGGGGCTCCCCGCGGAGTTCGCCGCGGACCTGGCCCCTGCGCCGGCCGAGGCCGCGCCGGCCGCAGCGGCGCCGCCCTCCGCGGCCCCCGCGGGCCCGGCCCCGGTGGTGGCGGTGATGGCCTTCGACGCCCGGCTGCGCCACGAGCTGCGCGAGGCGGCCCAACCCCTGGGCTCCGAGGTCGAGGAGTTCGCCGATCTGCGCGATTATCTCCAGTCGCCCGCGGCGCGCCGGACGCGGCTCATCCTGCTGGGGGTGTCCCTCGACAACCGCACCGCCCTCGAACACTGCCGGGCGATCCGCCAGGACCCGGCACTGCGCCAGGTGCCGGTCCTGATGTGCGCGCCCGAGGCCACCCGCGACCTGCTCCTGCAAGCCCTCAAGGCCGGCGCCCACGGGTTCGCCGTGGCCCCCTTCCCGACCTCCATCCCCGGCCAGTTGAAGCGCCTCCTCAAGGCCGCATAATCACATTCAGAAAGCTGAAATAAAACGCTACTTCGACCCTCGTGAGGGGCCCCCAGACCCGCTCCCGGACCCCCTTCCCCCGCCGCCCCCCCACCAAACCCCTTGCACGCCGGAGCCCGGCGAGCTTATCTTTGCCGAGGCCTGGAAGGAGGGCCCTGAGTGAAGAGTCTGCCCCTGATCATTGTCTTGGCAGTCGTGGTCCTGGCGGTCCTGTTCGGCATCGGCCAGTACAACAGGCTGGTGGGGCTGGACCAGGGCGTGCAGTCGCAGTGGGCCCAGGTCAACAACCAGCTGCAGCGGCGCAACGACCTGCTGCCGAACCTGGTCGCCACGGTCAAGGGCGTGACGGGCCAGGAGCAGAAGGTGTTCGGGATGATCGCGGATGCCCGGGCCCGGATGGCCGGCGCGGCCGCCAAGCCTGTGGGCGAGCAGATTGATGCGGCCCGGCAGATGGATTCGGCCATTGGCAGGCTGCTGGTGGTCGTGGAAAACTATCCCCAGCTGCGGTCGGCCGAGAACTTCGGCGCGCTACAGGCCCAGCTGGAGGGGACCGAGAACCGTATCTCGGTCGAGCGCAGGCGTTACAACGAGTTGGTGCAGCAGTACAACACCACCGTGAAGCGCTTCCCCGCGATGCTCTTCGCCAGCATGTTCGGCTTCAGGGAGAAGCCCTTCTATCCGGTGGCAGAGGAGGCCAAGAAGGTCCCGCAGGTCCAGTTCTAGGCCGCATCACTTGTGGCAAGCCGCGCCGTCCGGGCGCGGTGGTTTCGCGAGGCCACCGGCGGTTGCATTGCCGGCCGGCTACCAGGGATGGCACCGTCCTCCCCTCCGGAGCGGCGGTGCGCCGGGCGAAGGGCTCGAAAGCCCCCAGCAGGGAGTCAGGCCCGGAGTACCCAAAGGAAAGGAGCAGCAGAATGAAGCGCGTTCTTGCGGTCACCGCCCTCCTCCTGATGGTCGCGTCGGTCGCGATGGCCGCGGAAACCGCGACCAAGAAGGGCGACCTCGACATCTGGGTCGGGGCCGGCTACTCCACCATCCTCAGCCCCAACATTCCGAGCGGGGCGCCCAGCATCAAGGGCTCGCTCGGGGCACTGGTGGGCGTCTACTACATGGTGATGCCCGCGGTCGGTGTGGGGGTGATGAGCGGGTACCTGATCGCCGAGAAGCAGACCATCGCGGACGTTTCGGGCAGCGACTCCCTGAAGTTCACGGGCTCGATCATCCCGATCACCGCCCAGGGGATCTACGTGATCCCGGCGAAGGGCGTGAAGCCCTACGTGGGCGTGGGCCTGGGCATCTACATGATCCACAGCAAGGCTGAGGACGTGGCCGCGGGCGTGTCCGCCTCCGACAACACCAGCAAGTTCGGGTTCAACGTGGGTGCCGGGTTCTCCGTGCCGGCCGGCGAGAAGATGTCGGTGGGCGTGGACGCCAAGCTGCACCTGGTCAAGGACACGGACGTGGCCGACGATGGAACCCCCAAGATGGGCAAGTTCCTGACCGCGGTCGCGGCAGTCCACTTCAAGTAGACCTGAAGCAAGGCGCAGTCTCAGCGCGAGGGGCGGGCCCGCCGGGCCCGCCCCTTCAGTTTCTGCTCAGGAAGCCGGGGGCCGGCGCGCGAAGCGCTGCCGGGCCGACGGCTGGCCCCCGGCGCGACCTGGTCCAGCCGGAGGCCGGCCCGCGAAGCGGAGCCGAGCCGCTGGCTGGACTCCTTCCGGCCGGCGCCGGCCTCAGGCGGCCCGCCGCTCCGCGGCCGCCGGCACCCGGATCCGCCCCGCCCGCACCTCCGCGATCAGCGCCTCCACCACCGCCACGTCGTACTGCGAGCCGGAGTTCTGCTGCAGCACCGCCAGCGTGTCGTCCACCGTCATCGCCGAGCGGTACGGGCGGTGGGTGGTCATGGCGTCGAAGCTGTCCGCCACCGCCACGATCCGGGCCCCGATGCTGAAGGCGTCGCCGCTCAGCCCGTCGGGGTAGCCGCGGCCGTCCACGCGCTCGTGGTGGTGGCGCACCACGTCGTGCGAGGCCGACAGGAAACGCAGCGGGCGCAGGATGGTGGCCCCGACCACCGAGTGCTCCTTGACCGACTCCATCTCGGCGTCGGTCAGCCGGCCGCGCTTGTGCAGGATGATGTCGGCCACCGCGCTCTTGCCGATGTCGTGCAGCAGCGCCCCGCGCCGGATGGCCTCCACCTCCGCCGGGGTCAGGTCCAGCGCCCGGGCGATGGCGGCGGCGTACTCGGCCACCCGCTGGGTGTGGCCGCGGCTGTCGGGGTCCTTGGACTCCACCGCCTCGGCCAGCGCGGCCAGCGCGGTCAGGGTGGTCTCCTCGTGGTCCCGGAGCTGCATGGCGGTCTCCAGGGACACCGCCGCCGCCCCGCACAGCACTTGCAGGATCTCCAGGTCCTCGCGCTCGAAGTCGGCGCCGTCGGCGCGCTCCCCCAGCAACAGGATGCCCTGCAGGGCCAGGCCGCTGGCGACCGGCGCCACCAGCGCGGCGCCCACGGTCTGGAGCGTGCCGCACTCCTGGCGCAGGTCGCTCTGGCGCTCCAGCTCCTGGAGCCGCAGCGGCCGCCCCTCCGACAACAGCACCGAAGGCAGCGTGCCGGTGACCTTGAAGCGCGCCCCGCGGAGCCGCTCCGACGGGATGCCCAGCGCGGTGCGCGCGGCGAAATGCTGCGGATCCTCCGCCGAGGCGGCCAGCAGCGCCCCCGCGCCCACGCCCAGCTGGCCCATGACCGTGACCAGGAAACTGTGGCGCAGCCGCTCCAGGTCCAGCGAGGCGTTGGTCTCGCGCCCCAGGCTCAGCAGCGCGTCGCGCGCGTGCTCCTCGCGCCGCAGGCGGCCGTGCATCCGGGTCACCTCCTGGCGCCCGCGCTCCACTTCGCTCTCCAGCTTCTGGTGGGTGCGCTGCAGGCCGCGCAGGGCCTCGGTGTGCCCCAGCAGGCGGCGGCACTTGAGCAGCAGCTCCTTGGGCGAGAACGGCTTGACCAGGAAGTCGTCGGCCCCCTTCATCAGCCCGGCGAGCCGCATCTCGGTGTCGCCGGCCCCCGAGATCAGGATGACCGGCACGTTCTGCAGCTCCTGGGTGGCCCGCATGGCCTCCACCACGTCGAAGCCGGTGCGCCGCGGCATGCGCACGTCCAGAACCGCCAGGTCGGGGCGGCCGCGGGCGGCCGCCTCCCACGCGTCGGCGCCGTCGTAGGCCGCCAGCACTTCGAAGCCGTTGCCGGCCAGCGCGGCCTGCAGCAGCTCCACGATGCGCAGATCGTCGTCCGCGACCAGCACGCGCGGGCGGCGGTTGGGGACGGCAGGATCGGGCGGGTTCAGGTCGTGGCTGCTCACGCGGACCCTCCGGGGGGTCGGACGGCGTCCAGGGTGCGGCGGAGCGACTGCTCGTCGGCCGGACGGTGCAGCAGCGCCGCCGCGCCCGCGCGCAGCAGCTCGTCCTCGTCCTGCGCGCGGGTCTCCTCCACCACGAACACCACCGGCAGCGGCCGCCCCCGGGACCGCCGCCGAACCTCGTCCATCACCACCGCCGCCGGCACGCGCAGCCGCCGCGCCTCCAGCAGCAGCACGTCGGCCTGCCCCTGCGCCACCGCCTCCAGCGCGGGAGCCAGGCTTTCCATCTCACGCACGTCCCAGCGCAGCCGGCGCATCATGCGCGCCAGCAGCCCGCGCGAGACCGGGGCGGGATCCACCAGCAGCGCCCGGCCGGCCGCCACCGCGGGCGCGGGACCCGCCTCCCCGGGGGAGAACGCGGGGCGCGGCTCGGGGGCCTCGTACTCGAGATAGACGCGCGCCCCGGCGGGCCCCGCGGGGGGCGGCGGCACCTCCAGGATCGCCGGTTCGGCCGGCGGGCCGGGGGCGGGCGCCGCGGCCGGCGCGGGGCGCCAGCTCAGGGCTCGATCCAGGGCCTCCAGATCCCGGTCCACCTCCCCTCCGAGGGACAGCGTGCGCGCCAGCGTGCCCAGGTTGCGGCTCAACGAGTCTTCTGGGGGCAGCGGACCGGCGGGGCCGGAAAGGCGGTCCGAGAGGGTCTTCAGCTTGACGGACAGGTTGTCGAGGCCGAGCAGAGCGGCGTCCGCCGCAGCCAGGCGCAGCACGTGCGCGCCCCGGCCTCCGCCGGGCTCCTCCAGCGCGCGTGCCGCCTCGTCCAGGATGTCGGCGAACAGGTTGCGCAGCTCAGCGTTCCGGCTCCACGACAAAATCGGACTCCCCCAGGGTCTCTGCGGGGTCCACCGGCCCGCTTTCACCCTCCAGGCGCACGCCCAGGGCCTCCAGATTCTGCAGTTCCCGCTCAGCCAATCCGGTAGCCCGACGGGCGGCGCTCGAGGCGCGCTCGG
Organism: Saccharimonadales bacterium (SeqCode); assembly: GCA_035542815.1. GTDB lineage: Bacteria > Eisenbacteria > RBG-16-71-46 > RBG-16-71-46 > JACRLI01 > JACRLI01. Next base: position 14,277 of record DATKKS010000082.1, on the reverse strand, counting down.
CGGCGGCGGTGAGCCGAACCAGTCTCTCGCCGGAGATTTCGGCGCTCTGGAGTAGCTTCTTGAGGGCGGCCCGGACGGGCGGGGACAGCTCCCCGGCCCGGTCGGGAGCCTGGCTGAGGCGCCGCTCGGCCTCGGTGCGGCGGCGTTCAGCGGCTTCGAGGTGGGCGTTGAGGTCTTCCATCAGGGCCACGCCGAATTCCGGCGGTGCGCCCGGCCCGCGCGCCCACTCGCGGGAGATGCGAAGTGCGAACCCGCGGTGGCGGTCCGCAATGTCGGCGAGCATTCTGCACACCTCCGCGAGGCTCGCGCCGGGCTCCTCGGATGCGCCCGCGGGGGCCCGTTCGGCCTCCAGGACCGGCCGGACTTCCGCGATCACCCGCGACAGGTCGCGCAGCGCGACCCCCAGCTCGCTGGCCTCGAGGTAGGCCGCCTCGGCGTGGGAGGCGGCCTCGCGCGCGGCCAGCACCGCCTGGCGGCCCTCGGTCTCGATCTGGACCGCCACCGCCGCGTTCTCCTCCCGCCACTCGCGGATCTCGCGCAGGTACAGCTCCAGCTGCCGCGCGAGCTGGGACAGGGTGCCGGCGGACGGCGACAGCGCAGGCGGCGCGAGGCGGTCCGACTGTGCCAGCGCCTGGCGCAGCCGCTCGGCATCCGCCTGGACCCGCGCCAGCTCCTCCAATGCTCGCCGCCCCTCCTCGTGGCGCTGCACCAGCGCCACGCCCGCCCGCCACAGCTCCCGCACCTCGCCCGAGCCGCGGGGCGCCGCGCCGGCCCCGGCCCCCGCCGGCACGTCGCCGTCCAGCACGCCCGCCAGCCGCCGCAGCGGACCCAGCAGCCGCCCCGCCAGGACGCCGATCACCAGGCCCTGCAGCACCACCAGCGACAGCAGCAGCAGCCCCTCGTTGAGCAGCAGCGAGGGCGGCGCCGTGTCCAGGCGCACGCCCAGCACCAGGGTGTCCGCGAGGTAGATCAAGGCCGCGCCGGCCGCCAGCGTGGTGATCATCACCACGGCGATCATCGTGCCGCGCGCGCCGCGGCGCCTCTCTCTCATGACGGACTCCTCCACGCGGGAGAACAGGGCCGGGGATCTTCCGGGTCACCAGTGTATCGGAAGCTGGACCATTGCGCCATTTTGCCGCACCCGTGGGGACAATGTCGCGGCCCCCGGGGGGCAGCCCGCCGGTGGGGCCGCGCACCGCACCCGACCCGCCCCGGTAACTGCTTGAGCCGCCTGCGGCGCTCCCCGCCCTGGGCCCGGTGGGGCGCGTTTCAGGCGCTCTCGGCCGTGGCACGCGGGATGCAACCCTCTGCGGGCAGCAAGGGGCTCCCCCCTTCGGATGGAACCGCAACCGGCTTGAGGATCTGGGGGAAGGACCATGAACGATCGGCAGCTCTTCAAGGCCATCCGGGACAGCAGTCGAAACCCCGCCCCGAGCTACTACTTCGCCCTGAACTGCGTGTTGTTCTCCCGCACCGAGCCCGGCCCGGACCCCTCCCCCGGGGGGTTCGAGGCCGCGGCCCGGGGCTACCTGGAGCACCTGCTGCGGGCGTGCGCCGACCCCACCGCTGCGGAGGGCTCCCGGCAGTATCTGTCGCGGTACGACCTCGAGGCGTTCAAGCGCCTGCAGGCGTGCGCCGACGCGCGACTGAAATACGTCGTGTACCGCACCGACACCGACTTCCTGCTGGTGTCGGTGGGCATCTTCCAGCAGGCCCCCGACCCGCGGCAGAAGCGCTTCCCGCCGGCCGAGGACGCCTCTCTGGGGCGCTCCGCGGGCTACTACCAGTTCAGTTACACCTACGGGCAGTACCTGCACCGGCAGGACACCGCCGTGGCGGAAGTGCTGGAGAAGCTGTCCGTAGGTTTCGAGAAGTACGTGAAGATCCTCTCCCACCTGCGCGGCGAGCACTTCGACCTGGCGACCCACCTGGCGTCGGGCGAGTTCTACTGTCTGGAGCTGGCGGCCAACGAGGACGCCCGGCGGCTGCAGATCAAGGAGCGCGAGGACCGCTTCCTGGAGACCTACGCGCAGTGGCGCCGCACCGGAGGCGAGGAGTTGAAGGCCGCGTTGCAGCGGCAGGCCGAGGAGATCCGGCGGCTGAAGCCGGACTTCAAGTTCTCTCTGTGAGTCCGGGCGCCAGGCGGCGCCTACGCCGAGGCGGGCTGCAGTCGCGGGCGGCCCGCCTCACTCCTTTCTACTTCCCGTAGTTGGGTGCTTCCTTGGTGATGGTCACGTCGTGCGGGTGGCTCTCCCGCAGGCCGGCCGCGGTGACGCGCACCATCCGGGTGCGGGTGCGCAGCTCTTCGATGGTCCGCACCCCGGCGTAGCCCATCCCGGCGCGCAGGCCGCCCACGGTCTGGAACACCACCTGCGACACCGGCCCCTTGAACGGCACCCGGCCCTCCACCCCCTCGGCCACCAGCTTGCTCAGCTCCCGCACCCCTTCCTGGAAGTAGCGGTCGCTGCCCCCGCCGCTCATCGAGCCCAGCGAGCCCATGCCGCGATACACCTTGTAGGAGCGGCCCTCCAGCAGCACCGTTTCGCCGGGGCTCTCGGCGGTGCCGGCGAGCAGGCTGCCCAGCATCACCGTGGCGGCGCCCGCGGCCAGCGCCTTCACCACGTCGCCCGAGTAGCGCACCCCGCCGTCCGCGATCACCGGGACGCCGCGCTCCTCCGCCACCCGGGCGCACTCCATCACCGCCGTCACCTGCGGCATCCCCACCCCCGCGACCACCCGGGTGGTGCAGATGGAGCCGGGGCCCATGCCCACCTTGACCGCGTCCGCGCCCAGCGCCACCAGGTCGCGCGCGCCCTCGGCGGTGGCGACGTTGCCCACCGCCAGGTCCACGTCCGGGAAGGCCTCCCGCAGCGCCTCCGCGGCGCGCATCACCGCGGCCGAGTGGCCGTGGGCGCTGTCCACCACCAGCACGTCCGCGCCGGCGCGCACCAGCTCCTGGGCCCGCTCGCGGTAGTCCCCCACGGCGCCCACCGCCGCGCCCACGCGCAGCCGCCCGCGGCCGTCCTTGGCGGCGTGCGGGTACTGGATGCGCTTCTGGATGTCCTTGACCGTGATGAGCCCCCGCAGCACCCCGGCGCCGTCCACCACCGGGAGCTTCTCGATGCGGTGCCGGTGCAGGATGCCCTGCGCCTGCTCCAGCGTGGTCCCGACCGGGGCGGTGACCAGGTTCTCGCGGGTCATGACCTGCCCCACGGGCTGGTCTTCGTCGGCCACGAAGCGCAGGTCGCGGTTGGTGAGGATGCCGATGAGCCGGTGGGCCGCGTCCACGATGGGCACGCCCGAGATCTTGTAGCGGGCCATCACCGCCTGGGCGTCGCGCACCTTCATCTCGGGCCCCAGCACGATCGGGTCCACGATCATGCCGCTCTCGGAGCGCTTGACCTTGTCCACCTCGCCCGCCTGGGCGGCGGGGTCGAGGTTGCGGTGGATGATGCCGATCCCGCCCTCGCGGGCCATCGCCACGGCCAGCTCGGCCTCGGTCACCGTGTCCATGGCGGCCGAGACCAGCGGGATGTTGAGGCGCACGCGGCGGGTGAAGCGGGTGGAGGTGTCCACCTCGCGCGGGTGGACCTCCGAGCGCGCGGGTACGATCAGGACATCGTCGAAAGTGAGCGCCTCAGGACCGATCCGATCCACGCCGCTCACGCTCCCCACTCCGCCGGCGGTCTAGGGCTTCTTCCCCGCGGTGGTGTCCGCCGGGGCCGGGTTCGCCGCCGGAGCAGGCGGGGGAACCGGCGGGGCGGGCGCCGCGCTGGGGGCCGGGGTGGGCGGCGGCGCGGGCGCCGGAGCGCCGGGCGCGGCCGGGGTCTTGGGCGCCGTCGCGGCGCCGCCGGTTGCGTCGGTGGCCTCGGGCACGATCTGGATGCTCTCGCGCTCCACGCGGGGCGCCTGGGTGCCCCTCACCGCGGGCGGAGCGGCGGCGGTGGTGTCCTTGTGCGCCTCGGGCAGCGGCTTGGCGGCCACCGTGGGGTGCTTGGTGCCGGCCACCGAGAAGTAGTAGCTGAAGCCGGTGCGGATCTCCACCAGGTTGATGGCGCCCAGGAAACGCTGCGACTCGGCCGTGTTGAAGCGCTGGGTGTCGTTCGAGGGGATGTGGTGCCACCCCAGCTCCAGGTTGAAGCTGGAGTTGTCGCGCCACAGGAACTCGTGCCCCACCACGAACCCGAAGCCCAGGTAGGTGCGGTCGAGGTCCTGCGAGAGTTGCTCGTCGCGCACCGTCTGGCGCACGCCGAAGGGCGCGTTGGACACGAACTCCCAGCGGTACAGCCCCACCTGCGCGCCGATGTACGGCCGGTGCGCGCGGTAGTCGGCGCCGAAGGAGTACATGATGCCCAGCTCCAGCGGGGTGACGATGAGCAGGGTGTCCCAGGTCTCCTTGGTGCTCAGATCGTAGCGGCCCTGGTAGGAGTTCCAGGCGTAGCCCAGCGACACAGAGGCGCTCCAGTGGTTGTCGAGCAGATAGCGCGTCTGCGCCCGCGCGGACAGCCGCGGCCGGGCATCGCCGAAGGTGAGGCTGGGTGCGCCACCCATGAAGCTCGCGCCGAAGCTCCCGCCGATGGTGGCCATGCCTTGGCGGTCCAGCGCCCGGGACACGCCCGGAAGTGTCACCAGCAACAGAGCGAGCATCACGGCCAGACGCCGCATCGGAAACTCCTTTCGAACACAAAAAACCCTTCGGCGATCAAGCAGGCTTCGACGCCGGAGGGGGTTGGCGCAATTCCATGCCGGTGCGGGCATTATAGGAGCCCTGCGCAGGGCGTGTCAATCCGCGCCGCGGGCCCCGGCGGGGCTGCCGGCGAGGGCCCTCAACCCGTTTTTCTACAATGCAGTAGCCATTGCCCCCGGGCGGCGGGGGGGCCGGCGGCGCGGGCCGCGCATGGCCCGCCGGCGGGCGCCGCGCTAGACTCGGGGCAGGCCGCCCGCGCCCCCGCGCGCGGGCCGGCGGAGGGCTGCATGTTCAACCCGAAGCGCCTCGCCATCGCCATCGCCGCCGGGCTCGCGCTCGCCGCGCCGGCGGCTCCCGCCCGCGCCCAGGCGCTGGACCGCTATTTCCCGGCGGCCGGGGTGCACACCGTGGTGCTGCGCGTGGACGAGGGCCTGGTGCACTGCGGCAGCGGACCGCTCGACGACGTGCACCTCCTGGTGCACGGCTCCAGCCACGGCCTCGAGCTGCGCGCCATGGACGTGGTGCTGGCGCAGCGCGTCTCGCACGACACGCTGGAACTCACCCTCAAGCTGCGCCTCTCCCCCAACCTGCCCGCCATCCGTGCCACCGGGATGGTGGAGCTGGGCATTCCCGGGGATATCCGGCCGGCGGTGGAGCTGGGGATCGGCGACATCGAGGCCCGCGACCTCGAGTCCGGCGGGCGCCTGGAGGCGGCCGAGGGCAGCATCCGGGTGACCGGGGCCACCGGCCCCCTGGAGCTGCGGACCGTGGACGGGACCGCCTGGGCCCGGGACGTGGACGGCACGCTCCGCGCCGTCACCCGGGACGGCCAGGTGGATGTGGCCGGGCGCCTGGACGCGGTGGTGGCCGAGGCCCGGGACGGGAGCCTGGACATTGACGCCTCCCGCGGCTCCACCGCGCCGGAGGGGGGCGGCGGCGGGTGGCTCCTGCGGACCCGGGGCGGGGACATCAAGCTCAAGCTGCCCAAGGAGTTCGCGGGCGTCCTGGCCGCCCGGACGGGCTCCGGGGAGCTGGACCCGGGGCCCTACCCGGTGCCCCCCAAGGCGCCCGGGAGCCCCGGGGAGGGCGGGGCCAGCCTGCGGGTGCTCCTGGGGGAGGGGTCCGGCCAGATCCGGGTGGAGTCGGAGTCCGGGGACATCCGGCTCCGCTGACCCCCCGCGGGACCCGGCCGGCGGGGCCCGGGACCCGGCTGGAACCGCCAGCCGGGAACGGGGTATTGGAAGGTGAGCGCGGTGCGTGCGGCCCGGTCCGGCCGGGGCAGGGCCGCCCGCGACGGGCTCCGAGCGAGTACCTCCGTCCGTCCCTGCGCAGTTGCGAGTCTGTGTCAGGATCCCGAACTCCCGAGTCCCAGGGAAGCGGCCCGCCGCCCTCCGGCGGGCCGCTTCGTCTTTGCCGGCCGGCCGCGGGCGCGGTCCGTCCCCGCCGGGCCAACCCGATCCCGCGCAAGGGGTTGTCCTGCGACCCCCGCTCCGGCCCCTCGAACTTGCGCGCGCCGCATTAGCGAAGGTCTTGCCAATCACCTCCATTTTGTATTACTAATTCCTCCGTTGCGACCGCAGCCAATCCAACCGGAACAGCCCTCTCCCGGTTCGAGCGCGAGTCGGACTCCCCCGGGAGTTCGTGCCGCGTGGTTCCGAGCGCGCGAATTGTTATTACGGATCCCGGCGCACCCACCCCGGAGGTGCCGCGCGATCCGTGAGATCACCACAAGGAGGAGCACTTGAAGAAGGCCAAGAGAAAGCGGTTCACGCCCCAGCAGCGCAGCCAGATTCTCAACGCGGCGCGCGCTGGCAAGATGACCGCCAAGCAGGTGCAGGCCAAGTACGGCGTGTCCATGGTGACGTACTACCTGTGGCGCCGGAAGGCGGGCCTGAGCCGCTCGCGCCAGGGCGTGACCACCGCCGCGCTGAGCAAGCTCGGGCCGAGCAAGGCCGGGCTCGAGAAGCTGGTGCGCACCGCGGTGCGCGCGCGCATCCAGGCGGCGTTGCCCTCCATCGTGCGTGACGAGGTGCAGGACTACCTCAGCCGGCTGCTGGCCAAGGCGCCCGGCCGGCGCACCCGCCGCATGGCCTGAGCCGACGCCGCTCGGCGCCCGCGCGGGTTGACCGGCGGGCGCCGGAGCGGATACGCTCAATGTCTGTCCGGGCGCGAGGGCGCGCCCTGGGGCGGCGTAGCTCAGCTGGTAGAGCAGGAGAATCATAATCTCTTTGTCCGGGGTTCGAGTCCCTGCGCCGCCACCAAGTCTTGCCTGGCCTGCCTCGCTCCGGGCGACGCAGGCCAGGTCCACATCGGAGCGTTCCTTCCCCCAGGGCGAGCCAGCCGTGTCCATCCACAAGCTCCACCACAGCCTGACCCGGCTCCCCCTGGAGCGGGGCGAGCGCTGGGTGGTGGCGGTCTCGGGCGGCGCGGACTCGGTGTTCCTGCTGCGGGCCCTGGCGGAACTCGCCGCCGAGTTCGGCCTGCAGCTGGCGGTGGCGCACCTGGACCACGGCCTGCGCGCCGGCGCCTCGCGCGAGGACGCCCGGTTCGTGGCCGCGCTGGCCCGGGAGCTGGGGCTGCCGGCGCGGCTGGGTGAACTCCCGCCGGGCGAGCTGGCCCGCGCCTGCGGCTCGCCCGAGGAGGCCGCCCGCGACGCGCGCCACCGCTTCCTCGAGGCGGCCCGCGCGGAGTTCGCGGCGCGGCGCATCGCGCTCGGGCACCACGCCGACGACCAGGCCGAGACGGTGTTGCTGAACCTGCTGCGCGGCACCGGCCCGGCGGGGCTGGCCGGGATGCGGCGCCTGTCGCGGGACGGCCGGGTGTGCCGGCCGCTGCTCGACTGCACCCGCGCCGAGATCCGCGCCGAGCTGGCCGCGCGCGGCTGGCCGTTCCGCGAGGACGCCTCCAACCGGGACCCGGCCCGCCCCCGCAACTTCTTGCGCCACCAAGTGCTGCCCCTGCTGGAGCGGCACCTCAACCCGGCCCTGCGGGAGACCCTCGCAGGCACCGCCGACATCTGCCGCCAGTGGGTGGACATGGTGTCCGCGATGGCCGAAAAAGCCCTCATGGAGGCCACGCGGGAGCCGGGATCGGCGCTTTTGGCGCTTGATTGCGCCACCCTCATGGCCTACCCTGAAGCTGTCAGGAAATTTGCTCTCGGCAAGGCTTTGGAGGGGTTCGAGGGTCCCAGGGGGCCGGCCCGCACGCACCTCGCCGCACTCGACCGCCTCCTCGCGCCCGATGCGGCCGGAGGGAGGCGCGTGAGCCTTCCGATGCGGCTCGAGGCGGCCCGCGAGCGGGATCGCCTCGTTGTGTATCGTCCCCCGGCCGTCCCCCCCTTCGAGTCCCTGCCCCTGGTGGTGCCCGGGGAAGTCCGGCTGGCAGACGGGACGCGCGTGTGCGCCCGGCGCCGGCCCGCCCCCGGCGACCCCGCTCCGAGCCCCGACCGGGTGTGGATCGACCCGGCCGCGCTGGACGGCCCGCTGGAAGTGCGCCGGCGCCGCCCCGGGGACCGGTTCGAGCCGTGGGGGCTGCGCGCGGAGACCAAGCTCAAGAGTTTCCTGATCGGCGCGCGCGTGCCCCGGCGGCTCCGCGGTGAGCTGTGGCTCCTCAGCGATGCCCGGAGCGTCCTGTGGGTGTTTCAATTGCGTCCCAGCGAGCGGCTGCGCCTCGGCGCCAACGTGGAGGAAGTCATTGAAGTTCGACTTGAGCCGGACCGAGCCTGTGGAGCCTGAAGCGGCCAGCGGCATCCGCGTGATGTTCACCCGGGAGCAGATCGCCCGGCGGGTGGAGGAGATGGGCCGGCAGATCGGCGCGGACTACGGCGACACGTGCCCGCTGCTGGTGGCCGTGCTGAAGGGCGCGTACGTGATGATGAGCGACCTGTCCCGGGCCATCCCGGTGGCCCACGAGGTGGACTTCCTGCAGGCGGCCAGCTACGGCGGGCGCACCGCCTCCTCGGGGCAGGTCAAGCTGATCTTCGACGCGCGCAGCGAGATCCAGGGCCGCCACGTGCTGCTGGTGGAGGGCGTGGTGGACTCCGGGCTCACGCTGAGCTTCCTCATGGAACAGCTCCGGCGCCGGGAGCCGGCCAGCCTGAAGGTGGCCACGCTCCTGGACAAGGCCCCCTGCCGCAAGCTCCAGGTCCCCCTCGACTACGTGGGGTTCCGCATCGGGGACGAGTTCGTGATCGGCTACGGCATGGACGTCGCCGAGCGCTACCGGAACCTGCCTTTCGTCGGCATTTACACGGGCGCCTGAGGCGCCGGGTATCCCAAGCATGAAACACCAACCCATCCAGCGGTCCGGAGGCGAGGGACCGCGGCGCAATCCCCGGCCTCAGGGCGGCGGGCCGAACCGGCCCTACAGCCCCATGGGCGCCTTCCCGATGCGGAACCTGGCGCTGTGGGTGCTGCTGGTGCTCATCGCGCTGCTGTTCCTGATCGAGATGTCCGAGAAGCGCAACGCGCGCGAGGAGATCTCCTACAACGCGTTCCTGGAGCAGATCGACGCGCGCAACCTGCGCTCGGTCACCTTCACCGACCGCAAGGTCACCGGGGAGTTCAAGAGCGAGATCAGCCTGGAGGTCAACGGGCGCACCGTGCCGGTGCGCTCGTTCGAGGTGCTGCTGCCCACCGACAGCCCGCAGCTCCCGCAGCTGATCCACGACAAGGACAAGACCGTCGAGATCCACGCGCGTGCGCCGGGTTCGTTCTGGCCCGGGATCCTGCTGAACTGGCTCCCGGCGCTGCTGCTGGTGGTGTTCTGGCTGTTCGTGTTGCGCCAGATGCAGGCGGGGGGGTCCACCGCGCTCAAGTTCGGCAAGAGCAAGGCCAAGCTGCTGATCGAGAACCACCCGCGGGTCACGTTCAAGGACGTGGCCGGCTGCGACGAGGCCAAGGTGGAGCTCGAGGAGATCATCGAGTTCCTCAAGGAGCCCCAGAAGTTCCAGCGCCTGGGCGGGCGCATCCCGCGGGGCGCGCTGCTGCTGGGCCCGCCGGGCACCGGCAAGACGCTGCTGGCCAAGGCGGTGGCCGGCGAGGCCGCCGTGCCGTTCTTCAGCATGAGCGGGTCGGACTTCGTGGAGATGTTCGTGGGCGTGGGCGCCTCGCGGGTGCGCGACCTGTTCGACCAGGGCAAGAAGAACGCCCCGTGCATCATCTTCATCGACGAGATCGACGCCGTCGGCCGGCACCGCGGCGCGGGCCTGGGCGGCGGGCACGACGAGCGCGAGCAGACGCTGAACCAGCTGCTGGTGGAGATGGACGGCTTCGACTCCAGCGAGGCGGTGATCCTGCTGGCGGCCACCAACCGGCCCGACGTGCTCGACCCGGCGCTGCTGCGCCCGGGGCGCTTCGACCGGCAGATCGTGGTGGACTGGCCCGACGTGCGCGGGCGCGAGGGCATCCTCAAGGTGCACGCGCGCAACATCCCGCTGGACGGCGACGTCAAGCTGGACGTCCTGGCCAAGGGCACGCCCGGGATGTCCGGAGCCGACCTGGCGAACCTGGTCAACGAGGCCGCGCTGCTGGCCGCCCGCCGCAACAAGAAGAAGGTCGCGATGCGCGACTTCGAGGACGCCAAGGACAAGGTGATGCTGGGCACCGAGCGCAAGAGCCTGGTGATGACCGACAAGGAGAAGCTCTCGACCGCCTACCACGAGGCCGGGCACGCGCTGGTCAGCTGGCTGCTCCCCGGCAGCACCCCCGTGCACAAGGTCACCGTGATCCCGCGGGGCCGGGCGCTGGGCATCACCTCCTACCTGCCCCAGGAGGAGCGGCACAACGAGTCGCGCGAGCAGCTGCTCACCCACATCACCGGGCTCATGGGCGGGCGGGCGGCCGAGAGGATCGTCTACGACCAGCTCAACACGGGCGCGGCGCGGGACATCGAGCAGGCCACCTCGCTGGCCCACAAGATGGTGTGCGAGTGGGGCATGAGCGAGCGGCTGGGCTCGCTCACCTTCGGCCGCAAGGAGGAGATGGTGTTCCTGGGGCGCGAGATCGCGACCCAGAAGGACTACTCCGACCGCACCGCCGAGATGATCGACGACGAGGTGCGGGCCATCGTGGAGGGCTGCTACCAGAAGGCGCTGGACCTGCTGAAGGCCAACGAGGAACGGCTGCACCTCCTGGCCCGGACCCTGGTGGAGCGCGAGATCCTGGACGGGGAGCAGCTGGACCGGGTGCTCAAGGGCGAGCCTCTGGACGGCGCCACCCCGGGCGGCGCGGAAGCGCAGGCGGCCGCGCCCGGGAGGCCGGACGCGGCCGCCGCCGAGGAGGCCAAGCCGGGGGTCAACCCGCTCACCGGCAAGGGTCCCAAACAGCTGGACGCCTTCGCGTAGGGGCGCGCAGGCGCCCGCCGCCCGCCCCTACGGCTTCAGGCGGACGATGTCCCCGACCTTCACCCCTTTGCAACCCTCGGTGATCGTCCCGATGGAGAACTTCTCCTCCACCTGGTCCAGCTTGATCGTCCCGATCTCCTTGGTCTCGGAGCCCAGCACCGCGCCGGTCTCGGGGTCCACCAGCTCCTCGCCCTTGGCCAGCACGGTGAACTCCATGCCCACCTCCAGCCCGCCGGCCGAGCCGCCGTTGACGTAGATCTTGCCCGGCGCGACCTTCATCACCGCGCCCGCCCACGGCTTCTGCGCCAGCGCGGTGGCGATCCGGTACACGGCCTTGTTGATGCACGCCTGCAGCGCGTAGCTGATGGGCGAGTTCTCCTCCACCCCCGCCAGCCCGCCGACCCCGCCGCTGCCGGTCAGCACCCCCAATGCCGCACCCAGCTTCCAGCTCCCGGCGGTGGCCCGCTCGGTGACCGCCGGCTCCAGGATCTCGCCGGTGGTGGCGTCCACCAGGCGGAAGGACATCGCCACCTCCGCCTCCTTCTTGCCGCCGCCGACCGCGCTCAGCACGTCGCCGACCTTCCCGCCGACCGCGCCGTGGGCCTTGGACTTGTTGGGGGTCCACTCGTTCACCGCGGCCAGCACCAGGTACTGCGCGCCCAGCACCTTGCCGGTCTTGGCGGCGCTCGGCTGCGACACCCGGCCGCTGGTGGCGAGGTCCTGCTCCTTGAGCACCGCGTTGAGGCGGCTGCGCTCGATCATGGTGAAGCGGTGGCAGTTCTGCAGGCCCACCGTGATGAGCCCGTCCAGCCCGCCGACGGGGACCACCGAGCCCTCGTACTCCACGGTGTAGCCCACCGGCTGCCCCGGCCACTGGAGCGTGGGCAGGTTGCTGCTGGAGGCGGCCTGCAGCTTGTTCTCCACCGGCATGACCGCCACCCGGACCCGCGGCCCCTTGTACGCGGAGAACTTAAGGTACATCCAGTCCTTGTCGTTGATGTCGTCGAGGTTCTCGCCGATGTCGGTGACGTCGCCGGGCTTCTTCTCGATGTACCCGTGCCAGGCCTGCCCCGCGGCCGGGGTGTCGGCGGCGCGGGCCGACCCGCCGCGCGGCACCGCCGCCCCGAGCGCCACCACCGCCAGCGCCACCGCCGCGCTCAGCAGGAGTCCGAACCTGAGTCTCATGCGTTGCCTCCTCCGGGCGCCGCCCCGGGGCCGCCCTGCGGGCCCGCGGCCGGACCACCGGCTCGTGGGGAACTTCTGCCATGGGCGCGCGCCGGCGCGCCCTACTTCAATCCGAAGGTCACCCCCAGCTCCACCAGCACCAGGTCCGCCTTGCTCTCCGCCGGGTGGTAGGTCACCGTGCCGTCGCCGTTGTCGGTGATCCCGCCCCGGGGCAGGTACTGCACCTGCCCGTGGCTGCGGTGGAGGACGCTGAGGTCCAGCAGCACCGGCCGCTCCGCGCCGGCCAGGTGCAGGGCCAGCCCGCCGCCCACGCTCCAGCTGAGCGCCGCGCTCGACATGTCGGTGGTGCTGAACTGGTCGTAGGCGCCGTAGCCGTTCAGCGAGGACTGGGTGAAGAAGTAGCCCAGACCGACGCCGAGGTCGAGGTGCGGCCGGAGCGTGCCCGAAGGCGGCTCGATCCGCGGCCCCACGCTGAACATGGCGATGGAGTTGGTGGTCTGGAACTCGGCCCGGGCCAGGCCCACGCCGGTGTCCAGCGTGAACACCTGGGTCTGGGCGCCGTAGATCAGCACGCCGGCGTCCAGCTGCAGCTTGAGCCAGCGGCTCTGGCCGGGGCGCCACAGGGCGCGGCCCACGATGCCCCCGCCGTCCCCCACGTTGTTCTTGAACTCGCCCGCCGGCACGCCCAGGATCAGGCTCCCTCCCAACTGCCAGCGCGGCGGCGGCGGCTCCTGGGCGCGTGCGGCGCCCGGCAGGCCGGCGGCCAGAATCCCCGCCAGCACCGCCGCGGCGGCGCCGGCCATGGCGGCCGCCCAGCGGCCGCTCCTGCTGCTCCGATGCGAATCCCAGCGTTGCATCTCAACCTCTCCCGGCCCGGGTCCCGGGCGCCCACGGCGCAGAGCGCGGGCATCCCTCCGGCGCCACGGCTCCCGGTTGATGGGGGGATCGTACACCACCTGGCCCGCCGATCGGGGCGCATCCGTGGGGGCCGGCTACCCGAAGCTCCGCCCGATCCCGGCCGCCGGCCGGCCGCCCGGACCGGAGCCGGCTCGACGCCGCCGCACCGCCTCCGCCCGCAGCGGGTAGAACTGCTGCACCAGCTCCCAGGCGTAGTCGCGCGCCGCAGCCGCCTGGTGGATCCGCCCCGCGGGCAGCTCCAGGGCGGACAACCGGCCGCCGAAGCAGCAGCCGGTGTCCAGGCCCAGGGTCCGGCCGATGCGCAGCGGCTCCGGGAAGATGGTGTGACCGTACACCACCCAGCCCGGATAGTCACAGCGCTCCGCCCAGAAGTACGCGCCCGGCGTGCCCAGCTTCCGCCGCCGCCCGGAGGGGCCGATGCACTGCAGCCGGCACACGTCGTAGGCGTCCTGCTGCTCCAGCGGCAGCCCCGGCCGCACCCCCGCGTGCACCACCAGGAGCGGCCCCGGGCCGGCCCAGCCGGGCGCCCCCTCGGGCACCTCGATCCACGGCCGCGCGGACTCCATGGTGGCCCAGTCCGACGGCCGGAGCGCCTCCAGGGTGCGCCGGTGATGGGGCGCCAGGCGCACCGCCACGCCGTGGGCGCCGGGGCGCCCGTCCCGCCAGCGGAGCAGCTTGTCCTCGTGGTTGCCCAGCACCAGCTCCCCGCGGGCGGCGCGCGCCAGGTCGAACACCCGCGGGGCGTCCGGGCCGCGGTCCACCAGGTCCCCGAGGAAGATCACCCGGTCCGCCGGCCCCGGCCGCAGCCGCTCCAGCAGCGTTTCCAGCTCCGCGGCGCAGGCGTGGACGTCGCCGATCAGCAGCAGGCGCACGTCCGGCGCGGCCGGGCGCGCGCCTCCGCGCCGATCGGCCCCGGCGGCCGGCGGCCAGCTCTCATCGTCCGACGCGCCGGCGGGCGGGCTGGGAGGCGGGCACATGGGCGAAGAGTAGCGCATCGGGCGGACCCGCGGGGCCGGGAGCTCCGGCCCGCCCGGCTCGCGCGCTTGGCGCGGGCGCCGGCATCTGCAATCATCCGGCCATGGGCAAGCCCCGGGTGCTGTTCGTGTGCATCGGCAATTCGGCCCGCAGCCAGATGGCGGAGGCC
>DATKKS010000081.1:0-3820 GCA_035542815.1 Saccharimonadales bacterium (SeqCode) | reverse complement strand
CTCGCGCACCGCCACCACCCGCAGCCCGCGCTTCTTGAGGATCTCGTACACGCGGCGGGAGGTCTGCGACTTGCCGCAGCCGGTGCGGACCGCGCACACCGCCACCACCGGCTTGCCGGACTTGAGCTGGACGAACCGCGGGGCGACCACCCGGAAGCTGGCGCCGGCGGCCAGGGCCGATGCGGCCAGGTTCATCAGGTACTGGTAGGACACGTCCGAGTAGGCGAACACCACCTCGTCCGCCTGCAGCCGGGGCAGGATCTCCAGGAGCTGGCTCTGGGGGTAGGTGGGGATGCCCTCGGGGTAGAGCCGTCCGGCCAGCACCGGGGGATAGCTCCGGAGGCTGCCCACGGTGCCCAGGTTCTGCTCCGCGGCCATGGTGAACGCGACCACCTCGCAGCCGGGGTCGTCCCGGAAGTGGGTGTTGAAGACGTGGTAGTCCATCCCTGCCGCGCCGAGGATCACGACGCGCTTGCGCCGGCTGGCCATAACGCTCCTTTCGTCCGCCCCATCACGCTACGGCCCAGCCCCCCGGGGCCGGGCCGCCAAGTGCGCTTGCTCGGGGAATACGGCGATGCCTGCTTGCGATCGCCCGCGATTCTACCACGGGGGAGGCGCCCCCGCCACGCGCCCCCGGGACCGGCGGCCGCGGGAGCCGGGGGCGCGTGGCGGGCTCAGCCCGCCAGCAGGGCCATCAGCGCCTTCTGGGCGTGCAGCCGGTTCTCGGCCTGGTCGAAGATGGCCGAGTGCGGCCCGCGGGAGACCGCGTAGTCGATCTCCTCGCCGTAGTGCGCCGGCAGGCAGTGCAGCACGATGGCGTCCGGCCGGGCCGCGGCCATCAGCGCGGCGTTCACCTGCCAGCCCGCGAAGTCGGCCTTGCGCCGGGCGGCTTCCGCCTCCTGGCCCATGCTGGCCCACACGTCGGTGTACACCACGTCGGCGTTCCGGCAGGCCGGGAGCAGCTCGTGCGCGACCTCGATCCCGGCGCCGGTGGCGCGCCCCAGGGCCGCGGCCTCGGCGACGATCTCGGGCAGCGGGGCGTACCCGGAAGGGCAGGCCACGGTGACGCTCATCCCCAGCAGGGCGCCGCCGTACAGCAGCGACTGGGCCACGTTGTTGCCGTCGCCCACGAACACCGCCTTGAGGCCCTCGAAGCGCCCCTTGCGCTCCAGCACCGTCTGCAGGTCGGCCAGCACCTGGCACGGGTGCTCGCGGTCGGAGAGCCCGTTGATGACCGGGACCCGCGCGTGCCGGGCCAGCTCCGCCACGGTGTCGTGCGCGAACACCCGGGCCATGATCAGCTCGCACATGCGCGACAGGTTCAGCGCGATGTCTTCCACCGTCTCGCGCTGGCCCAGCCGGATGTCCTCCGGCCCCAGGTAGATGGCGTGCCCTCCGAGCTGGGTCATCCCGGTCTCGAACGAGACCCGGGTGCGCAGCGAGGGCTTCTGGAAGATCATCGCCAGGGTCTTGCCCGCGAGCCTCGGGTGCGGCTCCCCGCGGGTCCGCTCCGCCTTCAGCCGGCACGCCAGGTCCAGCACCTCGCGCGTCTCCGCCGCGCTGAAGTCCTTCACCGACACGTAGCTCCGCCCCTTCACGCTCGCCCCCATGGTCCTCCTCCCGGCCTCAGGCCAGCACCCGCGCGATGCGCTCGAACGCCCACTCCAGATCCTGCGGCTGGATCACCAGCGGCGGCGCGATCCGCATCACGCTCTCCACGGTGTCCTTGCACAGCACCCCTTCCTCCTTGAGCCGCTTGCAGTAGTCCTTGGCCTTGCCGGCCTCCGGGGTCAGCTCGATGCCGATGAGCAGCCCCTTGCCGCGCACCTCCCGGATCCTGGGCGAGCGGATCGTCTGCAGCTGCTGGAGGAACTTCGCGCCCAGGTCGGCCGCCCGCTCGGCCAGGCGGTCCCGCACCAGGATCCGCAGCGATACCCGGGCCACGGCGCAGGCCAGCGGGTTGCCGCCGAAGGTGCTCCCGTGGTCGCCCGGCTGGAACACCCCCAGGATCTCCCGCGAGGCGAGCACCGCGGAGACGGGCATCATCCCGCCGCCCAGGGCCTTGCCCAGGATGAGCAGGTCGGGCCTGACCCCCTCGTGGTCGCAGGCGAACAGCCGGCCGGTGCGCCCCAGCCCGGTCTGGATCTCGTCGGCGATGAACAGCACTCGGTGCCGCGCGCAGATCTCCCGGGCCCGCGCCAGGTAGCCGGGCGGGGGCACCACGATGCCGCCCTCGCCCTGGATGGGCTCCACCAGGAAGCCCACCGTGTGCGGGGTGATGGCCCGCTCGAGCGCCGCGGCGTCGCCGTACGGGACCAGCCGGAAGCCCGGCGTGAACGGGCCGAAGCCGCGCCGGAACTGCGGGTCGTCGCTGAAGCTGATGACGCTGATGGTCCGGCCGTGGAAGTTCCCCTCGCAGCACACGATCTCGGCCTGGCCGTCCGGCACGCCCTTGACCTCGTAGCCCCACTTGCGGGCGGTCTTGAGGGCGGTCTCCACCGCCTCCGCGCCGCTGTTCATGGGCAGCACCAGGTCCTGGCCGCACAGCTCGGTCAGCTCCTGGCAGAACGGCCCGAACTGGTCGTTCTGGAAGGCGCGCGAGGTGAGGCTCAGGGTGCCCGCCTGGCGCACGAACTCGGCCACGATCTCCGGGTGGCAGTGTCCGAAGTTGAGGGCCGAGTAGGCGCTCAGCATGTCCAGGTACTTGCGACCCTCGACGTCCTCCACCCAGGCGCCCTGGCCCTTGGAGATGACCACCGGGAGCGGGGCGTAGTTGTGCGCGCTGTAGCGGTCCACCAGGGCGCCGTGCTGGGCGGTGCGGGTCAGCGTCTGGCTGGCGCCGCCGGGCGCGTCGGGAGATGGCATGTGCGACCTTCCTTTCAAGTGTGGGTCCCGGGCCGGCGGGCCCCGGCAGCGCCGTCCGCGGAGCCCGGGCGCGGCGTCGAATGGAGTGTCCGCGGCCCAATATACCACGGATGTGCGCGCGGTGGCTGCGGCCCGCGAGCCCCGGCCGCGCCATCCGCCGGCGCTGCCGGGAATTCCACGAACGGCGGGCGCCGTGCTCTAAAGTCGCACCCCCGGGGCACCGATACCGAAGATCACGTGAGAGCCGTCTTCTGCCCAGCCTGCCTCGGCCAGACCCTCAGTCGGCGGGAGAATGACTCGCTCGGCACCCGGGCCGCGCGCCCCATGCCGGCGCCCCGCACGTGTCCAGCGTGACCAGGGAGGGTTGGCCGCTCGCTAGACTCCCCAGCACGACTTCGGCCGCCGACCAGGTCCTGCACATTGTTCCTAGCGTCCTGCGTACCGGGCACCGGGACGCCGCGCGTGCGGCGCCCTGCCGGGCGCACTCAGCGCGAACCGCGGCGTGTTCGGAGGGGACCGTGACCTGGAAGACCGCAGTGCTTGCAGTGGTGCTGACGATGGTCGCCGCGTGCGCGGCGCTGGCCCAGCAGAGCCCGGCGGGGGGCGAGAACCGCTCCGCGGCGGACCTCCAGCAGCTGCGCCAGGAGCTGTTGGACTCCCTGGCGGCCGTCCGCAAGCTCGCCCCGCCCCCGCCGGCCGGACCGCCCCGCCCCAGCGTGGACGGGCTGGTCTTCTTCCGCTGGAACGACGACATCAAGCAGTTGCCCGGTCACAACGTGTTCGACTTCGACCGCGTGTACCTGACGGTGCGGGGCTCGCTGGAGCGGAAGGTGAGCTACCGGCTGACCCTGGACGCCGCGCGCACCGACCGGCTGACCAACTACGTGCGCTATTGCTTCGCCCAGGTGGCGCTGCACCAGGCAGCGGTGGTGCGGCTGGGCATTCAGCTCACGCC
>DATKKS010000080.1:0-15007 GCA_035542815.1 Saccharimonadales bacterium (SeqCode) | reverse complement strand
CCATGCCCGGGGCCTGGACCATGTCCATGGCGTGGATGCGGATGCCGGGGCAGAGCTGGCCCGGCGCGGCGGCCACGTTCCTGGGCATGTGGGTCGTGATGATGCTGGCGATGATGCTGCCGTCGCTCGTGCCGGTGCTGTGGAGCCGGCGCGCCCCGCCCGGGACGGGAGCCCTCCGCGACGCCGGGCTGGCGGCGGTCGCGGCGGCCGGGTACTTCTGCGTGTGGGCCGTCCTGGGCGCGTGCGTCTACCCGCCGGGCCTGGCGCTCGCCGCCGCCGAGATGCGCTGGCCAAGCCTCTCGCGCTGGGCGCCCGCCGCCGCGGGGGTTGCCCTGCTGCTCGCCGGCGGCGTCCAGCTGACGGACTGGAAGGCCCGGCACCTGGCCTGCTGCCGCAGCGGGCCGGCCTGCGGGGCCCCGCGGGTCCGGGGCGCGCGCGACGCCTGGCGGGAGGGCCTCCGCCTGGGCGCGCACTGCGGCCTGTGCTGCGCCGGCTACATGGCGGCGCTGCTGGTGTGCGGGGTGATGGACCTGGGCGTCATGACCGCGGTGGCGGCGGGGATCACCGTGGAGCGGCTGGCTCTGCGGCCCCGGCGGGTGGCCCGGATCGCGGGCGCCATCATCCTCGCGGCGGGGGCGCTCAGCATCCTGCGCGCGCTGCGCGCCGCGTGAGCCTGGGCGCCGGCATCGGCCGGGTTCGAGGGAGGGCCGGGCCGCCTACCCATGGGAGACGCCGGGCGAGGCCAGCGCATCGGGCCCGGGCTCGCCGCCCTCGGCCACGGGCATGAGTCGCGCCGTGCAGTGGGCCCAGCCCTCGGCGTGGCGGCTCCGGTTCTCTCCGCTTCCGGCGGCGCGGCGATCCAGATCTCAAGCTCGACGGCGCCGTTGGGCTCGGGCTGCATGGGGGCGTGGCTTTCCGGGCTTGCGCCCGCGCCGCTCGGGGCGCACGGGCCGGGCTTCCGCCGCGCTCTTCAGCCGCGCCAGGCCCTGCTCCCAGAAGCCCTCGATGAACTCGCGCAGCTCCCGGAAGCCCTCCTCGCGCAGCCGGTACAGGCGCCGGGCCCCCTCCCTCCGGATGGCCACCAGTCGCGCCTGCTCCAGCACCCCGAGGTGCTGGGAGACGGCCGCCGGGGTCTGGCGGAAGTGCGCCGCGATCTCGCCGGACGACAGCTCGTCCGACTCGGCCAGGATCTGGAGAATGCGGCGCCGATTGGGCTCGGCGATGGCCTGGAACGCGGCATCCACAGCCGGATCGTAAGCCGCGGCTGCAGCGCTGCGGCTAGCCACGCCTCCGCAGCACCGCGGTGCCGCTCAGGAGCGCCAGCCCCAGCAGCACCGAGGCCTTCGTGCCGGGCTCCGGCACGCCGGGGACCTGGCGCAGCTGCAGCGAGGTTTCGACCTGGATCTCCGAGGCCACGGTGTGGCGCTCGGCGAAGAAGAAGTCCAGGTTGTAGTCGTTGCCGGTGCTGATGCCCAGGGCGCCGGCCATGGCGTCCAGGTTCACCGAGCCGGCCTCCGCCCCGTGCACGCCGCCGAGGTCGAGGGCCAGCTGCTTGTTCACGAACACCCACACGTCGTCGTCACCCAGGAAGTTGAACGTCTCCCCGCCCTGGTAGGTGAAGACGGTGTGCATCTCCAGGGTGAAGTGGAAGTTGTGGCCGGTGCCGTCGTAGTTGCCGAATCCCTGGCCGTCGATGGGAAAGAAGCTGAAGTTGCTGTAGGAGTACGTCCCGGGGTGCCCGGCGTCGTCCAGGGTGAGGCTCTGGGCGATCGGGATGTTGACCCCCGGAGTGTCGTGGTACCACTGGTCGTAGGTGGTCTGGCTGTGGACGGTCACGGTGGGGTTGGCGCCGTGCGCGTAGACCGGCTTCCCGTCGGCGCCCAGGGTGTTCTGCACGATGCCCCGGTCGTCCGCGATGACGTCCTCGAAGTCCGGGTTGGTGGCCGGGGTCAGGTCTCGAATGGTGACCGGCAAGACCAGCGTGGCGGCCTGGGCCGACGCCGCCGGAAACGCGGCGAGGGCGAGAAGCAGGACGGCTGCGATGCGGTGGTGAATGCACATGGGTGGGGGCCTCCAGGCTCCGGAGAATGAGTCAGGCGGCCAGCCACAGGACATAAGGATACTACAGCCTCACGCGCAATATCAAGCTGTGGATGTTTCCCAGGCTCTCGCTATTGATATAGCGATATTGAATTGAGCGCCACGCCAGACCGGCCTGCCACGCCTGGTCGAGCGAGGCCGCCCCGCCCGAGACCACCACCGATCCCGCCACGCGCCACCCCAGCCCCGCCGAGAAGCTCGGGATCTCCCCCTCCCGCAGGTTCGCCTGCCCCCCCAGCCGCAGCCTCCCCCGCTCGAGGCTCGCCCCGAACCCGGCGCCCCGGATCGAGGGCACGTGCTCCCAGCCGTAGAACTTCTCGGAGCCGAGCACGTTCATGGCCACCGCCGCCACCTTGAGCCCCGGCGCTGGCCGCACCGTAGCCGAAAAGTCGAGGTCCACCGCGTGCCGCCAGCTCCAGCTCGACACCAGCTGCCGGCTGGGCGGGTCGGCGAACGGGTGGTCCACGTACGCCAGCGGCAGGTCGCGCCCCAGGATGGCCAGCCGCGCGGCCGCCCCCAC
Source organism: Saccharimonadales bacterium (SeqCode) (assembly GCA_035542815.1). Taxonomy (GTDB): domain Bacteria; phylum Eisenbacteria; class RBG-16-71-46; order RBG-16-71-46; family JACRLI01; genus JACRLI01. The sequence continues at coordinate 12,387 of DATKKS010000080.1, read as the reverse complement.
CGCCAGCCACGGCGACAGCGCCCGGCCCACTCCGAGCGTGGTGAGGCTCTCGGTGAACGGCAGGCCGGGCGACTCGGTGCTGCCGTCCTGGAGCTGCACCCGGCGCCCCTGGGTGGGCGACAGCAGCACCGAACCCACCCCCACCGCGAGCCCGTCCGCCAGGCGGAAGCTCCCGGCGGCGCGGATCAGCCGCTCCGAGCCGGCCTCGATCATCACCTCCTGCGTGGGGGCGAAGGGCAGCGCCGAGGCGTTCCACAGCGCCGCCTGGTCGTAGTCCTCGATGGGCGCCAGGGAGAAGCCGATGTCCGGCGCGAGGCTGGACTGCCCCAGCCAGAACAGGCCGCGCTGGATGGCCAGCGAGGGCGCCTCCGAGATAACGTGCAGGGTGTCGCCCGGGGAGGGCGGGCCCGCCGGCGCCCCCGCGAGGTGGGCCACCAGCCCCCCCACGATCCCCGCCGCGGACGAGGCGAAGCCGGCCTTGGCTCCGGACCGGGATTCCGGCGGGGCGTTGGCCCGGAGCCGGTCGAGAGTCTTCACCACCGCGTCGGGGCGGGTGACCGAGTCCAGCGCGGCGCACGCGGCGTCCAGGACCACCGGGCTGGGGCGGTACACGGTGAGCTTGCCCCAGCGCTCCAGCCGGTCCTCGCTCACGTCCAGGGGCGCCAGCCCCACCAGCCGGCCGGGGGCCGCGAACAGCAGCTCGTGGTGGCGGCCCACCAGGGCCTTGGACGGGATGCGGATCTCGAAGAAGCCGCCGGTCGAGGTCTCGACCGCCAGGTCCGGCCGGTCTTGTGGATAGACCACGATCCCCCCGACCGGCTCCTCCTCGCCGCTCCCGGCCTTCGCCAGGCAGCGCACCGCGCCCCGGACCGCGATGTCGCCCGCCCGCCCCGGGCCTGCCGGGAGCGCCAGCAGCGCCAGGACGCAGGCCAGCCGGCCCGCGCGGGCGGCGCACGCGCCGGCGCGCTCAGTGCGCATCGCGCTCCATCTCGACCTCGATCTCCGCGCCCTCGGTGCCGGAGCTGACCAGGTACTGCTTGCGCCAGGTGAGGTAGCCGGGCTTGTGCGCGGTGAACTCGAGGATGGCGCCGGGGGGGACGTCGCGCAGCGTGCCCAGGATCCGGCCGTCGTCGCCGGAGGTGATCTCCAGCGGCGTGCCGGCCGCCAGGATCTTCACTCCCTCCAGCGTCTGGCGGGTCTGCCGGTCGGTGACGAAGCCGCGCACCACGAACTGCGCGATGGGGCGGACGCCGGCGGCGAGGCGGGTGGCCTCGTTGGTGGCGCGCATGGCCGCCACCGCGAAGCCGGCCACACCCAGCACCAGCAGCGCGAAGATCCCGACCCGGGCGCGCTCGGAGGCCTGCCGGAAGAAGATGGAGGCCAGCACCCCCAGGGCGAGCACCATCAGCGCCACGATGCCCAGGGGGCTCTTGGCGGCCTCGCGGATGATGGCTGCGGCGTTCGCGGGTAGCGTGCCCATGCTGGTCGTCCACGGCGCGGCGGGGAACGGCCGGAGCCGAGAGGTGGCCTGTGTGTCGGGGTAATTGGAAAATCGCGAACTCGCCGGGCGGCCTGCGGCAACTTGCGGTACAGAGAATCACAACGCGGGGAGGGTGGCAAGCGTCAATGTGGCGGCTCTTCCCCCTCGAACAGCGTGTCCACCCGGTAGCCGGCCTCCGCGGCGGCGCGCTGCCACGCCTCGAGCTGGCGCTCCACCGCCGCGAGCGCGGCGGCGTCCGGCTGCGGGCCGGCGGCCGCGCCCAGCAGCGCGGGCAGCGCCATCCACCACAGCAGCCGCTCAAAGGGTTCCTTCACGAAGTACTGCACTCCCCCGTGCTCGTGGACCCCGGTCACCCACGCCACGTGCGGGTCCCGCAGCCAGGCGAAGGCCGGCCCGGCCCGGCCCGGCAGCGGCGCCGCGCCGGGCGCCCGCTCGGCGTGGGCGAACGCCGCGCGCACCCGCGCCGCGGCCCGCCAGCGCTCCTCGCCCGCGAGCCCCAGCGCGGCCAGCGCGTCGGCCAAGGGCTCGTTGAGCCTGAGCGCGTCGAACAGCGGGGTCGCGGCGCGCGCGGGCTGCTCCGGATCCTGGAGCGCGCCCAGGGCCTCGATCGCGGCCCAGGCGAGCACCGTGGCCCACACCGCCGCGGGACTCGCGGGGGCCGCATCGGCCGCGCCGCTCGCGGCGGGCGCCCCGCCGCTCGCATCCGCCGGAGACGGAGGGGCCGGCGCGGCTGCCGGCCCTGCGGGCGCCGCCGCCGGCAGCACCTCGCGCGCCTCGGGGGGCCAGGGGGCGCGGAAGTGCCGCTCCAGCCCGGGCAGCCGGGTGGCCGCCTGCAGCCGCTGGCGCAGCCCGCGCGCCACCGCCTCGGGCTCGCCGCGCCACTCCAGGCCCGGCCCCAGCCCGGCGGCCAGCCCGCCGGGGCTCGAGGCGAAGCGCCGGCCTTCGTCCAGCAGGGTCCGGGCGCGCTCCAGCGCCAGGTCCACCAGCGCTCCCAGGCCGGTCCCGGAAGCGGCAGGGCCGGCCCTGGCCGCGCCCGCAGCACCCGCAGCGCCCGCAGCGCCGCCCGCGCCTGCGGCCAGCGCCTCCGCCAGCGCCGGCTCCAGCAGCGCCCGGAGCGCGGCGTGCACCGGCTGCAGCTCCACCTTGCGCAGCGCGTCGTCCAGGCTGGGCACGCCGTGGCCCGCGAGCAGCTCGCACAGCGCCGCCCACGGCCGCTCCCGGCCGCCCAGGTCCCGCCAGTCCAGGAACACGTGGCAGGTGTAGGCGTCCAGCTTGAGGGGCAGCCCGCGCTCCACCAGGTCGCGCGCGCGGTGCAGGTACTCGAGCCCGCCCCGGGCGTCGCGGAAGGCGACGAAGTCGTCCGGCCCGGTGCCCAGCCCCAGGGCCTCCCCCAGCGTCCGCTGCCGCAGCGCCCGGGCGCCGTCGGGGCCCTTCTCGGCGAAGGCGCACGACACCCGGATCCAGCCGCGGGTGCTGGCGTAACGGTTGTGGTAGACCACCAGGGCCCGTTCCCGGCCGCGGCGGTTGGAGTAGGCGAACACGTCCTCGTTCACCCAGCCCTCGGCGGTGAAGAAGTCGTACAGCAGGAAGTCGCGGGCCTCCGCGAACAGGTAGCGGCGCTGCAGCAGCGGGCAGATCTCGCGCTCGTGGCGGGCCACCAGCCACGGATCGGGCTGCTCGTCGTAGTAGGCGCGGCGGTACTCCATGCCGTACCGCTCGGTGAGACCCTCAATCTGCCCGTGCGCCATCATCGGCAGGCCGGGCAGGGTGGCCATCAGGGTGCAGATGCCGAAGTACTTGTCGCCCTTGCCGAACTGGTCCACCGCGGTGCGCTCGTCGGGGTTGCTCATGAAGTTCACGTAGCGCTTGAGCACCTCGGGGTCGAACTCCAGGGTGTTCTTGATGACGCTCCGGTAGTTGGCGTTCTCCTCGTCGCGCAGCATGTTCATGAACGCGCTGTTGTACACCCGGTGCATCCCCAGGGTGCGGACGAAGTAGCCCTCCATGAGCCAGAAGGCCTCCGCCAGCAGCAGCGTGTGGGGGGCCTCGGCCGCCACCCGGTCCACCACCTCGCGCCAGAACTCGGCGGGCATCGCCGCGTTGAACTCGGCCTTGGTGAGCCCGTGCTCGGCGCGCGTCGGGATGGCCCCGCCCGAGCCGGGCTCGGGGAACCACAGCCGCTGGTAGTGGCGCTTGGCCAGGGTCATGGCGGCATCGAAGCGGATGATGGAGAACTGGCGCGCGACGTGCAGGATGGTCTGGATCACCGCCTCGCGCACCTCGGGGTTCAGGTAGTTGAGCTGGGCGGTGTCGTTCCACGGCATGCCGGTGCCGTCGTTGCCGTGGTAGAGGTAGCGGACATCGCCGGTCCAGCGGTCCCGGCGCCGGAACACCACCGCCGCGTCGGTGCGGTCGAAGTAGTGGTCCTCGATCTTGATCTCCACGCGCCCGTCGGTCGAGAGGTCGGGGCCCTCGAACCGGTACGCGGGATAGGGCGCGTGCCCCAGCTGGATGAACCAGTCCGGGTGCTGGATGACCCACGGCGCGTCCACGCCCACGTGGTTGGGCACCATGTCGCTGGCCAGCCGCAGGCCGCGGGCCCACGCCCGGTCCCGCAGGTTCGCGAAGGCCTCCTCCCCGCCCAGGTCGCGGGCGATCACGTAGTCGTCCAGGGAGTAGGCCGAGGCCACCGCCTCGGGGTTGCCGCACAGCCGCTTGATGCGCTCCGAGGCGCGGCTCCGCTCCCACACCCCGATCAGCCACAGCGCGTTGAAGCCGCGGCGCGCCAGGAGGTCCAGCTCCTCGTCGGGGATCTCGTCCAGGCGCCGCAGGCCCCGCCCCAGCCGCCGCGAGAGCTGGTCCAGCCACACGTACACCGACTTGGCGATCAGCACCGTGCGCGGCATCCAGTCCAGGTCCCGGCTGAAGCGCTCGTACTCCGGCTCCAGCCCGGCGTACGAGAGCACCCACTCGCGGCCCGAGGGGCCGAGGCCCGGCGGGCCGCCGGTGAAGAACGGCGCCGGGTGGTAGCGCAGGAAGATGGCGATCTCCTCCTCCTTGAGCACGTCGAGGGCCATCAGCAGGCGGCGCAGGAAGTCCCCCAGGAGCGCCTCCCAGCGGTCCCGGATGAAGGCCAGCTGGCCCTCGAGCGAGTCGGGCGAGGCCAGCGCCGGCGCGCGCAGCAGGTCCACCAGGTTCTGCTGCTCCGGGCCGAAGCGGGGGCGGGTCTCGAAGTAGGCGCGCAGCGCGCCGGTGATGTCCCGGTAGGCGGTGCGGGTGCCGAGGGCGTCGTCGTCGAACAGCTCCCCGAAGGGCCGGAAGGCGGGGTTCAGGTTGGCCAGCCACAGCAGCAGCATCTCCTCGAGCGCCACCGCCCGGTGCGGCACGCCACCGGTGGCGCCCATGAGCCACGCCTGCGCGGTCTGCTCCCCGCGGTACACCGACACCACCGGGAACTCGTCGGAGAACGCCAGCAGGGTGCGGTCGAGGGCCTCGCGGCCCAGGCGCGCCTCGAACCACCCCAGCGCGTCGGTGAGGGAGCGCGGGTCGCGCTGCTGCCGGTAGAGCGACACCACCGCGTGGAGCGCCTCGTCGATGAGCCCCATGGCGTACAGCGCCCCGGGGTGCACGGTGCGCTCGGGGTGCCGGCCGGTGTCGCGCGCGGTGTTCATGCGGTGGGCGAACTCGCGCGCGGCATCCACGTCGGCGAACACCACGTTGCCGGTGATGGCAAAGAGCTGCTGGTCGAAGGCGTGGCGGTCGCGCGCGGCGCGGGAGACGTGGAACTCGAAGGTCGGGTGGGAATTCATGCGCGGGTAGTATATCAGGAGCCGCCGCGCGCGTTGGCTGCGTTTTTCCCGGAGCTCCGGGCCGCGGCCCGCCGGCTAGCGGGCCGGCAGCACCGCCCGCAGCGCCTGCTCCATCTCCCGCGACGTGCAGGGCTTGGGCAGGACCCGCGTGACGCCGCTGGCCTCGAGCGCCTCGGGCTCCAGCGCGGAAGCCGCGCCGGAGACCAGGATCACCGGCAGGTCCGGCCGGATGCGCCGGATCTCCGCCGCCAGCATCAGGCCGGACATCCGGATCATGCTGTTGTCGGTCATCAGCACGTCGTAGCGGCCGGGATGGGCCTGGAACTCCGCCAGCGCCTCCAGGCTCGAGGTGAACACCATCGTGGGGTAGCCCAGTTCCTCGAGCTGGCGGCGCAGCATGATCGCCAGGTCGCGCTCGTCCTCCACCAGCAGCACGCTGGGCGCCCCGGCCGCGCGATCCGGCGCCCCGGGAGCCGCCGGCAACGGCCCGGCCGGTGCGGCCGGCAGGTAGATGTCCACGCGCGTGCCCTGGCCCGGGCGGCTCCGGATCTCGAGCGCCCCGCCCATCCCCTGGACGATGCCCCGCACCACGGACAGCCCCAGCCCGGTCCCGGTGCCCGGCGGCTTGGTGGTGAAGAACGGCTCCTGCGCGCGCGCCAGCACTTCCGCGGGCATCCCCTCGCCGCCGTCGGTCACGCTCAGCTGCGCGTGCGGCCCCGGCCGGAGGTCGGGGTGCGTCTTCGCGAACTCCGCGTCCACCTCGAAGCGCCCCAGTCCCAGCTCCAGCGGACCGCCCTCGGGCATGGCGTGCGCGGAGTTGGTCGCCAGGTTCATCACCACCTGGTGGATCTGGGTCTCGTCCGCCAGCACCGTCGGGGCGTTGGGGTCCAGCAGCTCCCGGATCTCGATGTCCTTGGGCAGCGAGGCGTGCAGCAGCCGGACCGCCTCCCGCACCGGGCCCTCCAGCCGCGTCGGCACGCGCAGCGTCTCGCCCTGCCGGCTGAACCCGGAGATCCGCTGCACCAGCTGCCGCCCGCGCTCGGCGGCCTCCAGGATGCGCTCGAGGTCCTGGCGCAGCTCCGCGTCCTGGCCCGCCGCCCGCCGGGCCAGCTCGGCGTGCCCGATGATCCCGTGGAGGACGTTGTTGAAGTCGTGCGCGATCCCGCCCGCCAGCATCCCCATGGTCTCCATCTTCTGGGACTGCCGCAGCTGGGCCTCGATCCGGCGCCGCCCGGTGATGTCCACGACGGAGCTCAGGACGAACGTGCCCCGCTCGGTGCGGATGGGATTGAGCCCGATCTCCACCGGCACCTCGCTGCCGTCCCGGCGCCGGCCGTGGAGATCCCGGCCCGCGCCCATCGGGCGGGGCGTGGCGTCGTGGGCGTAGAGCTTGCGGAAGGCGGGGTGCTGGCCGCGGAAGCGCGCCGGGACCAGCATCTCGACCGGGCGGCCGAGGAGGTCCTCGCGGCGGTAGTCGAAGAGGCGGAGGATCTCGCGGTTGACGTAGAGGATCGTGCCGGCGGCGTCCGCCAGGAGGATGCCCCACGGGGCGAGGTCCATCGCGAGGCGGTAGAACTCGGGGCTCTGCGGGTCGGCCGCGTCCATCGGCTCGCTCCTGAGCGCCCGGGGCGGTGACGCGTGCCCCGGCAGCGCGAAGCGGCCTGTGTGGGTGTCGCGAGGTGGGCGGCCGGCCCATGGGCCGGCCGCTCGCCGGAGATTCCCGGTGCTCCGCGATACTGCCTTCCGGCTAGCGGTAGATCGTCCGGAGCGCCCCCCAGCTGTGGGCCGTGCTCGGGGTGGTCTGGTCGCAGAACGTGGCGCCGTTCAGGGACACCGAGTAGTTGGGACCCAGCGGACCCAGGCTCCCGCCGCTCCAGCCGGTGAGCGGGAGCGCCGCCCCCGGCCCGTCCGGCGCGCGCGGGCCGATGATGGGGTTGCCGGCCGAGAAGGTCCACAGGCTCTGGCTCCCGTTCAGGGCCAGGGCGCCCCAACCGCCCACCGCCAGGTAGTAGGTCCCGGCCGACGGCACCAGGGGCGCCCAGACGCCGGTGAGGCTGGCCTGGCAGCCGTCGTCATGGGCCACGCCGTAGCCGCTGGCGTTGAAGAGCCACAGGTGGACGTCCTGGCTCACGGTGCACAGGAGGTGGGCGTAGAAGTTCGTCGGGTCGGTCACCGTGAGGCAGTACAGGTCGATGTCGGTGCCGCTGGACAGGCTGCCGCGGATCGTGGTGAGCGGGCCGCTGCCCACGGTGTGCTGGGCGGAGGGGATGAGGCTCCCGGCATCGCCCAGCTCGTTCCAGGTCTGGGCCGCCGCACGGCTCGCCGGCACCAGCAGGGCCAGGGCCAGAGCCAGCGCCCCGGCGGGCACGCACAGCCCGGAGCGGTTCGGATGGTAACGCTTGTCCATGAGGGTCCTCCGGTAGGCGGCCAGAAGACATGGGCCACTGGATGGGATGCCGCTCAAAAGCCGCGGGATTCGGCGGTTGCAACCCAACTCGCACTGCAAAGGCGTTCGCAAGCGAACGCGGCCGCCGGCGCCCCCCTCTCCAGGACGGCTAAGGGGCCACGAACTCCCCCTCGTGCACCCCCGCCAGCGCCTGCACCTTGAGCTTGACCTTGCCCGCGGGCTTGTCCCCATAGGACAGGCTCACCGTGTAGTCGCCCGGCGGCACGTACTGCGGCTGGGCGCGGCCCTCGCCCTCGCCGCCCCCGCCGCCCGCGCTGAGCGACTCGGTGGGCTCACCCTGGAGGTCCCATACGGCGCGGTTGATGCCCGGGCTCGCGCTCGCCTCCAGCTCGCGCACCCGGCGGCCGCGGGCGTCCTCCACGGTCAGCTTCACCGCCTGCGGCTCCGCGCTCTTGAGGTAGTAGTGGATGAGCGCCCCGAAGGGCGGGTTCTTGCCCTTGAACAGCTTGGCCCCCAGGGACCCCCCGGAGTTGCCGTAGTAGAACTCGGTGGCCGGGCGCGGCTCGAACAGCACCGCCTCGGCCTGCAGCTTCTCCTGGGTCAGCTGCTCCAGGGCCGAGATGTCGTCCATCACCCACAGGCTGCGCCCGTGGGTGGCCAGGATCAGGTCGTGCTCGCGCGGGTGCACCTGGATGTCGTCCACCGACACCGTGGGCAGCCCCTCCTTCATGGGCATCCAGTGAGCGCCGCGGTCCAGCGACAGGAACAGCCCGAACTCGGTGCCCACGAACAGCAGGTCGGGGTTCACCGGGTCCTCCCGCAGGCCCTTCACCGGCCCGCCCTCCGGCAGCCCGCCCGCGAGCGGCTTCCAGGTCTGCCCGAAGTCCTCGGTCACGAACAGGTAGGGGTGGAAGTTCTCGCTGCGGTGGCCGTCCACCGCCACGTACGCGCGGCCCGCCTGGAAGTGCGAGGCGTCCAGGCGCGAGACCCACAGGTTGGGCGGGAGCCCCGGCAGGTTGGGGGCCACGTTGGTCCAGGTGCGGCCCCCGTCGCGGGTCACCTGCACGTTGCCGTCGTCGGTCCCGGCCCAGATCACGGCCGGGTCCAGGGGCGATTCCGAGATGGCCACGATGGTGCAGTAGGCCTCGGCGGCGGACCCGGCGGTCGCCATCTTGGCCGGGTCGCGGGTGGTGAGGTCCGGCGAGGCGGCCTCCCAGCGCTCGCCCCGGTCGGTCAGCCGGAACAGCACGTTGCCCCCGAGGTACAGCGTGTGCGGGTCGTGGTGGGAGATCACGAACGGGGTGTTCCAGTTGAACCGGAAAGCCGGCGTGCCCTCCTTGGCCTCCGGCCGCAGGCTCCGGCGCTTGCCGCTGGCCAGGTCCACCCGCGTGATCCGCCCGCCCTGCGACTCGGCGTAGATGATCCGGGCGTCGGTGGGGTCGATCGCGGTCCAGAAGCCGTCCCCGCCGTTGACGAAGCTCCAGTCGCAGTTGCCGATGCCCCAGGAGTTCTTGCGGTCCTCCTCGAAGCTCTGCCGCCGGGTGGCCGACGGCCCGCACCACGAGCCGTCGTCCTGCAGCCCGCCGCACAGCGTGTACGGGCTGTCCATGCCGTAGGCCACGTTGTAGAACTCGCCGATGGCCACGTTGTTCACGAACTCCCAGGTGCGCGCGCGGTCGTAGGAGAAGTAGATGCCCCCGTCGGTGCCCATCAGGATGTGGCGCGGGTTGCCGGGGTCGATCCACATCGCGTGGCAGTCGGCGTGCACGTCGCGCGAGCCGGTGTTGAGGAAGGTCTTGCCGGCGTCGTCGGAGACCGCCGTGGTGAAGCCCAGGATGTAGATCCGCTGGTCGTCGGCGGGGTCGATGCGCACCTTGCCGAAGTAGAACCCCCGCGGCGCGAGGTCGGACATGCGGCGCCAGTGGGCCCCGCCGTCGTCGGTCCGGAACACCCCGCCGGCGCGGCTGCGCAGGTCGGACAGGTTGCCGCTGCCGCCCAGGTCGGACTCCACCACCGCGTACAGCACCCGCGGGTTCTTGCGCCACAGGTCCAGCCCGATGCGGCCCATCTCCGCCGGGAGGCCCTCGGTGAGCTTCTTCCAGGCCTTGCCCGCGTCGGTGGACTTGAAGATGCCGCCGGTGGTCCCGCCGGCCACGAAGCCGTAGGGGCTGCGCTGCCGCGCCCACAGGGCCGCGTACACCGTGCCCGGGGCCGAGGGGTCCACCAGCACGTCAATGCCCCCGGTGTGGTCGTCCACCTGGAGCACCGCCTGCCAGGTCCGGCCGCCGTCGGCGGTCTTGTAGATGCCGCGCTCCGGGTTGGGGCCCCACAGGTGCCCCAGGGCCGCCACGTAGGCCACGTCGTCGCTGCGCGGGTCCAGCGCGATGCGCGCGATGTCGCGGGTCTCGGTGAGGCCCAGGTGCTGCCAGGTGGCGCCGCCGTCGGTGGACCTGTAGATCCCGTCGCCCCAGGAGGAGCTGTTGCGGCTGTTGCCCTCGCCGGTGCCGACCCACACCACCTTGGGGTTGAGCTGCGAGACCGCCACCGCGCCCACCGAGGCCACCGGCTGGGCGTCGAACACCGGCTTCCAGGTGGTGCCGTGGTTGTCGGTCTTGAGCACCCCGCCGGTGCCCAGGCCCACGTAGATCGTGGACGGGTCCTTGTCCACCGCGGCGATGTCCGAGACCCGCCCGCCGGTGTTGGCCGGGCCCACCGACCGCCAGTGCAGGGCCTTGAGGTCCCGCGGGCGCAGCTCGCGCGGCGGCTCCGCCGGCGGGGGCGCGGGGACGGGAGCCCCGGGCGCCGGCGGGGGCGGCGGCGGGGCCGTCTGGGCCCGGGCGGGGCCGGGCAGCAGGCCGGTGATCATGAGCAGCGCCAACGCCGCGGCAGCGGACCGGGAAGCGGACATCATGGGCGGTTCCCTCCCGAGGATAAGGCCATGCGCGCGTGGGGATTCAGAGGGGTACGATAGCACAAGGGGCGCCCCGGCAAGCGGCCCGTCGGAAGCCCGGGCCGGCCGCCAGCCCGGGGTCGCCCGGCCGCCCAGGCTCGCCGGAAGCCGGGGGCAGCCGGCCCGGCCCCAACTCGCACTCAAGATGCGCCCTCACCCGCCGATCATGCTGGGCACAGGCGCCAGGACCGACCCCCCGACCGCCCGCATTCCCTAGCCACGCGCAAGGTCCGACCCCCGAGCGCAGAACCCGACCGCACCCTGCACCCCGTGCCAGGAGGAGTCTGCCATGTCGTCGATCGGATCCGTGGGGACGTCCACCAGCGACTACCTCGCCGCCACCGCCACCTCGGTGACCTCCGCCACGTCCACCCCCCACCACCATCACCACCACCGGGCGCAGGCCCTGGGGGCCGGCCAGGGCACCACCCCGCCCGCGGGCGGCCTGGCCTCCATGCCTGCGGAACTCAAGTCCGAGCTGGCCGACCTGGTCGGAGGCGAGGACAAGCTCTCGGCGTTGGATGACAAGATCAGCTCCGCGGTGAGCGACGCGCTCAAGAACGTCCCCGCCGGGACCGACGCACGGCAGGCCATCCGTGACGCCGTCGACCAGACGCTGCAGGCCAACGGCGTGGATCCCACGAAGTTCCGGGAGACCATCGAGTCGTTCATGGCCAAGGCGCGCGGCTACGATCCGTCCGGCGCCCCCACCAGCATCGCGGCCACCCCCGCGAGCCTGTCGCTGCCGGCCCTGCCGGCCAACACCGCCAAATTGGACGGCTCCTAGCCGCCCTCGGCCCCCGCGGCGGCCTCGCGCCCTTCGGCGCGGGGCCGCCGGGCCATTTCCGGATCGGGCCGGGCGGGACCGGCTGGCGAATGACCAACGCCCCACGGAGGTACCCGACGCTGGCCGGTTCGCGGCGGCCCGCCGGTGGCTCCGCGCGGGTGCGCCCGGCGGCCTCCAAGTGGTAGAATCACAGCAGTTATGGCAACTCCCTCCGCCAACCGCTGCGCCGTGTGTCAGCGGCGAGCCACCGGGCAAAGATGTGGCCTGGGGACCCTGGCCGGGGACCGGCTCGACCAGGACAAGGCCACTCACCTGTTCCGGCGCGGGCAGCTCATCTTCGCCGCCAACACCCCACCCCACGCGCTCTATGTGGTCCGCTCGGGCCGGGTCAAGGTGTTCCGCACCGGGGACGACGGCGAGGAGCAGGTGATCCGGCTCCTGGGCCCGGGGGAGATGCTCGGCTACCGCCCGCTGCTGGCCGGGGAGCCGGTTGCCGCCAACGCCGAGGCGGTGGAGGACTCCAGCATCTGCATCATCCCCGCGGCCACCATCCGGGAGCTGCTGCGGGACCTGCCCGAGCTGGCCAACCTCCTGCTGACCAAGCTGGCCCGGGAGCTGCGGGCCTCCGAAGACCTGATGATGGACCTCCTCCACCGGCCCGTCCGGCAGCGCGCCGCGCGCCTGCTGCTCAACCTGCTCGAGGACAACCGGCGGGCGCTCGAGCCCGAGGTGCTCCACGCGCGCCACCTCCGCCGCCAGGACATGGCGCGGATGATCGGCACCACCCCCGAGACCTTCTCCCGGGTGATGCGCGCCTTCGCGCAGCGCGGGATCATCACCCTCTCCCGCGCCTCCATCCGCGTCCGGGACCGGGCGCTGCTGCGCCAGGCCGCCGGGGAGTCTCCCGCCTGAGAACTTGACGGCGGTCAAGTT
>DATKKS010000079.1:0-16747 GCA_035542815.1 Saccharimonadales bacterium (SeqCode) | reverse complement strand
GCCGTGGACCCCAGGTGGGCGCGGAGCAACTCGGCCGCGCCGCGGGCGTCGCCCCGCGCGGTCCGCGCCAGCGCCACGCCGGCCACCGCCCCGGCCAGCCCGGGCTGGGCCGAGAGGCAGGCCTCGAAGATCTGTTCGGCGGCCTCCGGCGAGCCGCTCTGGAGCGCGCGGTGGGCGCGGCTCATGGCCTCCGCCAGGTCCACCGGGCGCCGCAGGTCGCCGCCGTGGGCGGGGCGCCCCGCACCCACCTGCAGCGCCGACTCCAGCAGCGCGGCGATGGTCTCGTCCCCGTGGCGGCGCCCCACGATCTCCCGCCCGGAGCGCGACAGCGTCGCCCACGCCTCGCGGTCGGTGTACAGCCGCTCCACCGCCGCGGCGAACTCCTCGGGGTCGTCCGCCACCAGGATGTCCCGGCCCTCCACCAGCTCCATGCCCTCCGCCCCCACCCGGGTGGTGACGCACGGCAGCCCGTGGCCGTGGGCCATCGCGATCTTGCCCTTCATGCCCGCGCCGTAGCGCAGCGGGGCCACCGCCACGCGCGCCCCCAGGAGGTACGGGGCCAGGTCCGGCACGTGGCCGGTCACTACCACGTCGCCGCCGTGCAGGCGCTGCACGTCCGCCGGCGGGCGGTCGCCCACCACCAGCCAGCGCACCCCCGGCAGGCGCCGCCGCACGCGCGGCCAGACGCACGCGTGGAACCAGGCCACCGCGTCCACGTTGGGCTGGTGGCGGAAGCCGCCCAGGAACAGCAGGTCGCGGCGGGCCTCGAAGCCCGGTTCGCGCTCCTCCACCCGGTAGGTGTCCGGGACCACCCGCACGTCGCGGTCCGGGAGGTACTCCAGGAGCGCCCGCCGGTCGTCCTCGGTCACGGTCAGCACCACGTTGGCGGTGCGGTAGGCCGCCAGCTCGCGGGCCTGCATGGTGAGGAAGGCCGCCCACGCCGCCGGGACGTCCTCCTGGCGGGCGCGCCGCGCCTGGCGCAGGAAGTCGAGGTCCATGGAGTCGATCACGATCCGGGTGCGGGGGCTCTCCTCGATGAGCTTGGGGAGGATGCGCAGCGCGGACTCGTAGAAGGGCAGGTGCGCGGCGTCGTAGTCGCGCTCGCGCAGCAGCCGGGACATGGCCGCGGCGGGGTCCACCCGCGGCGGGTTGCCCGGCAGCGGCCGGTCCAGCGGCGCCACCATCACCCCCATCCGCCGCAGCCGGGCGATGTACGGGGCCAGGTCGAGGCCTTCGTAGCGGTCCCCGTGCAGGCAGGCGCAGGTCACGTGGTGGCCGCGCTCGGTCAGCAGCCGGGCGATGTGGAAGATGCGCTGGAAGCCGGAGGCCCGGTCGAACATCGGCGGCACTTCGTGGAACAGCAGCACCTGCTCGCCGCTGCCGCGGTGCGCGGCCCGGGCCACCCGGCGCGGCTCGCGCTCCAGCATCGGCTGGCGGGCCAGCTCCGCGGCCCACTTGGCGGTGAACTTGGGCCGGTTGATCTCCTGGAACCTCTTGAAGCCCGAGGCGGTGTCCCGCCCGGCGGTCACGCCTTCGAAGTGCACCACCACCGCCCCGGGCTGGTACACCACCCGCAGGCCGGCGCGGCGCACCGCGAAGCACAGGTCGGCGTCCTCGAAGTACGCGGGGGCGAAGCGGCGGTCGAAACCGCCCAGCTGCCGGAACAGCTCGGCCCGCACCAGCAGGCACGCCCCGGAGCCGTAGTCCACCTCGCGCACGTACTGGAACTCCGGGTGCTCGGGGTCGCTCCCCCGGCCGTAGTTGCAGCCGGTGCCGTCGGAGAACAGGATCCCGCCGGCCTCCTGCAGCGTGCCGTCGGCGTTGAGCAGCTTGGCCCCCACAGCGCCCACCGACGGGTCGGTCCGGGGCAGCTCCAGGAGGGCCTCCAGCCAGCCGGGCGCGGGCAGGGTGTCGTTGTTGAGGAAGACCAGGTAGGCGCCGCGGGAGTGCTGCGCGGCCAGGTTGTTGCCGTCCACGAAGCCCAGGTTGGTGTCGCTGGGGACCACCGTGAGCCGGCCCGGGGGCAGCTCCGCGCGGCGCCGCTCCAGCCAGGCCCGGGTGCCGTCGGTGGAGCCGTTGTCCACCACCACCAGCTCGTACAGCTCCGCCGGGGTCACCTCCGCGAGCCGCTCCAGGCACGCGCGGGTGTGATCCAGGTGGTTGTGGCAGACCATCAGGATGCTGGCGGTCGGCTCCATGGTTCCTCGGGCGGAATGCGGCGTACGGGGCCCAATCCGGGTGGGCCGGTGAGCCCCCTACTGAAAAGCAACCGATGTGCCACCTGGAGCGGATTCGGAGAGGAGCGTGTAGCTGCTTTGGGGACTTGGGGAAGGCGTCAGGAGTTCGGGAGGGACTGGAGGTCGGAGACAGAGATGCGCCGGACAAGGCTTGGTCCGGCGCTCAGATTCTGGCCTGGCTCACTCCTTCTTGGGTTTCACCTTGCGCAGCACGCGGGCGGCGTCCTTGATGTCCAGGGGCGAGGCGTTGGCGGCGCGCCGGTTCTCCTCCTGGATGCGCTCGTAGATCTCCTCGCGATGCACAATCACTTCGGGGGGAGCTTCGATGCCGAGCTTGACCTGGGTTCCGCGGACCTCGAGGACCGTGATCTTCACGTTGTCCCCGATGCGGATGTTTTCGCCCAACTTCCGTGTTAGGACCAGCATGACGACCTGCCTCCGCGGCCGAGCCCCACACCGCCCGGCCCGGGCCCATTATCGCACGGTCTGAGTCTCCGCGATAAGCGGAATTTCCGCCCGGACGGGATACCCGCTCTCGAAGAGCACCACCTGCATTCCTTTGCGGGACTTCGGGTTGAGCATGACGGGGCCGCGCAGGTTGGCGGTCGCCCGGGGGGTTCCCGAGCCCACCGTGACGATCACCATGGGGACCACCGGGTCCTCCGGGCGCGCGTCCAGCGCCCGCCGCTCCACCTCGCCCATGGGCACCAGGTAGCCCGGTTGCAGCAGCATCGGCGAGATCAGCGGGAAGCAGATCTCGGGCACGTCCACCGACACCAGCCAGTCGAGGGGGGCGAACTCGTCCAGGTGCAGGAACCCGAACTGGCGCAATTCCTCGAACCCCAGCAGGCCGTGGCGGAACTCGTACACCGCCGTCTCGGGCAGCTCGAACTCGCCGAACTGAGAGTTGTTGAGCTTCATGGGGCGCCTTCCATCAGCCCAGCAGCCGGTTCAGATCCAGCGACAGGATCCGGTTCCCGACCGTGAGGGCCTGCTGGTAGAGGTTCTCCTGCGTCTGCAGGTCCACCGACACCTGGGCGACGTCCACGTCCTCCAGGCGCGACCGGTTGCTCTGCAGGTCGATCTCCTCCTGCTGCAGCTTCTGCTGGACCGAGTCCAGGCGCTGCGCCATGGACCCCGCCACCGCCACCTGCGCCTGCACCTGGTCGTGCAGCGCCTGGAGCTGCGGGATGAGCGAGCGCACGGTGGCGCCGTCGTTGTTGTTCAGGGCGTCGCGCAACTGGATCAGGGTGGCGAAGTAGTCGGTCGAGCCGGCAGGGGCTCCGCCTCCCCCGAAGATATCGGGTCCGTTCAGGTTGACCTTGATGACGTTCCCCACGTCTACCTGCCGGTCCACCGCGTCGGGGGTGACCGTGGGATCCAGGGCCACCGCGGTGATCTGCCCCTGGGCGTCGCGGGAGGCCACGTACGGGGCGGTGGCGGTGTGCGTGCCGGCCAGGGTGTAGCGTCCCACGCTCCGGTCGTTGGCCGTGTCCAGGGCCTCCTCCAGGAGCTGGTTCACCTGCGACCCGAGCGCCGTGCGGTCGGCGGCGCTCTCGGTGTCGTTGGCCCCCGTCTGGGCCGCCACCAGGGCGCTGTCCAGGGCCGAGCCCGCGGACTGCGCCACCGAGGCGCTCTGCTCCACGAAGCTCCTGGCGTCGGACACGTTGGTCTGGTACTGGTGGTTGGCGCTCAGGCGGTCCAGGGTCGCGGCCACCTGCTGGGCGCCGATCGGGTCGTCCGAGGGGTTCAGAATCCGCTTCCCGGTGGCCGACTGCTGCTGCAGGACGTACAGGCGGGCCTGCTGATCCTGCAGGTTGGCCACGAAGGTGTCGGTGATCATCTGCGTGCTGATGCGCATGGCTAGGCCGTCGCCTTCATGTTGATGAGGGTGGTCATCAGCGTGTCCACGGTGGTCACCAGCTGGCTGGCCGCCTGGAACGACTTCTGGGCCGCGAGCAGCTGGGTCATCTCCTCCTCCACGTTCACTCCGCTCACCGAGCTGCGCTGGTTCTCGATCTGCTGCAGCAGCAGGGTCTGGTTGGTGTTCATGTCGGTGGCCTGCTGGCCGGCGGCCCCCACCCCCCCTACCAGGCCCTCGTAGTAGCCCTGGAAGGTGGTGGTGCCGCCGCTCATCGTGAGCGCGTCGCGCAGGCCGGCCAGCTTCAAGGCCAGGCTGTTGTCCCCGGCCGCGCCGGAGGTGCCGGCGTCCAGGCGCGAAGGGTCGGCCGCGGTGGCCGGGTCCAGGCCCAGGCTGGCCGCGGTGTTGCCGGTGAACACGTTGGCTCCCGCGGGCCCGGAGGACTGCAGGGCGTTCACCTGGGTGGCCAGCGCCGAGGCCAGCTGGTCGAGCTGCGACTGGTAGCCGGGCAGGGTGGTGTCGCGCAGCTCCTGCAGCGCCGCCAGCTCGCCGCGGAGCACCGGCGCGGAGCTGCCGTCCGAGGTCTGCAGCGTGACCTGCCCCGCGACCGTGCTCACCCCGGTGACGGTCCGGGCCTGCACCCCATCCACCAGGTTCACCCCGCCCACCCGCACCGTGACCTCGCCGGCGGTGTGCTCGTCCACGCTGATGTCCACCAGCTGGGACAGGTTGTCGAGCAGCACGTCCCGGCGGTCCCGCAGGTCGTTGGCCTGCTCCCCGGAGCTCTCGGCGTTCACGATCTGCTGGTTGAGGGCGGCGATCTCGCCCAGGTACTGGTTGATGTTGGTGACGTCGCCCTGGGCCTGCGAGTTGACGTTGTCCGAGACGCTCTTGAGCTGCGCCGCCAGGGAGTGGAAGGTGTCCACCACCGCCTGCGCCTGGTTCATCACCGCGGCCTTGGCGGTGGGGTCCTCCGGGCTGTTGGCCAGGCCCTGGTAGGCGTTGAAGAACTTGCCCAGGGTCGCCGACAGGCCGCTGTCGCTGGGCTCGTGAAACACCGTCTGCAGCTCGTTGAAGACGCTCTCGCGCACCCCCCACCGGCCGGCGTTGCCGCTCTGCAGCCGCAGCTGCACGTCGGTCAGCCCCTCGCGCAGGCGGCGGATCTCGGTGACGCTCACCCCGGTGCCCAGCTGGCCCGGGAAGTAGTCCTGCGGGTCGGTGGCCCCCAGGATCGCCTGCTGCCGGCTGTAACCGGGGGTGTCGGCGTTGGCGATGTTGTGGCTGACCACGCTGAGCAGGTTCTGCTCGGCCTGCAGCGCCCGGCGGGCGATCTCGAGCTGGGTGATGAGTCCGGCCATGGCCTACATCCTCCGGCTGAGGATCCGCGGCCCGCTGGCGGTCTGGCCCTGGCCCGCCTGGCCGTAGAAGTGCACCTGGCCGGTCTCGCCCAGGATCAGGCGGACCGCGCGGTCGGTCATGTCCAGGCTGTTGCGGATGAGCAGCAGGTTCTGGCCGTTGAGCCGGTGCAGCCGGCCCATGAGCTCGCCGAACTCGGAGCGCAGCCGCTCCAGGCGCACCCCGGTGGCGCCCTGGGCCAGCTCCGAGAGCCGCTCCAGGGTCAGCTGCTCCAGCGCAATGCCAGTGTGCTCGGAGAGCTGGCCCAAGAGCGTCATGCGCCGCTCCCCCAGGGCCTCCAGGCGCGCCACCACCGCGCGCATCTCCACCAGCGAGTGGTCCAGGGAGTTGGTGTCGTTGACCACCAGCAGCCGCTGCTCCACCTGGCTCAGCGAGAAGAGCTCTTCGTACAGCCGCAGTTCCTCGGCCAGGATCTGGCTCAGTTCCTCCAGGAACAGCTGCATGGGTTCCCTCCCTCGACTCCCTCAGTATCGGCCGCCGGCGGCGGAACTTGACCCGGGCGAGCCGGAGCCCAATTCAATCGGTTGGCGGCCCGGGCGTTGCCCGGATGCGCCGCCCGCGGCCTCTCCGGCGGGCGGCCGCGGCGCGCCCGCCGGGCCGCCGCGCGGCGCACCTCTCAGCCCCTGATCCGGCCGGCGTGAAGTCCTTCCAACCCGCTCATCCGCGCCCCAGGCGCTGCAGGACCTGCCGCACGTAGCGCCGCGTCTCGGGGTAGGGCGGCACCCCCCCGTGCCGTTCCACCGCCGCGGGGCCGGCGTTGTAGGCCGCCAGCGCGTGGGTCACCCGACCGCCGAACTGCTCCAGCAGCTGCGCCAGGTAGCGCGCCCCGGCGCGCACGTTCTGCCACGGGTCGAAGACGTCCTTCACCCCCAGGGCCCGCGCGGTGTCCGGCATGAGCTGCATCAGCCCGGCCGCGCCCTTGGGCGACACCGCCCGCGGCTGGCCGGCGGACTCGGTCAGCAGCACCGCGCGCAGCAGGCGGGAATCCACCCCGCTCTCGCGGGAGGCCTGCGAGATCACCGCTTCCAGATCGTGGCTCGGGGCCGGCGGCGCCGGGCCGGCGCCCGCGGATGGGTCCGCCGGCGCGGCCGGCTGCGGGCCCGCCGTCCGGGAGGCGCCCGCCGCGGCGCCCCGCGCGGCGCGGGCCGCGCTCCCCCCGTGGGCTGAGCCGGACGCCGGAACCGGAGTCCCCGTGGGCTTCCCTGCTCCCGCACCGCGGGCACCCGCCCCGCCGGGCTCGTGGCGCGCCGGGACGGCCTGGGCAGCCCCGCCGGGGACCGCGGCGGAACCCAGCTCCAGCTGCGCCGCTAGGCTGCCCCAGCCGTCGGCCCGCGCGGCGGGCGGCTCGACGCGTCGAAAGGCCTGCACGCGCAGCTCGGCAGCGGCGGCTGCCCCGGCGCCGTGCCCGCCCGGCAGCGGCCCAAGCCCGGACGAGCTCGGCGGCGCGAGCGCCGCGTCCCCCGCCGCACGCGGCAGCGCGATCGGCCCGGGCGGCGGCGCCGCCGAGGGCAGCGCGCGCGGCGGGCCCGCCGGCCCGCCGTCCCGGTGCAGCGGGATGGGCCCGCTGGCCGCCTCCTGCTCTGGGGCCGCGCCGTCCTGGCGCTGGATGCGGTCGGCCAGGGTGTGCTCCATCATCGAGGCCACGCCGAAGCCGCCGCGGGCGGCGACCTTCTCGGCCACCGCCTGGTCCATGAAGCTGCCGTAGATCTCGTTGTCGAGGCCCGATCCGAAGAGCCCGCCGGGCAGCGTGCTCTTGCGCATGTCCTGGAGCATCCGGCTCACCAGCACCGCCTCGAACTGCTGGCAGGTGTGGTGCAGCTTCTGCTGCTGCGCGCGCTCGCGCACCGGGGCCAGCCCCGGGGATTCCAGGCGCGGGGCCGGCGTGGGGTTCACAGGATCACCAGCTCCGCCTGCAGCGAGCCGGCCTGCTTGAGGGCCTGGAAGATGGCGATGAGGTCGCGCGGGGTCACCCCGATGGTGTTGAGCATCCGGGCCAGGCTCTCGGGGGTGGCCGCGCCCGGCAGCGCCAGGGCGTGCCCGGGGGCCTCCTTGGCCGACAGCTCGTCCACCCGCGCCACCACGGTGCGGGCGCTGTCCCCGCTCAGCGGCGCCGGCTGGGAAATCACCGGGGTGGACTCCCTGACCTCGATGGTCAGCCCGCCGTGGGCCAGCACCACCGGCAGCAGCGTCACCCCGCCCCCCGCCACCACCGTGCCGGTGCGCTCGTTGATCACCACCCGCGCCGGCTGGTCGGGCTGCACCTCCAGCTGCTCCAGCGCCGCCGCGAACTCCGCGGTGCGCCCCTGCCAAGTGGAGTCGGGGTAGCTCACGGTGACCGTGCCGGCGTCGCGGGCCACCGCCAGCGTGGCGCCCAGCTTGTCGTTGACCACCCGCGCCACCCGCGTGGCGGTCAGGAAGTCGGGATTCTCCAGCACCACCTGGACCCCGCCCCGGCCGTCCAGGCCCATGGGCACCTCGCGCTCCACCAGCGCGCCGTTGGGGATCCGCCCCACCAGCGGGTGGTTCTTCTGCACCGCGTTGCCCGCGCTGGAGCCGGCCGAGAAGCCGCCGATGGACACCGCGCCCTGGGCCACCGCGTACACGGCGCCATCGGCGCCGCGCAGCGGCGTCTGCACCAGCACGCCCCCCTGCAGGCTGCTGGCGTCGCCCAGCGAGGACACGGTCACGTCCAGGCGGCTGCCGTTGCGCAGGTACGGGCCCAGCGTCGCGGTCACCATCACCGCGGCCACGTTCTTGACCTTGATGTCGGCGGCGGTGATGTTCACCCCCTGGGTGGCGAGCAGGCTGGCCAGGGAGCGCAGGGTGAAGGTGGTGTTCTGCTTGTCGCCGGTGCCGTCCAGCCCGGCCACCAGGCCGTAGCCCACCAGCTGGTTCTCGCGCACCCCCTGCAGGTGCGCCACGTCCTTGAGCCGCACCGCCCCGGCGCCCGCCGGGAGCCCGGCGGCCAGGAGGGCCGGCAGCACCAGCACCGCGATCCGCGCGCGCATCTCAGAAGATCCAGTTCAGGAGCCGCGACAGCAGCCCCTGGCGCTGGGCCTGGGAGTTCTGCCCGTGGCCCTTGTAGCTGATGTTGGCGTCCGCCAGGAACGTGGACTGCACCGTGTTGTCCCAGTGCACGTCCTCCGGGCGGACCGTGGCGGTCAGCACCAGCTCCTGCTGGTCGTGGTTCACGCCCACGATCCGGGAGCCCTGGATCACCAGGTTCCCGTTGGGCTCCACCCGGATCACCCGGGTGGTGATCTGCGCGGTGAGCTTGGTGGCCACGTCGCTCTTGCCCGAGCCGGTGAAATCGTTCTTGGAGGTGGCGTCGGTGTTGAAGGCCTTGAGCAGCCCGAACAGGCCGATGCCCGGGGCGCCGTTGGAGTTGAACTCGCTCTGCTTGCTGGTCTGGGCGGTGGCCTCGTTGGAGCCCGCGACCGACTCCGAGATCAGCACGGTCACCAGGTCGCCCACCTGGCGGGCGCGCCGGTCGGCGCAGAAGCCGGGGTTGCCGTCCTTCCACAGCGAGTCGGCGGCCGCCGGCCCCGCCAGGCACAGCCCCGCCACCGCCGCCATCATCCAACGCTTCACAGGACCCTCCTTCACGGCACCAGCTCGGCCTGCCCCGGCCCGGTCACCCGGACCGAGAGCAGCGCACCGCGCCCCGGCCCGCGGGCCAGGATCACCTCTCCCAGGCCGCCTTCCTGCTGTGCCTGGGCGCGGAAACGGATCACCACCGATTGCATCTCCGCGTGCACCTCGAGCGGAGAGTTGCGCTTCACCACCGGCGTGCGCTCCACGCAGTCCGGCGTCAGCCAGGCCCCCTCGGGCAGCGTCCGCCGGGCCCGCCGCCCGCCGGCCAGCGCCGGATCGGACAGCGGCCGGTCCCCGGCCGGCAGCACCCCGCGCACGCACTGCACGTCCGGCGGCTGGATCACCTCGCCGGCCCGCACCGCCCGGCCCAGCCGCAGGCCCGGCCCGATGCGCTCGCAGCGCAGCGCGGCTCCCGCGGCGGCCAGCACCTGACCCGCGCCCAGCACTTGCACCTCGCACGGCACCACCCCCGGGCGGAACCCGCCCGGCGGGGCGCTGAGCCGGACCTCGTCGGCCCCCGCCGGCAGCGCCAGCGCCGGCCACGGGTTGGCCAGCGTCCAGCGCAGCGAGTCCGCGCCCAGGGTGCCCGGAAGCTGCTCGCGCGCCAGGCGCACCAGCTCCGGCCCGCGCAGCGGGCCGGACAGGGCGGAAACCAGGAGCAACACCGAGAGCACGTTCATGCCCGCCTACCTGCGAATGTTGTTGCCCTGCGACATCATCTCGTCGGCCGCCTGGATGGACTTGCCGTTCACTTCGTAGGCCCGCTGGGCCACGATCATGTCCACCATCTCCTCCACCACCTCCACGTTCGAACGCTCCAGGAAGCCCTGCTGGATGTTGCCCATGCCGGTCTGGCCGGGCACGCCGGTGATGGGCTGGCCGCTGCTGGAGGTGGCCACGTACAGGTTGCTGCCCTCCGAGGAGAGCCCCGGCTCGTTGATGAACCGGGCCAGCTCGATCTGCCCCACGCGCTGCGGATCGGTGGTGCCGGGGATGGTCACCGAGACCGTGCCGTCCTTGGCGACCTGGACCCCGGTGGCCTCGGCGGGGATGCTGATCTCGGGCTGCAGCGGCAGGCCCTCGGAGCTCACCAGCCGGCCCTCCTCGTCCATGCGCAGCGAGCCGTCGCGCGAGTAGGCCAGGGTGCCGTCGGGCCGGGTGAACTGCAGGAAGCCGTCCCCCTCGATCAGCAGGTCCAGCGGGTTGCCGGTGGTCTCGCTGTCGCCCTGGGCGAAGATCTTGGGCGAGCCCACCAGGCGCGTGCCGTGGCCGATCTGCAGCGCCACCGGCATCTGCTGCAGCGTGCCGGGGGCGCCGCCCGCGGCGGGCCGCACGGTCTGGTACAGGAGGTCCTGGAACTGCACCCGCGACTTCTTGTACCCGGTGGTGTTCACGTTGGCCAGGTTGTGGGCGATGGTGTCCACGTAGGTCTGCTGGGCCAGCATGCCCGAGGCCGCGGTGCGCATCGCTCGAATCATGGGCTTCCTTCCTTTCGCAGCGACCCGGCCCTAGCGGGACCGGCCGACGTTGTTGACCAGCGTTCCCAGGGTGTTGTCCTGCAGGCTGGCGCTCTTGATGTTCGATTCGTAGGAGCGGAAGGCCTGCAGCAGCTCGACCATCTCCTCCACCGGGTTCACGTTGGAACCCTCCAGGAAACCCTGCTTGACGCTCGCCCCGGTGGCCGGCGAGGGCGCCACGGGGGAGGCCCACACGGCGCTGCCCTCGCGGGTGAGCTGGGCGTCTTCGGGGAACTTGACCAGGCGCAGCCGCCCGCTCGGAGTGCCGCCCGTGGACACCTGGCCGTCCGGGCTCACCGTCACCTGTCCCTCGACCCGGATGGGCCCGCCGTCCCCCAGGACGCGGGTGCCGTCGGGCATGGCCAGCTCGCCCGCCGCGTTCAGCGTGAAGTTCCCGGCGCGCGTGTAGCGCTCCCCGGCCGGGGTCTGGACCACGAAATACGCGTTACCCTCGATGGCCAGGTCCAGCGGGCTGCCGGTCTGCTCCATCGTCCCGGGGCGCAGGTCCGGCCGGCTGTGCGTCAACGTGGAGTACGACGCCCCGCCGGGCATCCCCGCGGGCGAACCCGCGGCGGCCGCCTGCTCCAGCACCGCCTGGAAGCTGACCTTGTCGCGCTTGAAGCCGGGGGTCAGCGAGTTGGCCAGGTTGTTGGCCAGCGCCTCCTGCTGCGCGATGCGCGGCAGCACTCCCTGCTGCGCGCGCCTGAGTCCTTCGAGCACTGGAATCCCTCCGTGACGGCCGCGGGACGCGGAAATGGATAGACCACGCCGGCGAGCCTGACTCGCAACCGGCATGCCACGCGCGGCGCGCCCGCCGGAGCGGGCGGCGGCGGCGGCGCCGAACTCCCGCCCCGAAACGAGGTTGGGCGCCGGCTGCGGCGGCCGGCCGGGCGCCGGGCAGGGGGCGCGAAGTCCGCCGCGCCCGGGCGGGCCGAGGAAGAAACTGACCGTGGGCGGCAAGAATTGCCGGCCCGGAGCGCGCCATTCGGAACGTTGACCCGCTCCCCAGCCGTGAGATAATCCGTTTCCTGAGCTTCGGGGCCCTTCGGGTGGCTGGACCCTTCGCCGCGAGGAACCGATGTCTCGAATGCGCGCCCTGGTCTATCCCACGGCCCTGTTCTTCACCGCGGTGTGGGCGCTGGCGGTGGCGCAGGGCTTCCTGGAGCCCTACGTGGGCGCCCCGCTGCGGGCCGGGCGCGTGGCCACGGTGGAGCCCCACAGCCCGGCGCAGGCCGCCGGGCTCCAGCTGGGGGACCGGCTCACGCGCGGCGGCTCCCGGCTGCTGCCCCCGGACGCGGCCCCCGGCCGGCCGGTGTGGATCCAGGTGCGCCGCGGCGGGCGCGAGCTGCAGCTCCGGCTGGTCCCCAGCGCGCTGCCCCGCGCCCAGCTGGCCTGGCAGGTCACGCTGACCCTGGCCGGGCTGGCCATGGTGCTGCTCGGTCTGTACGTCTACGGGCGGCGCCCGCAGGCCGCCACCGCCCTGTTCCTGCCGCTGTCGGTGCTCCTGGCGCTCATCACCCGCCCGGGGGCGCAGCTCCCGCACTGGATCCCGGAGGCGGTCGAGGAGTGGGTGCTGCTGGCGGCCGAGCTGGGCTTCCCCGCGCTGCTGCTGCACTTCTTCCTGGTCTTCCCGCCGGGCCGCACCGGCCGCCCGCCCTCGCGCCGGGTGCTGGCGCTGGTGTACGTCCCGGCGGCGGCGCTGTGGCTCGCCTGCAGCTGCGTGGCCACCGCCGCGCTGCGCGCGCCCGAGCCGTGGGCGGCGTGGCTGGACCTGGCCGGGGCCGCGGCGGCGCTGTACTTCCTGGGCGCGCTGGCCACCGCCTTC
Source organism: Saccharimonadales bacterium (SeqCode) (assembly GCA_035542815.1). GTDB lineage: Bacteria > Eisenbacteria > RBG-16-71-46 > RBG-16-71-46 > JACRLI01 > JACRLI01. Next base: position 4,297 of record DATKKS010000079.1, on the reverse strand, counting down.
TATCTCCTGGTGCGGACCTACCGCCGGGCGCGCACCGCGGTGGAGCGCAGCCGGATGCGGGTGGCGCTGTGGGGCACCGCGCTGGGGCTGCTCCCGCCGGCGTTGATGAGCGTGGTGCTGCTGTGGGTGCCGGTGTCGCAGGTGCCGTGGAGCCGCTACTCGGCGCTGGCGCTGCTGCTGGTGCCGGCCGCCTTCGCCGACGCCACCGTGCGCAGCCGGCTGTTCGACTTCGAGGTCGTGGTCAAGCGCAGCCTGGTGTACAGCACCCTGGCCGGGATCTCGCTGGCGCTGTACGTGCTCCTGGCGCAGGTGGCCGGCCGCTGGCTGGCGCGCGCCACGCACCTGCCGGACCTGCTGTGGGCGGCGCTGACGGTGTTCGCGGCGGGGCTCACGTTCGCCCCGGCGCGGGCCCGGCTGTTCGCGGCCGCCGACCGGCTGTTCCTCACCGGCCCGTTCGACTACCGCTCGGCGCTGCTGCGCCTGACCCACGAGCTGTCCCGGGTGAGCACCGTGGACGCGCTGCTGGAGCGGGGCTTCGCCGAGCTGGCCGAGATCCTGGGCCTGCGCCAGCTGGCCTACTACGGGGAAGCCGACCCGGAGGCCCTCCGGCTGCGGCGGGCGCTGTCCCCCACCGCCGCCGCCGCCGCGGAGCTGCGCCTGCCTGCGGGCGCGCCGCTCCGGGAGCTCACCCAGGCCATTCCGTGGGACGCCGACACCGCCGCCTGGAGCGGCTTCGCGGCCTCCGCGCGGGAGGCACTGGAGTCGCTGCACGCGTGCGCGGTGATGCCGCTGCGCCTGGGCGGGCACCTGGCCGGGCTGTGGGTGCTGGGGCCGCGCCCCGCCGGGCCGTGGTACGAGCCGGCCGACCTGGACCTCCTGACCGGCCTCGCGGAGCAGACCTCGCACGCCCTGGACCGCGAGCGGGTGCAGCGCGAGGCCGAGGTGCAGGCGCACTTCAAGCGCGAGCTGCTGGTGGCCCAGCACCTGCAGCGGCTGCTGGTGCCGGCGCACACCCCGATCTACCCGACGCTGGACCTGGCCGGCGAGAGCCTCCCGTGCGAGGAGGTGGGCGGCGACTACTTCGACTTCGTCCCGCACGGCGACCGCGGCTTCGGCCTGGTGGTGGCCGACAGCTCCGGCAAGGGCGTGCCCGCCGCGCTGCTGATGGCCGGCCTGCAGGCCCGCTTCCGGGCCGAGGCCCCGCGGCATCCCGGCCCGGCGGAGTTGCTGTCGCTGCTCAACGCCAGCGTCAGCCCGGAGGACGACCCGCACCGCTACGTGACCGTCTTCTACGCCCTGGTGGACGTGCCCGAGCGGCGCATCCGCTTCGCCAACGGCGGACACCCGCCGCCGATCGTGGTGCGCGCGGACGGTCGCGTGGAGCACCTCACCCGCGGCGGCCCGCTGCTGGGGGTGACCCCGGACGCCCGCTACGAGGAGGAGACGCGGCAGCTGCAGCGGGGCGACCTGGTGCTGTTCTACACCGACGGGGTGGTGGAGGAGCGCCGGGGCGACGAGCTTTTTGGCGAAGCGCGGCTCGAACGGCTAGTGGCCGCCCAGCGGCAGCAGCGCGCCCAGCGCCTGGTGCGGCAGATCATCGAGGAGGTTCAATCCTTTAGTTCGCAACCACTTGAGGACGATCTCACGGTCGTGGTGATGAAGTTCCTGTAGCCCCTGGATCCCACCCGCCTCCCCTGGCCCCACCCTTGCACCCCCCGGCACTCAAGTCCGGAGCGATCCGGCCGAAAATGGGATCAGAGGCCCCCGCAGGAGTGGGCTCACTCTCACCCGGGAGGTGACGCACAACTCGACAGGCGAAGCCGGAATTTTCCGGTCCTCTGCCAACAGCCCCGTACCGAAGCCGGACCCGCCACCATCCGCGCACGGACCCCTGCAACGGCGGGCCCTCGAGCAGCCTGGGACGCGGAGTGCAGCCCGCGCCAGGGAGGGAACCATGGAATTCGGGATCCTAGGGCTCTTGATCGACATCTTCTGGTGGATCCACCGCTGACCGGAAGGTGATCTCGAGGCAGAGACGCCAGGGCGCCGGATGGGCTCTGGCGCGCGCCGGAACGCGCGCAGGCTGCGGGACAGCGGCGCACGTCCCCAAGCGAAGGGAAGGCCCTGGACGCATGGACGCGACCGGGGCCTTGTCATGGGCGGGGGCGCCCGGCCGCCGCGGCCCGGCACCCTTCTCCCCCGCGCCGTCCCGGCCTACACTGGCGGCGCCATGCCCACCCCCTCCACCCCCGAGGAGTTCCTGGCCGAGTGCCGGGCGCTGCAGGGCGCGTTGCGGCCCCACCCCACCCTCGCCCGCCTGCGCCGCACCCCCGGCTGGCCGGACCTGGCCGCCCGGCTGGCGTGGGTGTTGAGCGAGGTCCGCAGGTTCTCCCCCGCGCCCGCCGCCGCGCCGCCGGCCCCCGGCGGCGGGCCGCTGCGGGCGGTCCACTGGAACATCGAGAAGGCCAACCGCGGGCCGGCGGTGCAGGCCGCGCTGTGCACCCACCCGCGCCTGCGCGGCGCCGACGTGGTGCTGCTCAACGAGGTGGACCTGGGCATGGCCCGCAGCGGGAACCGCGACGTGGCCGCCGCGCTGGCCGGGGCGCTGGGGCTCCACGCCGCCTGGGCGCCCATGTTCCTGGAGACCACCGCGGGGCGCGACGACGACCCGCGGCTGGCCGCCGGCATCGAGAACCGCGAGGGCCTCCTGGGCCTGGCGGTGCTGGCGCGCTGGCCGCTGGGCGAGGTGCGGATCGTGGAGCTGCCCTCGCCGCAGCGGGTGCAGTTCGACGTGGAGCGGATGTACGGGCGGCACGTGGGGCTGGCGGTGGAGGTGCTTCGGCCGGGGGCGCCGTTCGTGGCGGTCTCGACGCACCTCGAGGTGCACCGCACGCGCGCCCACCGCACGGTCGAGATGCGGACGCTGCTGGAGGCACTGCGCGGCGAGCGCCGGCCGGTGGCGCTGGCCGGGGACCTCAACGCTCACACGTTGGACCGCGGCGGGCTCCGGAACGCCACCCGGGCGGCACTGGCGCTGCTGCTGGCGCCGGAGGAGTCGCTGGAGCGCCGCTTCCGCCGGCCGTACGAGGGCCCGGCGCGCGAAGGGCTGTTCGAGGAACTGGGCGCGGCCGGCTTCGAGTGGGAGCCGTTCAACGACCCGGCGCCCACGCTGGCGCTGAGATTGGACCGCGTGCCCGAGGTCCGCGGCTTGGCGCGGCTGGGCGGGCCGCTGCTGCGGCCGGCGCTGGCCCGGATGGAGCGCCGGGCTCGGCTCAAGCTGGACTGGTTCGCGGGGCGGGGCTGGGCCGGCGGGCGCGGCGGCACGGTGGAGGAGCTGGGCGGGCCGGCGGGCGCATCGGACCACGCGCCGATCGTGGCGGAGCTGGCACCCCACCGGTAGGGGCGCACCGCCGTGCGCCCCTACTGCAGCCCTCGGAGAAACTCCCCGGCTGCGGCGGCCGCGCCCTCGGGCCCGGCGGCCTGCATCCGGCGCAGCAGCGCCGATCCCACGATGACCCCGTCCGCGAGGCCCGCGAGCCGGCGCACCTGCTCCGGGCCTTCGATTCCGAACCCCACCGCCACCGGCAACGCCGTCAGCCCGCGCAGCTCCTGCACCAGGTCCGCCAGCCCGGCGGCGGCCTCGCCCCGGCCGGTCACCCCGGTGCGGCTCACCACGTACACGTAGCCGCCCCCGCCCTCCAGGATCCGCGCGAGCCGCTCGCGGCGCGTGAGCGGCGTCACCAGGCGCACGCAGCCCAGGCCCGCCGCGCGCAGCGCGGCCCACGCCTCGGACAGCTCCTCGGGCGGCACGTCGGTCAGGATCACCCCGTCCACCCCGGACTCCGCCGCGCGCCGCGCGAAGCGCTCCACGCCGCAGCGCAGCACCGGGTTGGCGTAGGTCATGGCCACCAGCGGCAGGCCGGTGCGGGCGTGGATCTGCGCGGCCATCTCCAGGGCGCTCTCCACGGTCACCCCGCGGGCCAGCGCCTGCTGCGAGGTGACCTGGATCACCGGCCCGTCGGCGATGGGATCGGAGAACGGAATGCCCAGCTCCAGCGCCGCCGCGCCGGCCGCGGCGAGGGCCTCGGCGGCCTCCACCGTGCGCGCGGGGTCGGGGAAGCCCGCGGTCAGGAACGGCACCAAAGCCAAGCGGCCTTTCGAGCGGGTTGCCCGAAAGGCCGCCTCAAGACGCGCCGCCGGCATCAGCGCGGGTAGAGGTAGGCGTTGGGGTCGTAGCCCGGCAGATAGCGGTAGTTGGGGTTCCAGGTCCCGGGCATGCGCTGGTACTGGAACGTGA
>DATKKS010000078.1:0-7684 GCA_035542815.1 Saccharimonadales bacterium (SeqCode) | reverse complement strand
GATGGCGCCCATCCACCATCACTTCGAGCTGCTGGGCTGGCCCGAGGCGCGGGTGGTGGTGCGCTTCTGGATCGCGGCGGGGCTGCTGGCGCTGCTGTCCCTCACCACGCTGAAGCTGCAGTGACGGAGGCGCTCGGGGCGATGGCGCATCAGGCGGACACGCTGGGGCTGCCGGGGATCTCGGCGCTGGTGTTGGGCCTGGCGCGCAGCGGGGCCGGGGTCGCCTCGCTGCTGCGGCGGCACGGCTTCGCGGTGCGGGCCCTGGACGCCAAGCCGCGCGCCGCGCTGGCCGCGGCGGCGCGCCTGGAGGAGGAGGGGGTGGAGTGCCGGTTCGGCACCCAGGACCCCGCGGCCCTGGCCGGGATGGACTTCCTGGTGGTGAGCCCCGGGGTGCCCGCGGCCCACCCGCTGCTGGCCGCCGCGCGGGCCCGGCGGGTGCCGGTGCTGAGCGAGCTGGAGGTGGCCGCGCGCTTCCTGCGCGGCCCGGTGCTGGCGGTGACCGGGACCAACGGCAAGACCACCACCGCCACCTGGCTGGCGCACCTGGTGGCCGCCGCGGGCGCCCCGGTGCACCTGGCCGGCAACGTCGGCACGGCGCTGTCCGAGGACGCCGACCACCTGGCGCCCGGCACTTTCACGGTGCTGGAGGTGTCCAGCTTCCAGCTGGAGCACATCGAGCGCTTCCGCCCCGACGCGGCGGCGGTGCTGAACCTCACCCCCGACCACCTGGACCGCTACCCGGGAATGGCGGAGTACGTCGCGGCCAAGGCGCGCATCTTCGAGAACCAGCGCCCGGGCGACCTGGCGGTGCTGAACGCGCGCGACCCCGGCGCCCAGGGCCTGGCCTCCCGGGTGCGGGCGCGCCTGGCGTCGTTCGACCGGCGGGGCCCGGTGCGCCACGGGGCCGGCGTGGAGGGCAGCCGGATCGCCCTGTTCCGCGACGGCCAGGCCGCCCCGGTGCTGGAGGCGGCGCGCCTGGCGCTCCCCGGTCCGCACAACCTCGAGAACGCCCTGGCCGCGCTGGCGCTCACCCTGCCGTGGCCCTTCGATCCCGCCGCGCTGGCCCGCGGCCTGGCCGATTTCGCGCCCCTGCCGCACCGGCTGGAGCCGTGCGGGGAGGTGCGCGGGGTGCGCTTCGTGAACGACTCCAAGGCCACCAACGTGGACTCCATGGAGAAGGCGCTGCAGTCCTTCGAGGTGCCGCTGCACCTGATCGCCGGCGGGCACGACAAGCAGGGCGACTTCGAGTCCGTGGCGGGCCTGGTGCGGGAGCGGGTGAAGTCGCTCCTGCTGATTGGGGAGGCGGCCGAGCGCATCGCGCACGCCTACCCCTTCGCCGCGGCGGTGCGCTGCGCCACGCTGGAGGAGGCGGTGGCCGAGGGCCTGCGCCGGGCGGCGCCGGGCGAGGTGGTGCTGCTCTCCCCGGGCTGCGCCAGCTACGACATGTTCCGCGACTATGAGGAGCGCGGCGACCGGTTCCGGGCGGCCGCGGCGGCCCTGGGGGCCCGGAGGGCGGCGCCATGACCGGCTCGACCCGGCTGTACGCGCCCCGCACCGGCCGCTGGGACGTGGTGATGTTCTGGACCACCCTGCTGCTGCTGGGCCTGGGGATGCTGGCGGTGTACTCCTCCAGCGCCTACCTGGGCTCCACCCGCTTCGGCGGGAGCGCCACCTTCCTGAACAAGCAGTTCGTGCGGGCGCTGCTGGGGCTCCTGGTGATGCTGGGGACGGCGCGCCTGGACTACCGGCGCTGGGCGCGCTGGGCCTGGCCGCTGTGGGGGGTGTCGCTGGGGCTGTTGGTGGCGCTGGCGGTGCTGCGCAAGATGGGCGGGGTGGGCGACGCCGCCGACCTCCTGGACGTGCACCAGGTGCGCGGCGCCTACCGCTGGTACCGCGTGGGGACGGTGTCGCTGCAGCCCACCGAGATCGCCAAGGTGCTCACGGTGATGGTGCTCGCCTCGCTGCTGGCGCGCGAGGAGACGGCGTTCCGCTCGGCCCGCTCGGTGCTGCGCGCGGTGGGGGTGCTGGGGGTGACCGCCGGGCTGATCGTGCTGCAGCCGAACTTCTCCAGCGCCACCGCGCTGCTGGCGGTGGGCTTCCTCATGCTGCTGGTGGCCGGGCTGCCGTGGCAGTGGCTGGCCGGCTGCGGGCTGGTCGCGCCGCTGGCGCTGTGGTACGCGCTGAGCCACCACGGCCACCACATGAAGCGGGTGCACGACTACCTGGCGCTGGTCACCGGCCGGCCGGTGGATGTGCGCGAGCAGGTGTGGCAGCTGTGGCAGTCGCTGGTGGCGCTGGGCTCGGGCGGGCTCCTGGGGCGCGGGCTGGGGCACGGCCTGCAGAAGTTCCTGTTCCTGCCCGACCCCCACACCGACTTCATCTTCAGCATCTGGGGCGAGGAGATGGGCTTCCTGGGGGCGGTGGGGCTGCTGCTGCTCCTGGCGCTGCTGCTGTGGCGCGGGTTCCGCACCTCGCTCCGGGCGCTCGACCCGTTCGGTTTCTACCTGGCTGCGGGGCTGTCCCTGCAGCTCGCGGTCTACGCCGGGGTGCACGTCGCGGTGACCACCGGCCTCGTTCCCACCACCGGGCTGCCGCTGCCGTTCATCAGCTTCGGGGGTTCCTCGCTGGTGATGAACCTGCTGACGGTGGGGGTGCTGCTCAACATCTCGCGCCGAGCGTCCTGAGCGGCGGGGCGGCCCGCGCCGGCGGCGAGGCGCGGGCTGAGGGTTTGTGGAGGTGAGGTTTCTTTGATATCGTCCCCTCCCGGGAACAGTCTGAAATCTCCGCCGCGCCGCCCTGCGGGCCGGCCGGTCGGAACGGTTTCGCGCCGGCGGGGCGGGCGTCCCGTCCGCCCGCCGGCCCCCCCTGACGGAAGGGCTCCCGAGGCCTCGCGCATGACGAAGATCATCATCGCCGGTGGCGGGACGGGCGGACACGTCTATCCCGGACTGGCGGTGGCGGAGGAGGTGCGGCGCAGGCACCCCGACTGGGAGGTCGCGTTCGTCGGCACGCTGCGCGGGCTGGAGACGCGGGTGCTGCCCGAGACGGGCTTCCCGCTGCACCTCATCTCGGTGCGCGCCCTGCCGCGCCGGCCGGGCCTGTCCCAGCTGGTGGCGGGGTTCTGCTTCCTCCAGGGCCTGATGCAGTCGCTGCGCCTGCTGCGCTCCGAGCGGCCGGCGGTGGTGCTGGGCACCGGCGGCTTCGTGAGCGCGCCGGTGGCGCTGGCGGCCCGGCTGCTGCGCATCCCGGTGGTGATCCAGGAGCAGAACAGCGTGCCCGGGCTCACCAACCGGTGGCTCTCCGGCATGGTCAACGAGGTCCACATCAACTTCTCCGAGTCGCGCCAGTACTTCCGCCGCAAGAACCACCTGAAGCTCACCGGCAACCCGGTGCGCCGGGAGGTGCTGTCCGGCGACCCGCGGGCCACCGCCGAGAAGTACGGGCTGGACCCGGCGCGCTTCACCCTGTTCGTGTTCGGGGGCAGCCGCGGCGCCCACAGCCTCAACCAGGCGGTGGTGAACGGCTGGCCGCTGCTGTCGCACCAGCCCGAGCTGCAGCTGATCATGCAGACCGGCAGCGAGGACTACGAGTGGGTCTCCCGGCACGTCAGCGGCCCCGGGGTGGTGGTGCGGGACTACCTGCCGCACATCTCGGAGGCCTACTGCGTGGCCGACCTGGTGGTGGCCCGGGCCGGGGCCATGACCATCTCGGAGATCACCGCCTGCGGGCTGCCCTCCATCCTGGTGCCCTACCCCCACGCGGCGCAGAAGCACCAGCTCACCAACGCGCAGAACCTGGTGTCGCGCGGGGCGGCGGCGATGCTGGCCGACGAGGACATGATGGGCGAGCGGCTGGCCCGGGAGGTGCTGGCGCTGATGGAGGACCGGGCCCGGCTCAAGACCATGGCGCGCAACGCCCGCTCCTTCGGGCGGGTGGACGCCGCGGAGAAGATCGTGCGCTCCCTGGAGCGCTACGCCCTGGGCGGCACGCTGGCCGCGGAGGGGGCGGGCTAGCGCGGTGTACGGCAAGTCCCGCAACATCCATCTGGTGGGGATCGGCGGCACCGGGATGTGCGGCATCGCCGAGGTGCTGCGGAATCTGGGGTACGCGGTGTCGGGCTCCGACCTGCGCGCCACCGAGGTCACCGAGCGCCTGGAGCGGCTGGGGATCCGGGTGTGCCTGGGCCACCGGGCCGAGCACGTGGACGGGGCCGACCTGGTGGTGGTGTCCTCGGCCATCCACCCCGACAACCCGGAGTACCAGCGGGCGCTGGCCCTGGGCCTGCCGGTGGTGCCGCGCGCCGAGATGCTGGCCGAGCTGATGCGCGTGAAGTACGGCGTGGCGGTGGCCGGGGCGCACGGCAAGACCACCACCACCTCGCTGCTGGCGATGGTGCTGTCGCAGGGCGGGCTGGATCCGACGGTGGTGGTGGGGGGCCGGCTCAAGGCCTTCGGCTCGAACGCCCGGCTGGGCACCGGGGACTTCCTGGTGGCCGAGGCCGACGAGAGCGACGGCAGCTTCCTGATGCTGAGCCCGGCCATCGCGGTGGTCACCAACATCGACGCCGAGCACCTGGACCACTACCGCGACCTGGTGGAGATCCGCCGGGCGTTCATCGAGTTCGTCAACAAGGTGCCGTTCTACGGGGTGGCGGTGCTGTGCGCCGAGGACCGCCGGGTGCGCGAGATCCTGCCCTTCGTGCGCCGCCGCCAGCTGACCTACGCCATCAGCCAGGAGGCCGACTGGCAGGCCTCCGACATCCGCCGCGAGGGCGACCGCACCCACTTCACCGCCTCCTTCCGCGGGGTGCCGTGGGGCGAATTCGCGGTGCGCCTGTACGGCCGGCACAACGTGCTGAACGCGCTGGCCGCGGTGGCGGTGGCGGAGGAGCTGGACGTGAGCCCCGAGGCGGTGCGCCGGGCGCTGCACGACTTCGAGGGCGTGGCCCGGCGCTTCGAGCGCAAGGGCGAGGTGAACGGGGTGACCGTGGTGGACGACTACGGCCACCACCCCACCGAGCTGGCCGCGGTGCTGGACACCGCCGCCTCGCTCCAGCCGGGCCGCCTGGTGGCGGTGTTCCAGCCCCACCGCTTCAGCCGCACCGCGCACCACTGGCGCGAGTTCGGGGTCACCCTGGCGCGCGCGGACGTGGTGCTGGTGCTGCCGGTGTACGCCGCGGGCGAGGCCCCCCTGCCCGGCGTCACCTCGGAGCTGGTGGCCGAGGCGGCCCGTTCGGCGGGCGCGCGGGAGGTGCACGTGGCGGCGGACTTCGACGCCGCCGAGGCGCTGCTGGGCCAGCTGGCCCGCCCCGGCGACCTGGTGCTGACCCTGGGCGCGGGCGACGTGTGGAAGGTGGGCGAGCGGCTCATTTCTTCACTCGCATTGCCGGGCCGCTTGCGATAGGATAGCAGCCGCCGGAGGCAGGAAGCCCCCGGCGGATTCCCGATTCTCGCGTCTCCCGACAGCGATTGTACTCCCCCGGGCCCACGGACGGGCGCCCGCCGCGTCCCGCCGGCCGGACAGGATTGCACGGATGCGGTCCAACTACCTCGGCAAAGCTCTGGCGACCCCCGCAGGCCGCCGCCCCCCCCGGGCGCTGTGGATCGTGCCCCCGTGCCTGCTGCTGGGGCTGGGCGGAGCCGCGTTCGTCACCTTCCACGGACTCCCCGGGCCGCTGCGCGTGTGGGAGGCCGGCCGGGTCGAGATCGCCGGCAACTGCGTGCTGCAGTCGAGCGAGGTGCTGCGCGAGGCCCGCCTCGGCCCGCGCCCCAACTGGCTGTTCCTGGACTGCGCCCGGGTGCGCGACCGCCTGCTGCGCGACCCCTGGATCGCCTCCGCGCGGGTGGCCCGCGTGCCGTGGCGCCGCCTGCGCCTGGAGATCCGCGAGCGGGTGCCGGAGGCGCTGGTGCCGCACCGCGGCGCCCTGGCCGAGATGGACGCGGAGGGCGTGCTGCTGCCGCTGGCCGGCGGGCAGGTGCCGGCGGACGTGCCCACGCTCACCGGCCTGGACCTGGACGGCCTGGCGTGCGGGGCGCGCGTGGGCGAGCCGCGGGTGGCCGCGGCGCTGGACCTGCTGGGCCGCTGCCGGGCGGCGCACCGCGAGCTGTGGCAGCGGATCTCCGAGGTGCGGCTGGGCGAGCCGGGCCTGGTGCGGCTGGTGCTGCAGGGCCTGGACGCCGAGGTGTGGCTGCGCCCGGGGGCGATGGGCCCCGCCAAGCTGGCGGTGCTGGAGGCGGTGCTCCCGCACCTGGAGCGGACCGTGCCCGGCGCGCGCGTGATCGATCTGAGATTCCGGGACCAGGTGGTGGTGCAGGCGAACGCATCTCCGGCCCCCGCCGGGGCGTCCAACAGCTAGGAGCGGCAGCCATGGGCAAGACGCGAAGAATCGCCGGGCTGGACATCGGCACGACCAAGATCTGCGCCTTCGTGGCCGAGCTGAACGGCGGCACCGTGCCGCGCATCGTGGGCTTCGGCCAGGCGCCCTCCGAGGGGATGCGCCGCGGGGTGGTGGTAGATCTGGAAAAGACCGTGGCGGCCATCGAGACCGCCGTCGCGGAGGCGGAGCAGCAGGCGGGCTGCCCGGTGCGCGAGGTGGTGGCGGGCATCGCCGGCGACCACATCCGCAGCATCAACAGCCGCGGGGTGGTGGCGGTGGCGCGGCGGGACAACGAGATCACCCAGCAGGATGTGGCCCGGGCGCTGGAGCAGGCGCGGGCCATGGCCATCCCGGTGGACCGCGAGATCATCCACGCCATTCCCCAGCAGTACATCGTGGACGACCAGGACGGGGTGCGCGACCCGCTGGGCATGACCGGGGTGCGCCTGGAGGCCCACGTCCACGTGATCACCGGGGCGGTCACCGCGGCGCGCAACATCGTCAAGGGCATCTCGCGCGCCGGCCTCAAGGTGCGCGACCTGGTGCTGGAGCCGCTGGCCTCCAGCCACGCCACGCTGGAGCCGGACGAGAAGCAGATGGGCGCGCTGCTGATGGACGTCGGCGGGGGCACCACCGACGTGGCCCTGTTCTACGAGGGCGGCATCCGGCACACCGCGATCCTGCCGCTGGGCGGGGCCAACGTGACCAACGACATCGCCATCGGCCTGCGCACCCCCTTCGACAAGGCCGAGGAACTCAAGATCCGGCACGGCTGCGCGCTGGCCTCGCAGGTGGACCCCTCCGAGGTGGTGCGGGTGCCCGGCGTGGGCGGGCGCGAGGCGCGCGAGGTGGGCCGGCAGGTGCTGGCCTCCATGATCGAGCCGCGGATGGAGGAGATCTTCTCCATGGCCCTCAAGGAGGTCCGGCGCAACGCGTACTTCGAGGTGGTGGGGGCGGGGGTGGTGCTGACCGGCGGCACGTCGCTGCTGCCGGGGGCCGCGGAGCTGGCCGCGCAGATCTTCCAGCTGCCGGTGCGGGTGGGCTGCCCGCGCGGGGTGGAGGGGCTCCCGGAGCAGGCCAGCGACCCCCGCTTCGCCACCGGCGTGGGGCTGCTGCTGCACGCGCTGCAGGAGGAGCCCGAGGAGGTGCCGGGCCGGCTGGGCCCGCGCTTCAGCGGCATTCGGCAGTGGCTGGTGGACCTGGTCTCCTAGCCCGCGGCGCCGACCGCAGGGGAGAGGCCGGGTTTCGAATTCTGAGGTGATTGGAAGTCGTGCGCGCCGCCCGCCCATGGACGCGGCGGGGGGCGCG
>DATKKS010000077.1:0-6993 GCA_035542815.1 Saccharimonadales bacterium (SeqCode) | reverse complement strand
CCGTCGCGTACTGCCCGTAGTAGCCGGAGGACTTGCGCAGCTTCTCGAACTTGGCCACCGAGTCCTTGGTGGCCTTGCCCTCGTTGAAGTAACAGTCGCCGAGGTCCAGCAGGGAGGCGCTGTCCCCCAGGCCGAACAGCTCCTCGAACACCTTGGCCGCCTCCGGCCAGTTGCCCTGGGACTTGTACCCCTCGGCCGCCTCGATCATGGAGTTCTTGAGGTTCTCGCGGGCGTTCTTGTAGGCGGGGTCGATCTCCAGCGCCTTGTGGAAGCAGGCCATGGCCTCCCCGCTGCGGTGCAGGTAGGTCAGCGCGAGGCCCTTCTGCGACCACGACTTGGCGTCGTCGGGTTTCAGCCACACCGCCCGCTCGAAGGAGGTCAGCGCCTTGTCGAACTTGCTCGCGGCCACCTGCAGCGCCGCCTTCACCGCCAGGCTGGTGGTGTCGGCCTTGCGCCCCAGCGAGTCCACCACGTCGTTGCCGCCGTTGAGCGAGGCCAGACCCTGGTTGAAGTAGTGGGCGTAGTAGTGGTCGCGCCCGCTCTCCACCTCCTTCTCCGCGTCGGCGTCCTTCTGGGCCCGCGCCAGCTGCAGGCCCTTCTCGAACATCTCGCCGGCCTGCTGGATGGAGTCGAGTTCGGCCAGGGCGATCCCGAACTTGTTGTAGATGTCGGGCTTCTCGGGGTCCTCCTCGATCGCCCGGGGGCCGACCTTGACCGCGCGTTCCCAGTTCTTCTGGCCCACGTACAGCTTCAGGCTGGTGTACATCGGGCCGGCCAGAGCCATCGAGTACACCGCGGCCAGTCCGACCAGGACCAGGCCCGAGCGCAACAGCCATTTCATGGACAGATCCCTCTCCCTCGGATGCTTCCCCACCGCGACGCGGACGGCCCGGCCGGGCCCCGCACCCGCCGGCCCGGCCCGCGGGGGTGCCCGCACAGGCCGGAGCCGGGTCCGGCGATACAGTTCCAGGCTAACCTAGGTAGCCCGGGGCGGGCCGTCAAGGGGCGCCCGGGCAGGTCGGGCCGGCCGGCCCGGGTGGACGGACGGGCCGCGGCGCTCCCACACCCGGCCGGGGGGCACAGAAACGCGCGCAGGCGGCCCGCTCCCCGCCCTGGGGAGGTTGACCGGGTCGCCTTGCGCGCCACCGGCAGGCTCTGCCCGCCCTGGCGGAGGTGCTGCTCACCAGGACCTGCGAGCGCTCCCGGACTTCCCGCCGGGACACGCGTCCCGCTCGGGTGAAACCCACGGTTCCGGCCGCCGGCCGGGGCCGTGCCGCTACTTCCTCTCCTTCTCGACCAGGGTCCGGATCTGCTCCTTCAGCTCGCGCAGCTCGCCCTGCAGCTCCCGCAGCTGCGCCTGCAGCCGCTCGCGGTCCCCCTCGCCGAAGTTCCAGCGCCACTGCTCGAGCCCGGGGATCCGGATCCGGGTGGCGTTCCGCCCGCGGCTCCCCGACAGCTCGGCGCTGAAGGTGCGCCGCTCGCCCTTCCGGATGGCCTCGATCTGCACCGTCTTCCGGCCGTGGATCGCGCGCAGCTCGCGCCGCAGGTCGGAAGCCGTCTCGAGGCTCTTGCCGTCGAACTTCACCAGCACGTCGCCGGCCTTGAGGCCGGCCTTCTGCGCCGGGCTGTTCTCGATCACCCGCGCCAGCAGCACGCCCTTGCCATCTGGGACACCAAACGCGTCGGCAAGTTCCCGTCCCAGGTCCTGCGGCTCCACCCCCAGGTAGGCGCCGCCCCCCACCAGGATGGTCAGGCCCGGAGCCTCGGGCGCCTCCATGCCCTCGGGGGCTTCCGGAGCCTCGGGCGCTTCCGGGGCCTCCGGGGCTTCCGGAGGCGCCATCTCCTCCTCTTCCTCGGTGCTGTCCTGCAGCGCCTGGTAGTCGGAGCGATCGCCCACGGTCACCGACACGCTGAGGGCCTTGCCGGCGCGCAACAGGTCCAGCTTCACGGTCTGCCCGGCCTTGCCGCGCAGCTGCTCGCGCACGTCGCCGCCTTCGCTCACGGTGGTGCCGTCCACCTTCAGCAGCACGTCGCCGCGCTTGATCCCGGCCTTCTCGGCAGGGCCGCCCTTGAGCGCGCCGGTGATCATCACCCCTTCGTCCTCACCCACGCCCAGCGCGGACCGAGTGAGCGGGCCCAGCGATTCGGTGTACACCCCCAGCCAGCCCTGGCCGCTGGCGGCCGGGTGGGTGACCACGATCTTGCGGGGTCGGGGGGTCGCGGCGTCGGCGCCGGGGACGAGCGCGGCGGCCAGGACGCCGCACGTCATCAGCACCACGAGGAGTCTCTGGTCACGCTGCTGCATGGTCGGCCTCTCCTTGGGGTCGAAGGCGGAAGGCACCGGCTCCGCAACCGACCCGGCGCGAGGGCTCGGAGGTCGGTGGCGGACGGGGGACCCGACCCGGGGCGTGCCTTGTGCTTCCGGGCCGGGCCGTCCGAGAACCCGCTTGCTCCCACCTAGGACGCCCGGAGCCGCGGCGGCGTTGTCCGCCGAAGCGCCCCCGGCGGGACCCACTGCACAGTCGCAACTCAAAGCGTTTCAATGGGATCCACGTCCACCTCGAGCCGCACCGCGCGGCCCCGCGGGGGAGCCGCGGCGGCCAGGTCGCGGGTCAGCGCGCGCAGTGGCCGCAGCTCCGCGGCGCGCAGCAGCATCTGGTAGCGGAACCGGTTGCGCAAGCGGGGCAGCCCCGCGGGGGCCGGGCCCAGCCGCTCCACCTGTCCGGCCTCGGGGTGGGACGCGGCGCGCGCCGCCAGCTCCGCGGCCGCCGCGCGCACCGCGCCCTCGTCCGGCCCGCTCAAACGCAGGCTCACCAACCGCACCGCGGGCGGGTAGTGGAACGCGCGGCGCTCCTCCAGCTCGCGCTCGGCGAACCCCGCGGCGTCGTGCCGCGCCGCCGCGGTCACCGCCGGGTGCTCCGGGAAGTGGGTCTGCACGATGACCGTGCCGGGCTGCGCGCCGCGCCCGGCCCGGCCGGCGACCTGGGTGAGGAGCTGGAAGGTGCGCTCCGCGGCGCGGAAGTCAGGGAGGTACAGCTGCACGTCGGCGGTCACCACCCCCACCAGGGTCACGCCGGGGAAGTCGTGGCCCTTGGCCACCATCTGGGTCCCCAGGAGGATCGAGGCGCGCCGCTCCGCGAAGACCGCCAGGAGGTCGCGGTGCGCGGTGCGCCCGCGGGTGGTGTCCAGGTCCATGCGCACCAGCGGCACGCCCGGGAAGAGGCGCGCCAGCTCGGTCTCCACCCGCTGCGTGCCCGCGCCCGCGGGCTTGAGGTCCAGCGAGCCGCACCGCGGGCACGCCTCCCACGGCGGCGAGCGCCGGTCGCAATAGTGGCAGCGCAGCTCGGCCGGCTCGCGGTGCAGGGTCAGGGACACGTCGCAGCGCGTGCAGCGCGCCACCTCGCCGCAGGCGCGGCACAGAACGGTGGCGGCGAAGCCCCGCCGGTTGAGGAACAGGATGATCTGCTCCCCGCGCGCCAGGCGCTCGCCCATGGCGTCCAGCAGGGGGTCGGACAGCACCTGCGAGCGCTGCCGCTGGGCCGGGTCGCGCAGGTCCACCACCTGCACCGCCGGCAGCGGGCGCCCGTCCACCCGGCGGGTGAGCCGGAGCTGGGCGTACCGCCCGCGCAGCGCGTTGGCCCGGCTCTCCAGGCTGGGCGTGGCCGAGCCCAGGAGGGCCACCGCGCCGGCCAGCTGGGCCCGCTTCACCACCACGTCCCGGGCGTGGTAGCGCAGGCCCTCGAGCTGCTTGTAGGAGGCCTCGTGCTCCTCGTCCACCACCACCAGGCGCAGCCGCGGCAGCGGCGCGAACGCCGCCGCGCGCACCCCCAGCACCACGTCCGATTCGCCACGCCGCGCCGCCAGCCACGCCAGGCGCCGCTCCCGCGCGGTGAGCCGGCTGTGGAGCACCGAGACGCGCCCCGGGAAGCGCGCGGCGAAGCGCTGGTGCAGCTGGGGCGAGAGCGCGATCTCGGGCACCAGCACCAGCACCTGCCCGCCGGAGCGCACCGCGGCCGCCGCGGCCCGCAGGTACACCTCGGTCTTGCCGCTGCCGGTGACCCCTTCCAGGAGCTGGGCGTGGAACCCGCCGGCGCCGAGCGCCGCCTCGACCGCGGCGA
Organism: Saccharimonadales bacterium (SeqCode); assembly: GCA_035542815.1. Classification (GTDB taxonomy): domain Bacteria; phylum Eisenbacteria; class RBG-16-71-46; order RBG-16-71-46; family JACRLI01; genus JACRLI01. The sequence continues at coordinate 2,875 of DATKKS010000077.1, read as the reverse complement.
TGGCGACCGCCTGCTCCGCGGTGGGCGTGAGCGGAGCGGCCGGCGCGGCCGGGTGGGCGGCCACGTCGCCGCGGGGCCCCGCGCCTTCGGCCGGGGCTTCGCCGGCCTCCTCCGCGCCGGCCGCGGCGCGGGCGCGGCGCGTCCGGGCGGCCAGGCCCGCCGGCACCGCCGCCATCAGCACCGCGCCCCACGGCGCCGGGTAGTACTCGGCGGCCCAGCGGGTCAGCTCCAGCAGCTCGGGCGGGATGGAGAGATCCTCGGGCAGCACCTCCGCCACCGGCTTGAGGCCGGGCTTCTCGCGGCCCTCGAAGTCCACCAGGAAGCCCTCGCGCGCGGCGCGCCCGAACGGCAGGCGCAGGCGCGAGCCCGGGCGCGCGGCGGGGGCCAGCTCGTCGGGCAGCCGGTAGGTGAACAGGCCCGCGGCGGGCGCGAGCACGGCGGCGCGGATCAGCGGCATGCGCGGATTGTAGGGGAACGGGAAGGGGAGCGCACCGGCGGGGCGCCCGGGCCCGCGGAGGCCCGCGCGCGGGCGCGGCCGGAGCTTCAGGGGCGCCGCCGCCCGCCCTCCAAAGCGCGTGGCCCCGGGTTTCCCCGGGGCCACTCGGAGCGCGGCGTGGAACCGGCGGCTGGCGGAGCCGGCCTACACCGCTTCCTGTCGCGGCATCTCCCCGCGGTGCTGGGTGAGGATCACGTTGATGCGGTCCACCAGCTTGCGCGGGCTGAAGGGCTTGGTGATGTAGTCGTCGGCGCCGACGTCGAAGCCCATCTTCTGGTCCACGTTGCGGCCCTTGGCGGACAGGAGGATCACCGGGATGTGGCGGGTGGCCTCCTCGGCCTTCAGCCGGCGGCACGTTTCGTAGCCGTCCATCTTCGGCATCATGATGTCGAGCACCACGAGGTCGGGCCGGTGTTCCGCAGCCTTGGCGAGCGCCTCCTCTCCGTTCAACGCGGTCACCACCTCGTAGCCTTCCATGCCGAGGCTGAAATCCAGGATGTGAACGATGTACACCTCATCGTCCACAACCAGGATCTTACCCTTCTTCATGCGCTCACCTCCTAGTGGTCCTCAGGCCGCCCGCAGCTCGGCGTTGGCACCGGCGCGGCCCAGCGGGATGGCCAGGCTCACCGCCCGGCTGTCGGGCCCGGGGGCGTTCTCCAGGAGCACGCCACCCAGCGCCTGGGCCATGGCTTGCGCCACGATCCATCCCGGCGAACGGGTCTCGGGGTCAATCGGCAGCAGTGCCTGCCCCGCTGCCCGCCAGTGTATGTTCACGTTGCCCTGGTCCTGCCACGCGGTGACCGAGATCTCGCTGTCGCGGGTGCATTGGGCCAGCAGCTCGTTCGACACCAACACCAGGAGCCGCTTGAGCACGCCGGCCGGGTGGTTCAGGCAGATGCCCCCCTGCAACGGAGGTCCGCTCAACGCGACTCCCTTGTTCTCGGCACGGTGGCTCAGGAACTGAAGCGACTCGGCGTACAGGCCCGAGAACTCCACCGGGGGGTGCATCTCGGTCCCGTCATAATTCGTCAACTCAGCCAGGTCCCGGACCATGAGCGCCTGCTCGCACATATCCTGGGCCTGCGCCACGATCACCCCCGCCAGGCGCCGCTCCTCCTCGCGCGGCATGTCGCCGCCGAAGTCCGCCAGGCTCTGCGCGTAAGCCTCCACGTGCCCCAGGCCGGTGCGCACTTGATCGCTGAGTCGCTCCAAGCCCTCGCAGAAGATGTCCAGGGCCGCCGCCCGCATCTGGTGCTCGCGCATCTTCTCGACCAGGTCGAGGTCCTGCTCGGCCTCCGCGGAGCGCCGCTGCAGCAGCGCCTGGACCAGCTCCACCGCCGCCTGGTACAGCGGCAGCTCCTCCGCCAGCGGGAGCCGGCAGGGATCGGGCTGGGCCAGCGACAGGTACACCGCGACCTTGCCGTCCGGGCCGGCGAACGGGATGAACCACGCGTCCTGGGGGGACAGCGGCGAGCCCGGCGCCGGCGGCGGGCCCTCCTTCACCGGGCGGGCGCGGAGCACGAAGCCCGGGCCCAGCGCGTTGCGTGCGTCGCTCCACTCCTTGAGCACCGGCTCGGGCACGCGGCTCTCGCGCAGCCGCGCCAGCGCCTCCTCCGGCACGCCCACCGCGTGGCGCAGCGTGTAGCTGTGCAGCTGCGGGTCGCGCACCCGCACCGACACCGCCCGGAAGTGGCCGGCCGCGGCAAACAGCTCCGCCACCCGCGCCCAGGCGTCGTCCCCCGCCGCGCCCACCACCACCAGCGCGGAGCGGTACAGCGCCTGCCACCGCCCGGCCTGCGCCGCCGCCGCGGCGCTGGCCGCGTCGCACTCGCGCTTGAGCGCCTGGGTGTCGCGCTCGAACTGGGCGCGCTGGGCGTCGGCGCGCACCCGCTCGGTGTTGTAGGACTCGCCCAGGGCGCGCAGCTTGAGCTGGGTGGCGACCAGCGCCAGGAGCAACAGGAAGGCCAGGGCCCCAAGGGCGATCATGACGCTCAGCTCGCCGCGCGGTTGGCGAGCTCCTCCGCGTGCCGGCGCTCGGTCACCAGCACGTTGGTCTGTTTGGTCTTGCCGTGGCGCTTCAGCTCGGCGACGCGGTCGGAGAGTTCCGAGTAGCGCCGCGCCTCGACTTGGTCGGTGGACACGCCCACGACGGTGACGGTGAGCAGGTCGAAGCGCTCCATCTGGCCGCGCCGGTTGGCCACCTCGATGTAGCCGCGGGCCCGGTCCTCGGGGTCGTACAGCGCCGGGACGCGGGCCTCGAACTCGCGGATCGCGGCCTCGCCCATGGGCTCCACCACCTCGGGATCGGTGATGATCACGAAGTCGTCGCCGCCCACGTGGCCGAGGAAGTGCGACTCCCGCCCCAGCGACTCCAGC
>DATKKS010000076.1:0-14505 GCA_035542815.1 Saccharimonadales bacterium (SeqCode) | reverse complement strand
CCGCCGCAGCGGGGCCTCCAGCGCGGCCACTCCGGCCAGGATCAGCGGCAGCGGCGCCACGCTCTCCTTGGCCAGCAGCGCCGCGGCGAAGGCCAGCGCGGACAGCCCGTCCCGGCCGCGCCCGAAGAGCCAGGCCGAGAGCAGCGCCAGGAGCAGCGCCCACAGGTCCTGGTCGCAGCTGATCCAGCCCACCAGCACCGCGTGCACGTGCGACAGCGCGAACAGCGCCGCCGCCAGGAGCGCGCCGCGCGGGCCGATCCAGCGCCGGCCCGCGAGCCACACCAGGGCGGCGCACGCCAGCGCCAGCCCCAGGTTCACCAGGTGGTAGCCCCAGGAGTCCATCCCGAACCACCGGTAGGCCAGCGCGAAGTACAGGTCGCGCGAGAGCGGGCGCAGGTAGCCGCCGACGTGGGTGGGGTGCAGCAGCGCCGCGAGCCACCCGCGCCGGCTGGCGGCGTCCAGGTAGACGAAGTCGTCGTTGTAGAAGTTGAGGCCCGCGGCCGGCAGCAGCCGCACCCCGGCGGTCACCAGCAGGGCCACCAGCCCGAACCCGCTGGCCGCCCCGGCGCCCGAGAAGCCCCAGCGGGGCTTCCGCCGCGCCGGCGCGGCGCCCGGACGGCCCGTCCGCGTGTGTTTCATGACCCGGAAGGGTCGCAGCTTCGAGAGCCGCCGGTCAAGAGCCTGATGCCACCCTCTCAGCTTGACACCCGCCCCCGGCAGAGGCTTACATTGCGTGCGGTATGAACCTGTTCCGGCGTGCCGAGAGGCTGCAGCAGCTCCCGCCGTACCTGTTCGCGGAGATCGATCGGCTGCGCGACGAGGCCCGGCGGAAGGGGGTGGACGTCATCGATCTGGGGGTGGGCGACCCGGACCTGTCCACGCCCGCCGCGGTGGTGGAGCGGGCCCGCGGGGCGGTGCTCCGCCCGGACTACCACCGCTACCCGCCGTACGCCGGCCTGCCCGCCCTCCGGGCCAAGATCGCCGAGTTCTACGGGCGGCGCTTCGACGTGGCCCTGGACCCGGAGCGCGAGGTGCTGGTGCTGATCGGCTCCAAGGAGGGCCTGGCGCACCTGCCCCTGGCGCTGGTGAACCCGCTGGAGCGGGTGTTGGTGCCCAATCCCGGCTACCCGGTGTACCGGGCCGCCACGCTGTTCGCCGGGGGGGTGCCAGTGGACCTGCCGCTGGAGCCCGAGAACGGCTTCCTGCCGCGGGCGGCGGATGTGGAGCGGGCGTGCCCGGCCAAGCTGCTGTTCCTGAACTATCCCAACAACCCCACCGCGGCGGTGGCCGACGTGGAGTTCTACCGCGAGATGGCCGCGCTGGCCGACCGGCACCGCTTCTGGATCGCCAGCGACCTGGCCTACTCGGAGATCGGCTTCGAGGGCTACCGCGCCCCCAGTTTCCTGGCCGCGCCGGGCTCGCGCAGCGTGGGGATCGAGTTCTTCTCCCTGTCCAAGACCTTCAACATGACCGGCTGGCGGGTGGCCGCGGCGGTGGGGAACGCCGACCTGGTGGCGGCCCTGGCGGCGGTCAAGAGCAACCTGGATTCCGGGACGCCGCAGTTCGTGCAGGACGCCGCGGCCGCGGCGCTGGAGCTGGCGGACGGGGAGCACCTGGCGCCGCTGCTGGAGATCTACCGCGAGCGCCGCGACGCGGTGGTGGAACAGCTGCGGGTCCTGGGGCTGGCGGTGGAGCCGCCGCGGGCCACCATCTACGTGTGGGCCCGCGTGCCCGCCGGCCACGACTCGCTGACCTTCGCCCGGTACCTGCTGGAGCACGCCGGCGTGGTGGTGACCCCGGGCACCGGCTTCGGCAGCCGCGGCCAGGGCTTCTTCCGGATCTCCTTGACCACCCCCACCGACCGGTTGCGCGAAGCCATCCGGCGTCTTTCGGAGCTGCCCGCATGGACTGGATCCGCCTGAGCGATCTGTCGCTGTTCGGACACCACGGCGCGCACGAGGAGGAGATGCGCCTCGGGCAGAAGCTGGAGTTCGACGTGGAGCTGGGGTTGGAGCTGCGCGGCGCGGGGCGGTCGGACCGGCTGGAGGACACCATCAACTACCGCGAGGTGTACGGCTACATCGAGGCGCGGGTGACGCAGAAGCGCTATCTGCTGCTGGAGTCCCTGGCGGAGAGCATCGCGGAGGACCTGCTGGCCCGCTACCCGGCGGTCTCGGAGATCGTGGTCCGGGCGCGCAAGCCCAACGTGCCCTTCCCCGGGGCGCTCAGCCACGTGGAGGTGGAGATCCACCGGAGGCGCGCGTGAAGCGGGTGTTCGTGGGCATCGGCTCCAACGTGGGGGAGCGCGAGGCGTACATCCGCCGGGCGGTGGAGCTGCTGGCGCTGCTGCCCCAGACCCAGCTGGTGCGGCTGTCCTCGCTGTACGACTCCGACCCGGTGGGGGTGCTGGACCAGCCCCCGTTCCTGAACGCGGTGGCGATGCTGGAGACCGACCTCGCTCCCCGCCAGCTGCTGTGGAACCTCAACCTGGTGGAGCACCAGCTGGGCCGGGTGCGCACCCAGCGCTGGGGCCCGCGCACCATCGACCTGGACATCCTCTTCTACAGCAACCTGGTGCTGGACGAGCCGGACCTCACCCTGCCGCACCCGGAGATCGAGCACCGCGCCTTCGTGCTGATCCCGCTCAACGAGCTGGATCCCTTCCTGCCGCATCCGCGCACCGGGCTGGTGGTGAGCGAGATGCTGAAGCGGCTGAAGAGCCACCCGGCGGTGCGCCGCCGCGGGCGGCTCTGGTAGCGCCGGATGGCGGAACCCTCCTACATCGCGGTGGAGGGCGTGATCGGGGTGGGCAAGACCAGCCTGGCCCGGATCCTGTCGGAGCGCCTCAAGAGCCGCCTGCTGCTGGAGCGCCACGACGAGAACCCATTTTTGGCGGAGTTCTACCGGGACCGCGCGCGGTACGCGTTCCAGACCCAGATGTTCTTCCTGTTCAGCCGCTACGAGCAACAGAAGGAACTCCGGCAGCGGGACCTGTTCGAGCAGCGGGTGGTGGCGGACTATCTGTTCCAGAAGGACCGGATCTTCGCCAGCATCAACCTGACCGACAAGGAACTCCGGCTGTACGAGCTGATCGCGGCGGCCATCGAGCCGGAGATCCCCAAGCCCGACATCGTGGTGTACCTGCAGGCGCCCACCGAGACGCTCATGAAGCGGATCCAGAAGCGCGGACGGCCGTACGAGTCGGAGATGAGCTTCGAGTACCTGGAGCAGCTCAACGAGGCCTACAACTACTTCTTCTTCCACTACGAGCAGGCGCCGCTGCTGGTGGTGAACACCCGGGACATCGACTTCGTGGAGAACGAGGCGGACCAGGGCGACCTGGTCCACCGGATCTTGGAGCACGGCGAGGGCGTGGCCTACTACGCCCCGCTGGGCCATGGAGACGGGGCATGAAGCGGCTCACCGTGCGGGACATCCAGCAGTTGAAGGACAAGGGCGAGCGGATCGCCGTGCTCACCGCCTACGACCACCCCTCGGCCAAGCTGCTGGACGCCGCCGGGGTGGAGATCCTGCTGGTGGGCGACAGCCTGGGCATGGTGGTGCTGGGGTACGAGACCACCCTGCCGGTGACCGTGGACGAGATGGTGCACCACACCCGCGCGGTGAGCCGCGCCCGGCCGCGGGCGCTGGTGGTGGCGGACATGCCGTTCCTGTCCTACCAGGTGAGCACCGAGGAGGCGGTGCGCAACGCCGGTCGGCTGGTGCAGGAGGCCGGCGCCGACGCGGTGAAGCTGGAGGGCGGCGGGGGCATGCTGCCGGCGGTCCGGGCGATCCTGCGCGCCTCCATCCCGGTGATGGGCCACGTGGGGCTCACCCCCCAGTCGGTGCTGGCCTTCGGCGGCTACCGGGTGCAGGGCAAGGGCGCCGAGGCGGCCGGCCGGGTGACCGCCGACGCCCTGGCGCTGCAGGAGGCGGGCTGCTTCGCGCTGGTCCTGGAGGGCGTGCCGGCGGAGCTGGGGCGGAGCATCACCGAGCGGCTGCGCATCCCCACCATCGGCATCGGCGCGGGCCCCGGCTGCGACGGCCAGGTGCTGGTGTTCCACGACTTCCTCAGCATCCACTCGGAGTTTGCGCCCAAGTTCGTGCGCCGCTACGCGGAGGTGGGCACCGCCATCCGCGAGGCCGCCGAGCGCTACGTGCGGGACGTGAAGGCCGGCAAGTTCCCCGGGGCCGAGGAGAGCTACTGATGCCCGGACGCGGGCTCCGGGTGGTGCGGGGGGCGGCGGCGATGCGCGCCTGGTCCCGCGCGCAGCGCGCGGCCGGGCGGCGCGTGGGCTTGGTGCCCACCATGGGCGCGCTGCACGCGGGGCACCTGTCGCTGGTGGCGCGGGCCCGCCGGGAGAACGAGCGGGTGGTGGCCAGCGTGTTCGTGAACCCCATCCAGTTCGGCCCGGCCGAGGACTTCCGGCGCTACCCGCGGGACCTGGCCCGCGACCGCCGGCTGCTGCACGCGGTCGGCTGCGACGCCCTGTTCGCCCCGGGGGTGGCGGCGATGTACCCCGCCGGCTTCCAGACCCGGGTGGACGTGCCGCACCTGGCGCGCCCGCTGTGCGGCCGGTTCCGCCCCGGGCACTTCCAGGGGGTGGCCACGGTGGTGGCCAAGCTGCTGCACATCGTGGAGCCCGACCGGCTGTACCTGGGCGCCAAGGACTACCAGCAGGCGCGGGTCATCGAGCGGATGGTGCGCGACCTGGACGAGCCGGTGCGGGTGGTGGTGTGCCCCACCGTGCGCGAGCCGGACGGCCTGGCCCGCAGCTCCCGCAACCAGTACCTGGACCCGGCCGAACGCGCCCGGGCGCCGCGAATCCGCGCGGCGCTGCGGGCCGCGGCCGCCCGGGTGCGCGCCGGCGAGAAGGATCCCCGGAAGGTGCGGGCGGCGGTGCTGGGCGGGCTCCGCGGCGTGGGCCGGGTGCAGTACGTGGAGGTGCTGGACGCGCGCACCCTGGACCCGGTCCCGCGCCTGGCCGGGCCCACCCTGATCGCCACCGCGGTGTTCGTGGGGCGCGCCCGGCTGATCGACAACGTGGTGGTGCGCGCGTGACCGCGCGGGCCTCGCTGATCCTGGCCGCGGGCAAGGGCACGCGGATGAAATCCGACCTGGCCAAGGTGCTGCACGCGGTGGACGGGCGGGCCCTGGTGGAGTACGTGGTGGACACCGTGGAGGCCCTGGGCCTGGCCCCCAACGTGGTGGTGGTGGGGCACCAGGCCGACCGGGTGCGGGAGGTGCTGCGCGGCCGGCCGGTGGTGTTCGCCGACCAGCCGGAGCAGCTGGGCACCGGCGACGCGGTGCGCCGGGCGCGCCGGGCGCTGCGCGGGTTCCAGGGGCACCTGGCGGTGCTGTGCGGGGACGTCCCGTTCCTGCGCCCGTCCACCTTGCAGGAGCTGTTCCGGCGGCACGAGGAGGGCGGCTTCGACGCCACCATCCTCACCGCGGTGCTGGACGACGCGGCGGGCTACGGGCGCATCCTCCGCGGCCCGGGGGGCGAGGTGACCGGGATCGTGGAGCACCGCGACGCCAGCGAGGAGCAGCGGCAGGTGCGCGAGATCAACACCAGCACCTACTGCTTCAGCTACCCGCTGGTGCAGGAGGCGCTGGCCGAGGTGCGCGACGAGAACAGCCAGGGGGAGTACTACCTCACCGACACCATCGCGGTGCTGCGGGCGTGGGGGCGGCGGGTGGGGGCGTGGGCGGCGCCCGACCCGCTGGAGGTGAGCGGGGTCAACACGCCGGCCCAGCTGCGGGCGCTGGCGGAGTACTATCACCGGCGGGAGGGAGGCTGAGGTGGAGCGCTTGTGGGCGGCATGGCGGATGGCGTACGTTGGGCAGCGGCAGCCGCGCGGGTGCCTGTTCTGCCGCATCGCCCGGGCCCGCACCGACCGGCAAGGCTGGGTGGTGGCCCGCGGGCCGGGCGGCTTCGTGGTGCTCAACGCGTTCCCGTACAACACCGGCCACGTGATGGTGGTGCCGCGCCGGCACGCGGCCGACCTGTCGGGGCTGACCGCCGGGGAGCGGGCCGGCCTGATGGAGCTGCTGGAGCGCACCCAGCGCGCGGTGCGGCGCGCGTACCGCCCGCAGGGCCTGAACGTGGGGATCAACCTGGGCGCGTGCGCGGGGGCCGGGGTCGCCGGCCACGTGCACGTGCACGTGCTGCCGCGGTGGGTCGGGGACACCAACTTCCTGCCCGCCCTGGCCGACACCAAGGTGATGCCCGAGAGCCTGGCCGCCGGCTGGCGGAGGCTGCGCGCGGCGTTCCAGCGGGAGCGGTAGGGCCGCGGGCTGCCCGGGGAGCCGGCCGGGAGCCTCGAGGAATCCAGGGACCGGAGGCCGAGGAAGGGAGCGGGAGATGGCAAGGAAGTCGTCGCGCCGGCGCCGCGGGCAGGGGCGGAGCCCCTGGCCGGGCCGCGTCCTGCTGCTGCTGGCGGTGGGCCTGGTGGGGGCGTTCGCGGGCTCGGCGGCACTGCGGGCGCTGGGACCGGCGTTGGCCCCGTGGGCCGCAGGCCCGGCGGCGGACGCGTCCCGCGCGCAGCGGGCCGCGGGCGACCCGGGCAGCCGCCCCCGGCTGCGGGTGGAGGTGCTGAACGGCAGCGGGGTGCCGGGGGCGGGGCTGCGGGTGGCCGAGGTGCTGCGGGACGGGGGCTTCCGGGTGAGCGGGCCGTTCGACGCCGACCGGCTGGACTACGGCACCACCCTGGTGGTGGACCGAAAGGGCAACCCCCGCGCCGCGCGGGAAGTGGTAGAGTATCTCCATGGCGGGTATCCCCTGCTGATGCGGAGCCCGCTGGCCGCCGTGGACGTGCGGGTGGTGGTGGGCCGGGATCACCGGGGCCTCAAGCTGACCCCCTGAAGAAGCTGCGGCGGCCGCGCCTGCGTGGGGCGGGGCCTGGAAGGAGTGCTCGATGAACTTCGGCGGTCGCGAAGCCCTGCTGGTCATCCTGGTGATCGTGCTGCTGTTCGGCTCCACCAAGATCCCCGAGCTGGCCCGTTCCCTGGGTCGGGGGATCAAGGAGTTCCGCAAGGCCACCCGGGACGACGACGAAAAGCCGCCCACGCCGCCGGCTCCGCCGGCTCCTCCGGCGGCTCCGCCGGCGCAGTGAGCGCGGCGGGCTCCCGAAACGCAGACCCCCGGGAGGGCTCTCCCGGGGGTCGTTCGTTGGCGGGGGACGCGGGCCGGCGCTAGATCCCCACCTCGGCCCGCCGGTCCTGGATCTTGGCCTGCTTGGTCAGCTCCTGCACGTAGGCGTTCCAGCAGTCGGTGCGGCGCTGCTGGGCCAGCTGGTCGCGGAAGGAGCTGGCCTCCGCCTGGAACTTCGCCATGTCGAAGGCGACGTGGTTCAGCACCTGCATCACGAAGGCGGCGGCCTGCCCCCGGACCACCTTGACGCTGCCCGGCGGGTAGCCGAAGGCCGAGCCGATGACGTCGGTCTCGTAGCGGAGCTGCGGGGGGAAGGGCCCGGTGCGGGTGAACTCGACCGGCCCGACGACCGCCATCCCGGCCCGCTTCGCGGCCTCCGCCAGCGAGCCCGCGGCCTGCACCTGGCTCAGGAACTGGCGGGCGCGGGCCTCCGAGCGGTCCACCGACTTCTCCTGCGCCACCCGGGTCCGGAGTTCGCCCTCCACCTCGGCCACGGTGCGCAGGCCCGCCGGACGCCGGTCCTGCACCTGGGCCAGCAGCAGCACCGAGGGCTTGTCCACGACCTGGGTGATGGCGCCCTTCTTGGAGCCCAGGGCGAAGCTGAGCACCTCGGGCAGCTGCTGCAGCAGCGGCGGCGCGCCGTCCTCGGTGAACCAGCCCGTGGACAGCGGCTTGAGCCCGGCCCGGGCGGCGGCCGAGGCCAGGCCGGTCTTGCGCGCCTGCTCCCGGATCGCCTCGAGCTGGTCGTAAGCGTCCTTGAGGGTCTCCTGCCCCGGCTTGATGGCCACCTGGAGGTCCACGATGTGCCGCTTCACGCCGGTCGAGTCCTGGGACGGGCCGAGGTACTTCACGATGTGGTAGACGTCCTGCACCAGCAGCGGCTGGGAGATCTGCCCGGCCTGCAGCCCGAACACCATCGCGTCCAGCTCCTTGGGGAGCTGGCCCCGGGCCACCAGCTGGCCCGGCTGGCCGTCCGGGGTGCGGCCGACCTGGGCGTCCGAGACCTGGCTCGCGAAGGCGGCGAAGTTGGTGTCCTCGGTCGCGTCGCGGTACAGGCTGCGGGCGTTGTCCAGGGTGTTGCGCTGGTCGAGCGCCGTGGGGGTCTTGGGCACCATCGCCAGCACCAGGCTGGCCTCCGCGCCGCGATTGAACTCCGACTGGTGTTTGCGGTAGTACTCCTCCAGCTCCGGCCGCGTGACCTCCTCCGGCTTCACCGGGTTGGCCGAGGTGGGGAAGCCCACCAGCAGCACCTGGGCCTTCTCGCGGCTGCGGCCGTAGGCCTCGCGCACGTCCCCGTCCGGGGTCCAGGCCAGCGAGCCCACGATGTCCCAGAGCTTGCGGACCGGCAGCTGCGAGCGCTGCAGCTGCTCCTGCTCGAGCTCGAAGTCCGCCAGGTCGGGGCTGCGCAGGGCCCGCTGGTACTTGCCCAGGTCGAACTGCCCGTTGGTCATGAGCGCCGGGTTGCGCAGCAGCTCCTGGGGCGGGCTGCTCTCCACCGCCATCAGCACCTCGCGGTCGGTGGTGGTGAGCCCCAGGCGGTGCGCCTGCTCCCCCAGGACCTGGTCGTACAGCATCCGCTCCCACACCCGGTCCTTGAGCAGCGCCTGGCTGGCGTCGTCCATGCCGCGGTTGGTGTTGCGGGTGTAGGCCTGGGCCTCCCGGCTGACCTCGGCATCGTACTCGGCGCGGGGGATGGCGCGGCCGTAGATGCTGCCCAGGGACGCGGACGCCCGCGGCTGGTCGTGGCCGGCGCCCGTCCCGAACAGGAAATTGAAGCCGATGAGGAAGGTGAAGATGGTGCCCCCGGCGACGAGGATCCAGATCAGCTTGGTGCGCCGGCGGTCCCGGAACAGATGCAGCATTTGAGGATCAACCTCCGGTAAGGGGGTTCGCACGCCCGCCGCGGCGGACCGCGCGGGCCGGTTCATTCCAACGAATAGGATAGCCCGATCCAGGCCGGCGGCTCAAGGCTGGGGCAGGACGGCCGGGGGGAGCCCCGGCCTCACGGCGCCGGGCCGGCGGGGGCGGGGCCCCCGGCGGGCGGCGCGGCGGCGCCTGCGCGCCCGGCCGCGCCGGCCTGGCGGGCCGAGATGGCCAGCCGCTCCGCGCCGGCGGTCTTGGCCGCGTCCAGGCACTGGATCACCCAGCCGTGGCGGGCCTGGGCGTCGGCCTTGATCACCACGGTGCGATCGCCGGACTTCAGCATTTCCCCGCGCAGGGCGCCGACCAGCGCCGCCGCCCCGTCCACCGGGCGGTCGTTCAGATAGATCCTGCCGTCCGACGTGATCACCACCGTGGGGTGGGCCTCCGGCGAGCTGGAAGCCTGGCTGGATACCGGCAGCTTGATGGGGATGCGGGTCTCGAACATCAGCGGGGCGGTGACCAGGAAGATGATCAGCAGCACCAGCACCACGTCGGTGAACGGGGTGATGTTGATTTCGGAGAACAGCCGCTCCTCGGCCTCCGCCGCGCGCCGGAACCGGCTCACCGGCGCACCTCGACCCGGCCCTCGCGGGGCGGCAGCTGCTGCAGCAGGTGCAGGGCTTCCGAGCCGGCGATGTCCAGCTCGGTGCGGGCCACCTTCACCCGCCGCGCGAACAGGTTGAAGGCGGCCACCGAGGGGATGGCCACGAACAGCCCGGCCGCGGTGGTGATCAGGGCCTCGGAGATGCCGCCGGCCACCACCCCCGGCCCGCCGGACTGGTCCAGCGCCAGCGCCTGGAAGGCCCGGATGATGCCCAGCACCGTGCCGAACAGCCCCACGAACGGGGCGATGGCGCCGATGGTCCCGAGCAGCGGCAGGCGCGACTCCCAGCTCAGGACCTCCAGCTCGCGCTGCCGCCACACCGCCTCCTCGACCACCTCGCGCTCCTCGCCCCACACCGCCAGCCCGGCGCGCGCCACCCGCCCCAGCGCCCCGCCCTGGTGGGCGGCGTAGGCCAGCGCGGCCGCCCGGTCGCCGCGCTCCAGCAGCGGCCGCAGCCCGGACAGGAAGGTCTCGCGGCTGCCGCCCAGGCGCACCGCCCGCAGCCGGTCCACCACCACCGCCAGCACCAGCACCGAGAACAGCAGCAGGATGGCCAGCACCCAGCCGCCGCGGGCGATCATGTTGGACCATTCGAAGGAGTAGCTGGTGGCGGCGACGGAGGCGTCGGGGCTCATCGGCTGGCCGAATCGGCGGCGGCGGTGCGGGGCACGAACTCCTGGACCCGGTCGTTGTCGAAGTCCGCCACGTAGACGGTGCCGTTCTCGGCCACCGCCACGCCTTGCGGGTTGAGGAACTGCCCCGGCTCGCGGCCCCGGAAGCCCCACTGGCCCACGTACTCGCCGCGGCGGGTGAACTTCTGGATCCGCTGGTTGCCGGTGTCCGCCACGTACACCAGCCCGCGGCTGTCGAGGCACACCGCGGTGGGGGCCCACAGCTCGCCCGGACCGCAGCCCGGCCGGCCGAAGCTGTTCATGTACTTGCCCTCGGTGGTGTACACGTGCACGCAGTGGTTGCGCGAGTCGGTCACGAACACGAACCCCGCGGGGTCCACCGCCACCGAGGTGGGGGCGAACTGGCTGCCGGGGGCCATCGGAGGCCGGGTGAAGGACGCCAGGAAGCCGCCGTCGGAGGAGAACTTCTGGAGGGTGCGGTTGCCCGGGTCGGCCACGTACACGTAGCCCTGGGTGTCCACCGCGATGCCCTGGGGCTTGCGGAACTGGCCCTCGCCCGAGCCCAGCGTGCCCACGCTCTTGATGAACTGCCCCCCCAGGCTGAACTTCTGGATGCGGGTGTTGTACTGGTCCACCACCCAGATCCCGCCGTGGCCGTCCATCGCCAGCCCGAACGGGCCCTGGAACTGCCCCAGGTCGGTGCCGTTGGCGCCCCACATCACGAACCCGTAGCCGGCGGGGTTGAACTTCTGGATGCGGTTATTGCGGTAGTCGCTGACCCAGAAGTTGCGGTCCTGGTCCACCACGATCCCGGCGGCCCCCTGGAAGCGGCCCGGGATGGACCCACGGCCGCCCCACAGCACCGTCACCCGGTACGCCTGCGGCGGGCACGGCCCGGTAACCAGCGGCAGCGGCTGCGACACCTCGGAGGTGCCCCCGTGGCCCACCGCGCGGAGCCGCACGAAGTAGCGGGTGTCGGGCGCCAGCCCGCCCACCACCGAGGACGTGTCGGCGGCGGAGGTGGACACCCAGATCAGGGTGCTGTCGTCGGGGTCGAAGTCGGGGGTGATGCCGGCGTGCACCTCGAGCCGCTCGAAGTCCACCACCTGGGGCAAGTTCCACGAGAGCCGCGCGCAGAACGGCCCGGCGGCGCGCACGGCGCGCAGCGCCAAGCCGTCGGCGCGGGCCAGCGCGCCGGTGGTCACGGCGGCGAGGAGCAGGAGGGCGAGCGATCGAGATGGTCTCATGGTCGGCGAGTCCGGACGAAGCCCCGGGCGGATCCTTCCTTCGCGCGCAGTCTATCATACGGCTCTTCCGGGGGACAATTTTCTTGCGACTGCTTCGAAGCGCATGTTAGCGTGTGGCGGATGGATGAAGGAGCGTGCTCGTGAGCGGCAGAGTCCAGCTCGATGCGCTCGCCCAGCGGGCGCCGCAGCTCATCCTCGACAGCTTCGACCAGGGGATCCTCGCCCTGGACCGGGACGAGCGCGTGATCTTTGCGAACCGCAAGGCCGAGGAGATCCTCAAGACCCCGCTCGCGGAACTGGCCGGCCGGCGCGTGGAGAAGGTGCTCACGGTCTCCACCGAGCAGTGGCTCGAGGTGCGGCGCGAGGACCGCTTCGCCCAGCCCCAGGGCGCCCCGGAGGTCCGGCTCACGGTGGAGGACGCCGAGGTGGTGCTGCGCCCCTCGGTCATGGTGCTCCGGGACGAGGCCGGCACCCGGACGGGCTCGGTGGTGTTCCTGGAGGACGTCACCGACTCGGCGGCCGAGGAGGAGCAGCAGCAGAAGCTCGACCGGCTGATCTCCCTGGGGGAGCTGAGCGCGTGCGTGGCGCACGAGATCCGCAACCCCCTGACCGGCATCCGGACCACCGTCCAGTTCGTGGCCAGCAAGCTCAAGCCCCAGGACCCCCGCAAGGAGGACCTGGACGACGTCATCAAGGAGCTGGACCGGATCGAGACCATCATCAGCGGGCTGCTGCAGTTCGCCCGGCCCCAGGTCAGCCTGCCGGGCCCCACCGACGCGGCGGCCCTCCTGACCCGGGTGCTCGACAATCTGGAACTCCAGTTCCGGGCCGCCGGGGTGGACATCGTGCGGGACTTCTGCGACGACGCCGCCCACGTGTGGGCCGACCCCGACGTGCTGCAGCAGGTGGTCCTGAACCTGTCCATCAACGCCATGCAGGCCATGTCCGAGGGCGGCACGCTCAAGGTGACCCTGGGGATCAAGCGCTACCGCACCAAGAAGTCCATGGTGGACCTGGTGTTCGCCGACACCGGCCCGGGCATCCCGCCCGACGTGTACGAGAAGATCTTCGACCCGTTCTTCACCACCCGCCCGCTGGGCACCGGCCTGGGGCTGCCCATCTCGCTGCAGATCGTGCGGGAGCTGGGCGGGTCGCTCACGGCCAAGAACGTGCCCGGGGGCGGGGCCCAGTTCACGGTGCGGCTGCCGCTGGTCAGCGTGGCGGCGCAGGCGGAAGGGGCATGAGCTACCGGGTGCTGGTGATCGACGACGAGGAGCTGATCCGCAAGTCCCTGGGCAAGCTCCTCACCTCTCGCGGCTACCGGGTGGACGCCGCGTCCACTGCCGCCGAGGGCCTGGCGCTGGTCGAGGAGCACCACCCGCAGGTGGTGGTGCTGGACCTGAAGCTCCCCGACGGCAGCGGCCTGGAGGTGCTGGCGCGCATCCGGGAGATCGACTCCACCTCCGAGGTGGTGGTGATCACCGCCTTCGGGGACGTCTCCTCGGCGGTGGAGGCGATGAAGGCGGGGGCCTGCGACTTCCTCAAGAAGCCCTACGAGCTGGAGGAGATCTGCCTGGCGGTGGAGCAGGCCGCCCGCAGCTTCGAGCGCGAGAGCCAGCTCAACGTGTACCAGTCCCGGGCCCTCAGCCGCTTTCACGAGGAGACCATCCTGGGGCGCTGCCCGGCCATGCTGCAGGTGCGCGATCTCATCTCCAAGGTGGCCCGGAGCGAGGCGTCCACGGTGCTCATCGAGGGCGAGAGCGGCACCGGCAAGGAGCTGGTGGCCCACGCCATCCACTACCAGAGCGACCGCGGGCGCTTCCCGATGATGGAGGTGAACTGCTCCTCGTTCCAGGACCACCTCCTGGAGAACGAGCTGTTCGGCCACGAGCGGGGGGCCTACACCGACGCCCACGCCCTCAAGAAGGGCCTGGTGGAGCTGTGCAACCGGGGCACGCTGTTCCTGGACGAGGTGGGGGACATGGCCCCGGGCACCCAGGCCCGGCTGCTGCGCTTCCTGGAGAACCTGACCTTCAAGCGGGTGGGGGGCACCGAGGAGATCAAGGTGGACCTGCGCATCGTGGCCGCCACCAACAAGAATCTGGATCGGGCGGTGGAGGCCAGTGGGTTCCGCCAGGATCTCTACTACCGGCTCAAGGTGGTGAACGTGTGCCTGCCGCCGCTGCGCGAGCGCGAGGACGACGTGCTGGAGCTGGCCGGGCACTTCGTGCAGGAGTTCAACCGCAAGTTCAAGAAGCGCTTCCGAATCCTGCCCCAGGACACCCGGGCGGCGCTGCTGCGCTACGGTTGGCCGGGCAACGTGCGCGAGCTGCGCAACATGCTGGAGCGGATCGTGCTGCTGGAGGACGGCGAGGAGCTGCTGCCGGAGTTCCTGCCGCCGGAAGTGGTGCGCGCCGCGGAGGAGTCCATGCCGCGCCCGGTATCCGCGGACGGCCCGCGGCCGACGCTCGCGGAGGTGGAGGAGCGCTACATCCTGGAGGTGCTGGAGAGCGTGGCGGGAAACAAGTCGCACGCCGCGCGGCTGCTGGGAATGTCGCGGCAGGGGCTGATCGAGCGGCTCAAGCGGATGGAGCGCCGCGCTCCCCAACTGTCACGATAGTTGGTATGTAAGATCATTTGACGGTTCCCTAACCAACGTTTCCGCAGCGGATTGCCGCCTCGAATCACCTAACCCGTTATCTTTCTTGACAGTACGACGATGTTCTCCACACCTTACAGTGGCTTCCGTCGAGTGGTCCGCATCCTGCGGAGAACTACGCAAGCCTTTTTTTGACATTCACTTAGCCGCAAGTTCTGAAGCTCGCCAAGCCATGCTGCGACGATGGCACATTTCCTGCTGCGTTTCAGTCCAAGCAGTTTGGGCGCTACGGAGGTGCTGTTTGGCGAAGTCCATTCTGATTGTGGACGACGAGCGTCTCCTGGCC
>DATKKS010000075.1:0-10663 GCA_035542815.1 Saccharimonadales bacterium (SeqCode) | reverse complement strand
GGATGAAACGGGACGACTTAGGCGAGGTCTGTTGAACTATTGACATTCAAGCTCGGCTATGGTATAAAATGTCATCACGCGGGCGTTCGGCGAACCAGCGCGAGTTGGCCGCTGACTCTAATGGCTTGCTGAAGAACGCCTTGGGGGAAGTCCAGAGGGCCCAATGGGGTGCGAGGTGCGCGCCACCCCAGGAGGAGGGGGGCTGCTGGCGCTCTTGATCCCCGCCTGAGTGCCCCCAGGTGCCCTTGCAGCAGCCTTTCAGAGTGCTCCCGCGCTACCGAGTCCACCGGACCTTCGGGCCCGACTCTCACTTCTCGATCATGGAGAGCGCCCATGAACCGCGTGCTACTTGTGTTCACCTGCCTGTGCCTTGTCGCGTTGAGCGCCGCACCCGCCCTCGCCGTACCCATCCCGGGCCTGTACAACTCCACCGACCTCGGCGGCAGCCTGCTGCTCGGCCGCTCCGCGACGTCCTGGGCCCTGGTGCATGGCAACTTCGGGGTGGGCGACGTGTTCAACGTGCAGTCGTGGAACGGCACCGCCCTGGGCACGCAATGGCATGCCGAGTGCGGCCAGGAGCCGAACGCCTACACCGTGACCGACAACCGCGTGGGCGGCGTCGGCCCGGTGATCTATAGCAGCACCTTCAACGGCGGGTCCATCTGGTTCGCCCCCGGCCCGTGGGGCTCGGGGAGCGGCGCGCTGGGCACCACCTACGTCGTCACCACGGTGCAGTTCGTGCTGGTCGGAGGGGTTTCCACCGCGGTGTCCTCCCGGGCCAACATCCAGAGTTCGGGCACGTTCACCGACGGCGGCTGTACCCTCACGTTCGTGATCGCCAACGGGACCGGGGTCGGCCAGACCGATGCGCCCCCGCCCTTCAACGTCAAGCCGGCCACCTACCCCGCGTTCATGGACCTGGTGTGCGCCCCCTCGCGCATCTACGGCAGCTGGGGGGACCTGAGCCAGATCACGTTGATGATCCGCTGCACCGTGCCGGCCAAGCCGCCCACCTGGGGCTCGATCCGGAGGATCTATCGCTAAGCGCACAGGAAGAGCATAATCAACCTGGGTTGCCCGCCCCCACATTCCACCCCGCAAGGAGGTGCCCGACGATGAAGCACCTGCTACTTGTGTGCACCTGTCTGACCGTGGCGGTGCTGAGTGCAGCGGCAGCGCTGGCCGCCCCGATCTCGGGCCTCTACTACTCCACCGACCAGGGCGGCGGCCTGCTGCTCGGCCGCTACGCATCTTCCCGCACTTGCCTGCACCTGTGCGGCGGAGTGGGCGACGTGTTCCTGGCTCAGTCGTGGAACGGCACTGCGCTGGGCACGCAGTGGTACCTCTCCTGCCCCCAGGAGGCGGCCGCCTACAGCGTGAACGACAAGCGCGTCGCCGGCACCGGAGCCGTGGACTACACCGCCTACTTCTCGGGCGGCACGTTCAATCTCGCCCCCGGTCCGTGGGGCTCGGGCAGCGGGACGCTGGGCACCACCCTGATCATCACCACGGTGCAGTACGTCAACTTCGGCTCGGGAAGCGTCCCGGTGGCTTCCCGGTCCAACATCCAGAGCGCCGGCACCTTCGCCGGCGGGAACTGCGCACTCCAGTTCTTCCAGGCCAACGGCACCGGCATGGGCGACTCGGACTGGCTGGGCTCCAGCTCCAAGCCCTCGACCTACCCCGGGTTGTTGGACGCGAGCTGCGGCCCCACCCGGATCTACGGGAACTGGGGTGACGTGACCCAGATCACGCTGCTCATCTACTGCCCCACTCCCGCCCGGGCACCCACCTGGGGCAGCATCCGGAGGCTGTACCGCTAGGGAAGGCGGCGGGCAACGGCGAGAGCCCCGTGCGGTTTGCCGCGCGGGGCTCTCGTGCGTCCAGGCCGGCCCGCCGGGCGCGGGCAGCGGCAGCCCCGGCAGGGCCGGCGCGGGCCAGGCGGGGTGGCGGGTCAAGCAGGGAGGCCCAGGAACTCCGCCGCGGTCAGCGCGTACACCGCGGCGCTCCGGGGGAGTGCGTCCAGCTCCACGTACTCCTCCGGGCCGTGGGACACGTCCAGCACCCCCGGCCCGTAGCCCAGGGCGGGCAGTCCCCGCCGCGCATAGAAGCGGGTCTCCAGCAGACCCGGACACATCTCGAAATCCGGCCTTCGCCCGGTGACCGCCTCGGCCGCGGCGGCCAGCGTCCGGGCGAGGCGGTCGTCCTCCGGAGTGCCGGAGGCGGGCGCCTCCTGCAGCACCTCGTAGTCCAACTCGATCCCCGCGCCCCGAAGCCGCTCGAGCACCCCGGTGAGGCGCGCCTTCTCGGCCGCCAGGTCCTCCTCCGGGTTGGTGCGCCGATCCACGGTGAACCAGCACTCCCCCGGCACCGCGCTCGCGCCCACCCCGCCCTCCACCCGCCCGCCCAGCATCAGCACCGAGCGGCGCGCCGCGGCCGGCGTGATCCGGTAGCCGGTCTCGCGGCGCTCGACTTCGGCCTTGAGCTCGCCCAGCGCGCCGGCCACCACCAGCATCCGTTCGAAGGCGTTCACCCCCTGGTGCTGCAGGCCCACGTGGGCGGTCCGGCCGCGCACCCGGACGCGCAGCGTGACCGCGCCCCGGCTGGCGTTCCAGATCACCCCGCCGGTGGGCTCGGCGGTCAGCATTCCCACGCCGTCCCGGCCGAGCAGGCCGGTGGAGGAGAGAAACTCCGAGCCCCCCGCGCCGCCGGTCTCCTCGTCAGGCACGATGCACAGCCCCACCCGGCCCGCCGCCGGCAGGCCCAGGTCGTGCAGCACGCGGGCGGCGTAGATCATGGCGGCGAGGCCGCCCTTCATGTCCGAAGCGCCGCGCCCCACCAGCCGGCCGCCCTCCACGCGCGGCTCGAACTGAGCCGGCCGCTGGGCGGGCACGACGTCGTAGTGTCCGTGGAAGTACAGCGTGGGCCCGGCGCCACCGGCCACCGCCACCAGGCACTGCCGCGGATGCTCCGGATCCGGCCGGCCGGGCGCCGCCCCTCCGTGGGCCTCCGCGGGCACCTCCACGACCTGGCAGGCGAGGTTCAGGCGGCGCAGTTCCTCGCGGATGGCGGCCACGCACGCGGGATAACCCCGGCCCGGGGGATTCTCGGTCGGAAGTGCCACCAGGCGGCCCGCGAAGTCCCGCATCGCCTCGCGGTAGGAGTCCACCCGGGCGAGCACCCCATCGGTCAGCGATGAGTTCATGTTCCTCCCTGCCGCGCGGCGGCGAGCCGCCGCCCTGGACCGCCGTCGCCTCCCCGCCACTCGGCCGGCGGCCGCGCCTCGGCCCGGCGGTGGCCTGGTAGTATCATGTCACCTGTTAGCACGCGCCCGGGGCCGCCGGCAACCTCCCGGCGGCGCGGGGGCGGCAGTGCGGTGGGCACCGGGCCGCGCGCGGGCGGGGCGAGCGCGGGCCGGATCTAGCCGAGAGCGAAAGGAGCGGGGGTGCCCAGGAGCGGAGCCCGGAAGCGATCTTCCCAGTCGCGCGGCGCGGCGCCGGCGCGGCCCGGCGCGGCCGCCGCGAGCGCCGCCGGGGCGGGCGGCGCGTGGTGGCCGGCGCTGGCCCTGGCCTTGGTGGCGGTGGGGTTGCGCGGGTGGAGCGTCGCGGCGCTGTCGCGGGACTGGCGGGTGACGACCCTCATCCTGGACGGCCGCTACTACATGAAGCTCGCCGCCTTCCTGAGCCACGGCCTGAGCTGGCCGAGCGGCCCGTTCTTCATGACCCCGCTCTACCCGGTGCTGCTGTCGTTCCTGTTCCGGGCCTTCCCGGCGACGCCCCTCACGGTGCAGGTGGCCCAGTCGGTCCTCGGGCTGGGCACCCTGGCGCTGCTGGTGGCCGCGGCGCGCCGCGAACTGGGCCCCGCGGCGGGCTGGGCGCTGGGCGGGCTGTTCGCGCTGTGCGGCCCGGTGCTGGGCCTCGAGAGCCAGGTGCTCACCGAGAGCCTGCTGCTGTTCCTGGCCTCGGCGGCGCTGTGGTTCTGGCCGCGGCCCGGGCGCGGGGCGGCCTCGGATCTCGCCTTTGGAGCGGCGTGCGGGCTCCTGTCCATCGGGCGCGGCATCTACCTGGCGGTGCCGGCAGCCGCGGTGCTGCTGCTGTGGCTGAGCCCGCGCCGCGGCGATGCGCGCGCCGGGGCCTCGCGGCCGGCGGCCGCGCGGCTGGTCCGGACCGCGGCGGTCGCCCTGGGGGTGGCCGCGGCGCTGCTGCCGATGGCGGTCCACCAGACCCGGACCACCGGCCACCTGAACTTCACGACCCTGAACGGCGGCCTCAACCTGTACCTGGGGAACAACCCCACCGCGCAGGGCATGTACAGCCACCCCCCCGACTTCGACCCGCTCCACGACGTGACCGGGCTGGCCTCGGCGTCCCAGGCCGCCGGCCGCCCGCTGGACTTCGAGGCGGCCTCCCGGTACTGGACCGGCCGGGCGCTGGAGTTCGTCCGGCGGAATCCCGGGCGGGCCGTGTGGCTCGCGGGGCGCAAGTTCCTCCTGAGCTTCTCTCCGCTGGAGATCCCGCAGGTCGAGGACTTCCAGGTGCTGCGCGAGCACGAGGCGCCGCTCCGGTGGGCCTTCGTGGACTTCCGCTGGATCCTGCCGCTGGCCGCGCTGGGGCTGGCCACGGCAGGCCGCGACCGGCTGCGCCGCCTGATCCCGTGGCTGGTGTTCCCCGCGGTGGGGGTGGCGTCCACGGTGGTCTTCTTCGCCACCGGGCGATACCGCCTGGCGGTGCTCCCCGGCTACCTGGCGCCGGCGGCGCTGGGGGTGGTGGCGCTGATCGAGATGGCGCGCGGCCGGCGCCCGGTGGCGGCGGCTGCGGTCCTCCCCGTGGTGGTGGGGCTCCAGCTGCTCCTGCCCTCCTACCCCATCGAGGACGGGCGCGCCCGCGACGCCCACGAGCAGGGCGTGCGGCAGCTCGGCGCCGGGCAGCCGGAGCTGGCGGCGCAGTCCTTCTCCCTGGCCCTGAAGCACCGCCCGGACTGGGAGCTCTCGTGGCAGGGGCTGGCCAGCGCCCGGGTGCAGCAGGGAAGGCTCCCGGAGGCCCAGGACGCCCTGGAGCGCGCGCTCCGGATCGCCCCGGGGAGCGCCGGGAGCCACAGCCTCCTGGGCGCGGTGTGCTGGCAACGCGGGGACACCGCCCGCGCCCTCGGCGAGCAGTCGAGGGCGGTCGAGCTCGAGTCCTACAACGTCCAGTATCGCGCCGACCTGGCCCTGGGGCTCGAGCGGGCCCACCGGAAGCGGGAGGCGGTCGAGCAGTGGGGCCGGGTGCTTGCGGCCCAGCCCCGGGACGAGACCGCCCGCCGGCACCTGCGCGCCCTGGGCGCGGAGGCCCGATGACCCGCCCCCGCCGGCCCGCGGAGGGGCCCGCGATGCGGGTGCCCGGAGCCCCCGCGCCATGAGCGAGGAACTGGTCACGGTGGCCGCCTTCACTTCCGCGGTGGAGGCCCAGAACTGCCGCGCCGCGCTGGAGGATCAGGGCATCCAGGTGGTGCTGGCCGACGAGAACCTGGTGTCGGTGGACTGGCTCTACTCGGTGGGCGTGGGCGGGGTGAAGCTGCGCGTGCCGGCGCCCGAGGCAGAGCGCGCGCGGCAGGCGCTGCGGGCCGCCCGGCAGGTGCCGGTGCAGTGCCCGGCGTGCGGCTCGCTGCGCACCGGGCGCGAGCTCCCGCCGCGCTGGCTGTACCCCGCGCTGCTGCTGACGCTCTTCTTCGGGCTGCCGTTCGTGCCGTTCTGGATGCGGCGCTGGCGGTGCGCGGGGTGCGGCGCGCGCTGGAAGTCGCGCTACGCGGAGGAGCCCGGGCCGGCCGGCGCGGAGCGGCCCGCGCCGGAGGTGGCGCCCCCGGGCGCACTGATCTCGGTGGTGGCGCCGTGGCGGCACCTGGACTGGACGCTCCGCCTGGCCTACCTGATCGCGGCGGTGGCGCTGGTGCGCGCGCTGGACCTCGGGCCGTGGGCCCTCCTGGCCGCGCCGGCGGCCGGGCTGGCGGTGCTGGCCCTGGGGGCGTTCTTCAGCTGGCGGTGGGAGCAGGTGACGCTGACGCGCGACGCGCTGGTGATCGACGACCCCGACGGCCGCCGGGTGTTCCCCATCCCGGCGCTCACCCCCGGGGAGCTGCCCGGCGGCGCGCCCGCGGTGCTGGGACCGGAGGGACCCATCCTGGCGGCCCGCGGGCAGGGGCGGGAGGCCCGCGACGCGGTGCTGCTGAAGGACCAGGACCTGGAGGCGATCCTGGGGCTGCTCCGGCAGCCGCTGCGCTAGCCCGCCCGGGCGGGCCGCGCCGCGCGCGGGGCGCTCATGCCTCCGCCGCCGCCTCGCGGCGCGCCAGCAGCAGCGTGATGTCGTCGGCGCGCGGCTCGCCCGCGGTGAACGCGTGGACGCTCTCCAGCACCCGGGCCCGGATCTCCTCCAGCTCCAACCCCGGCTCGAGCCCCAGCAGCAGCTGTTCCAGCCGCCTGTCCGAGTACAGCTCGTCGCCGTGGCGGGCCTCCGGGATGCCGTCCGAATACAGCGCCAGCAGCTCGCCGGGGCGCAGCCGGGCGCGGTTCTCGGCGTACTCGGCGTCCTCGAAGATGCCGAACGGCAGGCCCTCCCCCGCCAGCCGCTGCAGCTCGCCGCCCAGCACCAGCAGCGCCGGCGGGTGGCCGGCATTGACGTAGTGCAGCTCGCCGCTGGCCGGGTTGAGGCAACCCAGGAAGCCGGTGACGAAGTTCCGCGGCTCGGCCTGCCCGCACATGGTCTGGTTCAGCTGGGTGGCCAGCTGGCCCAGCGCGCCGCAGGTCTGGTACAGCACCCGGGCCGAGGCCAGGAAGGAGGACATCAGCAGCGAGGCGCCCACGCCCTTGCCGGAGACGTCCGCGAGCATGAACATCACCCGCCCGTCCGGCTGCAGGTGGAAGTCGTACAGGTCGCCGCCGACCTCGTAACAGTTCTCGAGCGACGCCGCGAACGCCCACCCCGGCACGCGCGGCGGGGTGGTGGGCAGCAGCCCGCGCTGGATGCGGCTGGCGGTGGCCAGCTCGTGCTCGATCCGGGCCCGCTGCTGCTCCGCCTCCAGCAGCCGCGCGTTGGTGATCTTCACCGCGGCCATGTTGGCCAGCAGCGACAGCACCTCCAGGTCGGCTTCGCGGAAGCGCACCCCGGGGTCGCGGGTGTCCACGTACACCAGGCCCAGCACCTTCTCGTTGTCGAACAGCGGCACCGCCATCACCGAGTGCACCGCCTGGGCCACGATGCTGGCCTGGGCCCGGAAGCGCGGGTCGGCCGAGGCGTCCTCGGTCAGCACCGAAGTGCACTCGTCCAGCACCATCCGCAGGATGGAGGTGGACAGCGCCAGGGGCTGGTCGGCCCGCCCGACGGCGAACCGCGCCGCCACCTGCACCGGCTCGGCGCCGGGCGCCTCGCGCAGCAGCAGCACGTGGCGCGAGGCGGGCACCGCCCGCTCCAAGATGGCCACGATCTGGTCGCAGGTCTCCCGCAGCGGCCGCGGCAGCACCAGCAGCTGGCCGGCCTCGGCCAGCAGGTGCAGCACCTGGGGCGAGGTGTGCACGCCGGTGACGGGGCGCTGGAGCATCTGGTCCACCCGCAGCCGGGCCGAGGTGCCCAGCATCTCGGCCCCCTGGAAGCGCACCGGCTGGGCCGGCTCGCCCTCGGTGACGCGCAGCAGCAGCTGCCCGATCTCCACCTGGTCGCCGGCCGCCAGCGGGGTGGGCTGGGCCGCGGGCACGCCGTTCACCCGGGTGCCGTTGCGGCTGCCCAAGTCGCGGATGAAGAAGCCCTCCCCCTGCCGGGTGATCTCGGCGTGGTCCTTGGAGACCGTGGGGTCGGAGAGGTGGATGGCATGGCGCGAGGAGCGCCCCACGCTCAGGACCGGGGCGTCCAGGGACCAGGAGACCGGCTTGTCGGCGAAGCTGCCTGAGAGGAACAGGGGCATTCGGACTCCCAGGGAGACGCGGATCTGGAACCCGCCGCGCTCCGGAGGGCCCCGGAGGCGGATCTCCACGGGAGGATGCTATCGGGCGGGGGCCGCCACGGCAAGCGCGCGCGCCGGAGCCGCGGCACGCGCGCCGGCGCGCCGCGGACCCCCTCCCGCCGCGGCCGCAGGACCGCTCACTTCCGCTTGAGTTCGGCGGCCCAGTTGAGGACCAGCGTGAACGCGCTGTTGCCGGCGCCCTGCACCGGCACGTTCACCAGGAAGCGCTGGCCGTTCGAGGCCACCGCGTAGCGGGTGAGGAAGTAGCCGGCATCCTCCATGTCGCGCTGGAACAGGCGCACCGGGGTGCCGGACTGGAAGGTGGCCCCGACCACCACCGGCACCGCCATCAGCTCGAACCCCAGGCTGGCGTAGAAGAGCTCCTTGCCGTCGGCCCGCCAGCGGGGATCGATGCCGCCGGCGCTCGAGACCTGCCACTTGCCCCCCGGGCCCGGGTAGGGCTGCACGTAGATCTCCGGGCGGCCGGTCTCGTTCGACTGGTAGGCCAGCCACCGGCCGTCCGGGGAGAGGCGCCCGCGGACCTCGCTGAACGGGCCCGCCACCAGGGGGGTCATCCGGTGGCCGGCCGCGGCGGACACCGACACCACGTCCCAGTTGCTTCGGCCGCGGTGCTGGCAGATCAGGGTCTGCCCGTCCCGCGACCAGTCCACCGGGTCGATCGGGTCGGTCAGCAGGTCGGTCAGGGAGTCGTCCTGGCCGGCGCCGCTGGCCGGCTTGACCCGCAGCTGGTACCGGGTGCCCCGGAACGCCTGGAAGGCGATGTGGGCGCCGTCCGGCGACCACAGCGGCTGGATCTCGTTCCCGGGGTCGAACGTCAGGCGCGAGGACACCCCCCGGGCCAGGTCGCGCACCCAGATGTCCTCGGTGCCCTGGTGCGGGTCGTACAGGCCGTAGGCCACCCGGGAGTCGTCGGGCGAGAGGGCGATGTCGCGGTAGGCGTCCGGAGGGGCGGCCTGGCCCAGCTCGTGCCCGGCCCGGTCCAGCCACACCAGCTGGCTCTTCGCCGCGGAGGCGTTCGGCAGCAGCGCCAGCACGCCCGCGGCGGAGACCGAGAAGTCCGCGTTGGCGCTGGCATCCACCACCGCGTGCTCGGCCACCGGGAGCGGCTCCCCGGTGAACTTGAGCGCTGCCGCGTCGAACGGGCGGGCCACCAGCGTCCCGTCGCTCACGTACACCAGGTAGCCCGGCGGCGCGTACTCCACGCGCGACTCCACTTCCTCGAGGACCTTGGCCTCCCGGGAGCCCAGCGTGCCGACCTCCAGCATCCCGCCCTTGGGCGCGCGCGGGCCGAAGGCCAGGAACAGGAAGTGCCGCCCGTCGGGCAGGAAGCACGGCCACGCGTGGCCGGACTCGCCGCTCCGGCGGTCGGGGAAGGTGGCCGGCTCGGGCACCCCGCCTTCCGCGGACACGGCCTGCAGCGAGTCGGTGGCGCGCCCGTCGAACAGGATCCGCCCGTTCCGGCCCCAGGACATGTCGCACGCGGCGGGCAGGCTGGTGTTGCACACCAGCAGCGGCGGCCCCCCGGCCACCGCGATCTTCTTGATCTGCGAACCGGTGAAGAAGGCCAGGTAGCGGCTGTCCGGCGACCAGTAGGGGCGGCCGGCCCCCTCGGTGCCGGCCAGCGGGTAGGCGGACAGCGAGTTCAGCGGCCGGATCCAGATGGAACTCCGGCCGGTGGAATCGCTGGCCAGGAACGCCAGGGTGAGCCCGTCGGGCGAGATCCGCGGCCAGTTGATGCTGCGCATCCCCGAGCCCATCGGGACCGTGAAGCGCACCACTGCGGGACGCGCCGCGGGGCGCAGCAGGAACAGCGCCCCCAGCGCCACCGCCGCCATCGAAGCCACCCCCGCGGCGATCCACGCCAGCCGCTCCCGGCCCCGGCGGCGCGCCGCCACCGGCGCCGGCACGCCCGCCTGGGAGCCGCCTTCCGCGATCCACCGGAGCTGGAGCCGCACGTCGTGGGCGGTCTGGATGCGCTCCTCGGGGTCCTTGGCCAGGCACGCCCGCACCAGCCGGTCCAATCCCGGCGGGCTCATCGGCTGCAGCTCCGAGACCGGCCGCGGCTCCTCCTTGAGGATCGAGGCGATCAGCGAGGCCTGGGTGCGCCCCTCGAACGCGCGCCGGCCGGTGGCCATCTCGTACAGCGTCACCCCGAAGGCGAAGATGTCGGTGCGGGCGTCGGCCTCGCCGCCCTCGAGCTGCTCCGGGGCCATGTACTGGAAGGTCCCCACGATGGTGCCCTCGGCGGTCAGCGGGCGGCCGACCGTGGGCGACTGGGTGAGGCTGCCGGGCGCCGCCGGCAGGCCCGCGGCGCGGGCCAGGCCGAAGTCCAGCAGCTTGGCCCCGCCCCGGGTGAGCATCACGTTCCCGGGCTTGAGGTCCCGGTGCACGATCCCGCTCCGGTGCGCGCGGTCCAGCGCGTCGGCCACCTCCATCGCGCAGCGCAGCAGCTCCGGCGGCGCCATCGGCCCGCGCTCCAGGCGCGCCGCCAGCGTCTCGCCCTCCAGCAGTTCCATCACCAGGTAGTCCGCCCCGTCCTGGTGGCCCAGGTCGTACAGCGAGCAGATGTGCGGGTGGTTGAGCTGGGAGATGGCCTTGGCCTCGCGGTCGAACCGCGCCCGCACCTCGGGGTCGGCCGACAGGTGCGCGGGCAGCACCTTGACCGCCACCTCCC
>DATKKS010000074.1:0-7029 GCA_035542815.1 Saccharimonadales bacterium (SeqCode) | reverse complement strand
CTGGCGCTGCCGGAAGCCCTCGGCCAGGCGCTTCTGCAGCGCCTCGTCCTCGGCCCGCCGGGCGGCGGTGCGGCGGGCCTCCAGGGTGGAGCCGAAGTGCAGCGTGAGCCCCACGCGGTGCTCCTCGGCCAGCGGGTTGCTGCGGAAGGCGTAGTCCACGGAGAGGTCGGCCAGGCTCACGCTGGCCCCGGCGGCCAGGCGCCCGCCGTCCGCGCCCACGCGCACCGCGGCCGCCGCCAGCGGCTGCAGCTCCAGCCCGGCGTGGAGGCGGGCCGCCTCGCCCCGCGCCTGGGACACGTCGGCCCCGGCCCGCGCCCAGCCGGCTCCCAGCGGCACGCGGTAGGACAGCCCGGCGCGCAGCGCGGTCGGGTCGGCTGCGGCGTCGCGGTCCAGGCGGGTCTGGGGCTGCAGCGCGTTGCGCACCGCCAGGCCCAGCGAGAGGCGCTGCGCCCACGGGGCGTCCACGCCCAGCGCCAGCGCCGGCTTCACCACCGCCCCCAGGTCGGCCCCCAGCCCGCTGCCGCTGAAGCCGGCCAGGCTGTGGTGCTGCAGCTTCACCGCGCCCCCCAGGCTCCACGCCGGGCCGAGCGCGCGCCCGTAGCCCAGCGCCAGCTCCAGCTCGGAGTCGGTCAGGTCGTCCGAGAGCAGCACGTTGCGGTCGTCGCGCTGCTCGATGCCGCCCACCCCGAACTGGCGGACCATGAGCCCGAGCGTGCCGAAGCGCCAGCTGGGCAGCACCACTGAGCCGTAGAACTCGCTGAAGCCCAGCCCCAGCCCGGCGGACTGCACCACCTGGCCCTCGGCGCGCTGCAGCAGGCCCAGGCCGCCGGGGTTCCAGGCCAGGGCGCTGGCGTCGTCGGCGGTGGCCACGAACGCCCCGCCCATGCCCAGCGCGCGGTTGCCCGCGCCGAAGGAGAACACCGAGCCGGTGCCGGCGTCGTCGTCCGCGCCCGCGGGTGCGGCCCAGCCCGCCGCGAGCACCGCGGCCGCCAGCAGCGGCAGGAAGGCCCGCGCCCCGCGGCTCATCGCACCACCGCCACTTTCCGCACCACCCGCTCCCGGGTGCCGTCCCCGTACACCGCGGTCAGCTCGGCCACGTAGACGCCGTTGTACACCACCGCGCCGCGGCCGTTGCGCCTGTCCCAGCGCTCGTCCTGGTGCAGCCCCGCCGCGCGCGGCGAGCCGTCCAGCACCTGCGCCACGGTCTCCCCGCGCGCGGTCAGGATGCGCAGCGAGACGGTCGCCGCCCGCGGCAGGTGGTAGACCAGGGTGGTGGCCTGGCGGCCGGCCGCGAACGGGTTGGGGTAGTTGGAGTAGCTCCCGCGCAGGTCCGCGGGGGTCAGGCCGCCGGCCTCGGTCCACATCGGGAAGGCCTGCCCCGGCCGCGGCTGGATGGTCACGGTCAGGAGCGCGCTGCCCGGCTGCACCACCCCGACGTCGGCCTGGGCCAGCCCCAGCCGCACCCCGGCCACGCGCGCGTCGGCCCGCGGCACCATCCGGAGCTCCACCTGCGCCGCCCGGGCCGGCCGCAGCTCCAGGGCCGCCGCCGGCGCCAGGCGGGCGGCGACCGAGTCGGGCGACAGATCGGCGCTGCGCGCCCACAGCGCCCCGTCCAACCAGGCCTCGATCCGGGTGGCGGCGGCCCCCACGTTCTGCGGCGCGCCGGTGCGGCTGGCCGCGCGCACGTCCAGGTGGTCCACCAGGATCGCGCCGGCGGCGGCCGAGTCGCTGTTCACCAGCGTCACCACCGCGGCCGGCGCGGCGCTGCCGTCGGCGGTCAGCGCGGCGGACATGCGGCTGTCCAGGCCCACCGAGAGCAGCCGCGCCGGCGACTCCAGCTGCGCCACCCCCGAGAGCAGCGGCAGCTCCAGCCCGCCCGAGGGCCTGAGGCTCACGCCCCGGCCGGTGTTGGCGTCCGAGGCCCCCAGGCCCGCGGCCGGCAGCATCAGCTCCAGCGAGCCGGTGGGGGCCTGCGGGCTCACGTCCAGCAGCAGCGCCAGGCGGGCCGAGTCGCCCGGCGCCAGCAGCAGGCCCGGCAGGGCCAGCGTGACGCGGCTGTCCTGGAACTGCGGGCCCGCGCCGCCCGAGACCTCGGCGCCGTTCCACAGCGCCCGCAGCCGCGCCAGGTAGTTGGCCGCGGCCAGCGGCCGGCCGGGCTTGGCGGGCCTCCGCACGCGCGCGGACCCCCCCGCGCTTGACCCGGGATCCTCGCGGTGTCAGGCTCATGGGGCCGAATTGCAGAGGCGTGACCAGGTCTCAACGCGATCAGGAGGTGCCTCCATGTCCAGATCCTTCGAGACCCTGCTGCTGGCGGCCCTGGCGACGGCTTGGTTGGCGTGCCCCGCCCTGGCCCTCGGTCCCGACCCGGCGTCCTGCTACACCCGCGACTGGATGACCGTGAGCCCCGGCGCCGAGTTCGATTACCCCGTCATCGTGCGCGACGCGGACATGAACCCGATCAACGACTGCAACGTGGTGGTGGACTTCTCGGCCTGCCCCTTCGTGGTGGTTTCCACGATGCAGGAGCCCGGGTTCACCTCCGGCTCCAAGTGGGTGGCCGGCAGGACGGACGCGGGGGGCCAGGTGGTTTTCCAGATGCGCGCCGGCGGCGTATGCCCGGGCGGGCCGATCACCGTGACCGCCGGGGGCGTGCTGCTGCGCACCCTGACCATGCTGGCCACGCCCGACCTCAATGGGGACGCCATGGTGGGCCTGGTGGACTTCGGCATGTTCGTGACCGACGAGCTGAACCAAAGCCTCGAATCGGACTTCAACGGCGATGGCGCGGTGGACGTGGTTGAGCTCGCCGCATTCGCGGACGTCGTGTACTTCCAGCGCTGGCGCGGCTACTGGCCGTAGCCGCGCGGGGCCATCGGCCGCCGCCATCCGGGGCTCCCTCCGCTCTCCGCCCGATCGGCTGCGCCGCTTGACAGTGCTTCCGCGTGCGTGAAAAAATGACCGTGTGGTCAAGTATGACCCCTGAGTCATAATTTGAACCGGAGGAGGACTTCATGCCTGGGACGGCCGCCCTGGTCGCGCACCTGCCCGCCAGCCCGCGGGAGCGCCGCAAGATCCTGACCCGCGCGGAGCTGCTGTCGGCGGGGCGGAAGCTGTTCAGCGAGAAGGGGCTGTACGAGTCCCGCATCGAGGACCTCACCAGCACCGCGGGGATCGCCAAGGGCACGCTGTACCGCTACTTCCGCGACCGCGAGCACCTGATCGAGGCGGTGGTCGCCGAGGGCCTGCGCGAGCTGCGGCAGCACATCGAGGTGCGGCTGCGCGGGGCCGGCGGGCGGGAGGAGGTGGTGAGGGGGCTGGCAGAGGCGCACCTGAGCTTTCTGGATCAGCACCGGGACCTGATGCGCATCTTCCACCAAGTCCGCGGGCTGCTGACCTTCGACCGGGCGCGCTGGAAGCCGCTGCACGCCCTGCTGGAGGCGCACATCGCGTTCCTGGAGCGGGCCCTCGGGCTCGCCGTCCGGGGGACCGGGATGCGCCCGGCGGACCGCCGGCTGCTGGCGACCCTGATCTTCGGGGGCATCTCCGGGTTCGGCATGGCGCGCGCGGCCCTGGCGCCGGGGGAGCGCCTGTGCCCCGACCCCGGGGTGGTGGCCGGGGCATTCGTGGGTCTGTACGAGCGCATCGCGGCGCGGGCCGCGGCGGTCCCTCCGGCCAGCCGGCCGGCCCGGTCCCGTCCGCCCGCGCGGCCCCGGAGCGGCGCGCGCCGGCCCTGAGCCGGGCGAGCCCGCACCGGGGCGGAGACTGGCCGCACGAGGGGGCCGGCCCCGCAGCCAGGCTGCCGGGGACGGTCCAGGGTTCTGCCAGGAGGGTTCGATCATGCAGCGCATCCCCGTCCTCATCGGCCTGGTCTGCGGCGTGGCGCTGGCGGGCTGCGGACACCACGCCCTGAGCTCCGCAGCCGTCAACACCAACCTCGTCCAGAAGGCCGCCCCGTCCGTGACCCAACCCGCGACCGCCCTCAAGCACACGGAAACCGGGGCCCCGGCGTTCCGGTGGACGGACGTCCACTTCGCCTTCGACGACGCCAGCCTGAACCAGGAGGCGCGCTCGATCCTGGCCGCCGGCGGCGCCCACCTGGCCAAGAACAGCAATCACGTGGAGATCCAGGGCAACTGCGACGAGCGCGGCTCGGTCGAGTACAACCTGGCGCTGGGGGAGCGGCGGGCGCGGAGCTGCAAGGAGTACCTGGTGGATTACGGGATCCAGGCCGCGCGCATCACCACGGTGAGCTTCGGCAAGGAGCGGCCGCTGGACCCGGGCCACGACGAGGAGGCGTGGGCCAGGAACCGCCGCGCCCACTTCGTGGAGCAGCGGGCCAACAGCTGATCGGGGGCGCTAGACCCCCTGGTGCTCGGTCCGGGAGATGATCTCGTCCTGCAGCGCCCGGTTGAGGTCGCAGAAGTAGTCGCTGTAGCCGGCCACCCGCACGATGAGGTCGCGGTGTTCCTCGGGGTGCTCCTGGGCCGCCAGCAGCGTGGCCCGGTCCACCACGTTGAACTGCACGTGGTGCCCGTCCAGGCGGAAGTAGCCGCGCACCAGCTGCACCAGGCGGTCCAGCCCGGCGTCGCCCTCGAGCAGCCGCGGGGTGAGCTTGAGGTTGAGCAGCGTGCCGCCGGTGCGCTCGTGGTCCAGGCGCGCCGCCGAGCGGAGCACCGCGGTGGGGCCGCGCCGGTCGGCCCCCTGCACCGGCGAGATGCCCTCGGACAGCGGCGCCCGCGCCCGCCGCCCGTCGGGCGAGGCGCCCAGCACCGCGCCGAAGTACACGTGCACCGTGGTGGGCAGCAGGTTCACGTGGTAGGTGCCGCCCTTGGTGTTGGGGCGCCCGTCCACCGCGCGGAAATAAGCCTCGAACAGCTCGCGCATCAGGGAGTCGGCGGCCTCGTCGTCGTTGCCGTAGCGCGGGGTCCGGTGCAGCAGCCTCTGCCGCAGCGGCTCCCGGCCCTCGAAGTCGGCGTCCAGGGCCGCCCGCAGCTCTGCCATCGAAACGGACCGCTCCTGGAACACGTGGTGCTTGAGGGCGGACATGGAGTCGGTCAGCGTCCCCAGCCCCACGCCCTGGATGTAGGTGGTGTTGTAGCGCGCCCCGCCGTCGTGGTAGTCGCGCCCGCGGGCGATGCAGTCGTCAATCAGCAGCGACAGGAAGGGCGCCGGCAGGCGGGTGGCGTACAGGCGCTCGATGACACTGTTGCCCCGCACCTTGAGGTCCACGAAGTGGCGCAGCTGGGCCTCGTAGGCGGCGAACAGCTGCTCGAAGCTGCCGAAGCCCGCGGGCTCCCCGGTGGCCGGGCCCAGCCGCCGCCCGGTGCGCGGGTCCACCCCGTCGTGCAGCGCCAGCTCCAGCACCTTGGGCATGTTGAAGTAGCCGGTCAGGTTGTAGTTCTCCTTGCCGAAGGCGCCCACCTCCACGCACCCGCTGGAGCCGCCGCTGCGCGCGTCCTCCACCGACTTCCCCATCCGCACCAGCTCCCGCACGATCAGGTCGGCGTTGAACACCGAGGGCTGCCCGAAGCCGGTGCGCAGGATGCGCGCCGCGCGCCGCACGAACCGGTCCGGGCTCAGCCGGCTCACCTGGATCGAGGAGCTGGGCTGGAGCAGGCGCATGTCCTCGATCACGTCCAGGATCAGGTAGGTCACCTCGCCCACCCCGTCCGAGCCGTCCTCCAGGATCCCGCCGGTGTTGATCTGGGCGAAGTCGGTGTAGGTGCCGCTCTCCTCCGCGGTCACCCCCACCTTGGGCGGGGCGGGCTGGTTGTTGAACTTGATCCACAGGCACTGCAGCAGCTCCTCGGCGTCCTCCCGGGTGAGCGAGCCGTCGGCCCGGCCGCGGTCGTAGAAGGGCTGCAGGTGGCGGTCCAGGTGCCCGGGGCAGAAGGCGTCCCAGGTGTTGAGTTCCAGGGTCACGCCGAGGTGCACGAACCAGTAGGCCTGGAGCGCCTCGTGGAAGTCCCGCGGGGCGTGCGCCGGCACGCGCGAGCACGCCTCGGCGATCCTCTCCAGCTCCGCCCGGCGCCGCGGGTCGCGCTCGCCCGCCGCCAGCTCCCGGGCGCGCTCGGCGTGCCGCTCGGCGAAGCGGATCAGCGCCCCGGCGCACAGGTGCATGGCCCGGAGCTGCTGCTCGCGGTCGCAGGCCCGCGGGTCGCGGTGGTAGTCCAGGGCCGCCAGCTCGCGGGTGATGTCCGCCTGGAAGTCCCGCAGGCCGCGGCGGTAGATCTTGTCGTCCAGCACCGTGTGGCCCGGCGCGCGCTGCTCCATGAACTCGGTGAACACGCCGGCCTCGTAGGCCGCCTTCCACTCGCCGGTCATGGCCTCGAAGATCGCGTCGCGCATGGCCCGGCCGCGCCAGGCGGGCAGGATGGTGTCGCGGTACACCTCGCGCC
Source organism: Saccharimonadales bacterium (SeqCode) (assembly GCA_035542815.1). Lineage (GTDB taxonomy): Bacteria > Eisenbacteria > RBG-16-71-46 > RBG-16-71-46 > JACRLI01 > JACRLI01. Next base: position 631 of record DATKKS010000074.1, on the reverse strand, counting down.
CCCGGGGGCTCACCTCGAACGGGATCTTCTCCCGCGAGTTCAGGAGGTCGAGGTCCTCGAGGCTGTGGCAGCACAGCTCGGGGTAGGTGGGGGTGGCCTTGGGGGCGGGGCCCTTCTCGCCCACGATCAGCTCGCCCGGGCCGAGGTACACCGCCTTGCGTTCCAGGAGGTGCCGGAACACCAGCGCGCGGCGCATCGGCGCGGACTCCGGCCCGGGGTGCAGGCCGGCGGCCTCGGTCACCAGCTCGGCGCGCTCGGAGGAGATGGCCGGCCGGGCCTTGAGGCTCTCCTCGCGCAGCCGCGCGACGCGCTCCCGGATCATGGGGTCAGCCTCCCACCGAGACCGCCAGGCCCAGGCCGTGCAGCAGCTCCTGGGCCTGCGCCAGCCGCTCCGGCGGGGGCGACGGGGCCGCCAGGCGGGCGGTCCGGTCCAGCCGGGCGTACTTGTCCGCGCCGATCCGGTGGCCGGGCAGGAGGTCTACCCGCGGCGGCCCCGCCAGCCCCGCCACGAACGCCCCCAGGCGGCCCAGGTCGGCCGGGTCGTCGTTCACCCCGGCGATGAGCGGCACGCGCACCACGACCGTGTGGCCGCGCCGGCACAGCTCGCGCAGGTTGGAAAGGATGCCGTCGT
>DATKKS010000073.1:0-14500 GCA_035542815.1 Saccharimonadales bacterium (SeqCode) | reverse complement strand
GCCCGCCACCAGCGCGTCGGCGCCGGCGCGGGTCACCCGGGGCGTGGTCTGGGGGCCGATGCCGCCGTCCACCTCCAGGTCGAAGTCGAGGCCGCCGGCCTGCCGCGCCCGGTGGGCCGCCGCCAGCTTGGGCAGCACGTCGTCGCGGAACGCCTGGCCGCCGAAGCCCGGCTCCACGGTCATGATCAGCAGCAGATCGATGCGGTCGAAGAACGGCTCGGCCGCCGCGAGCGGCGTGTCCGGCTTCACCGAGAGGCCCGCGCGCAGCCCCTGCGCGCGGATCTGCGCGAGGGTCTCGCCTGCCCGCTGCACCTCCACGTGCACGGTGAGGCCGCCGGCGCCGGCCCGGGCGAAGGGCTCCACGAAGCGCCACGGCTCCTCGACCATCAGGTGGGTGTCCAGGTACAGCGGAGTGAGCTTGCGCAGCGCCGCCACCAGCCCCGGGCCGAACGTGAGGTTGGGCACGAAGTGCCCGTCCATGATGTCCACGTGCAGCCAGTCGGCGCCGGCGGCCTGGATCATGCGCACCTCTTCGCCCAGGCGCGCGTAGTCCGCCGAGAGCACCGAGGGCGCCACCCGCACCGGCTTCAGCACCGCGCCGGCCTTCCCGGTCCGCCCGGGCTTCTCATCGGCCCTCCCTCACCGGCCGCGCCCGGTCCCCAGCGTGACCAGGTCGCCGCTCCGCACCAGGCTCCCCGGCGGCGGGCTCTGGCTCACCACCGCGCCGGCCAGCGCCGCGTCCCGCCCCGACAGCGAGGAGCGCAGCCCGGCGCGCGCCAGCTCCTGGCTCACCTCGCGCACCGGCGTGCCCACCCAGTCCGGCAGCAGGTAGCGGCGCGGCTCCGGCCCCAGGCTCAGCAGCAGCCGCACCGGGCGGTCCTGCGGGATGGGGGAGTCGGGCCCCGGGTCGCTCGCCACCACGTGGTCCGCGGGCACGTCGTCGGAGTAGATCCGCGACACCGAGCCCGGCGTGAGGCCCAGCCCCCCGAGCGTCACCTGGGCCTCGCGGAAATCCTGCCCGCCGAGGGGCGGGATGGTGGCCTTCTCCTCCCCCAGGCTCAGCACCACCTCGATCGCCCGGCCGCGGCGGCCCATGACCCCCGGCGGGGGATCCTGGCTCAGCACGCAGCCCCGCGGCAACGCGGCGTCGAACTGCTGCATCCGCACCCGCAGCAGGAACCCGGCCTGGCCGGCCACCTGCTCCGCCTGGGACTGCGGCAGCGAGCCCAGGTCCGGCACCCGGGCGTCCTGGCCCCGGTGCGTGAGGCGCGGCATCAGCACCCAGTCGAACAGCGCCACCCCGGCGGTGAACGCCGCCACCGCCAGCACCAGCCACAGCACCGGGCCCGGAATCCGCAGGCGCGGCTTCACGCGCGCACCATCCTGGCCGCGAACGCCCCATCCATGTCGTGCTCCCCCGGCAGCACGCGGTAGAAGCCCTCGAAGGCAAACTCCTGGCCCAGCCGCGCCGCCGCGTCGTCCAGCCGGAACTCCGGGTGGGCCGCGAGGTAGCCGCGCACCAGCTCCACGGTCTCCTCCGGCTCGAAGCTGCACACACTATAGACGAGGACGCCGCCCGGCCCCAAGAGGCGCCCGGCCGCCTCCAGCAGCGCCCGCTGCACCGGCGGGAGCGCCGCCAGCAGCGACGGGTCCTTGCGCCAGCGCGCGTCCGCGCGGCGCGCCAGCACTCCCAGGCCGGAGCACGGGGCGTCCACCAGCACGCCCTCGAAGCCGCCGCGGAAGGGCGGCTGGCGGCCGTCGGCCGCGACGAAGGCCAGCCGGAAGGTGCCCAGCCGCGCGGCGTTCTCGCGCGCGCGCCGCAGCCGCGCCGGGCTCTGGTCCACGCCCGTGACCCGGCCGGTGCCCTCCATGCTCTCGGCCAGCCCGGTGAGCTTGCCGCCCGGCGCGCAGCACAGGTCCAGCCAGCGCTCCCCGGGCCGCGCGCCGCACAACCGCACCACCAGGAACTCCGAGGCGTCCTGGGCGGTGGCCAGCCCCCAGGCGAAGACCTGCGAATCCGGCGGCGCGAAGCGCTCCGCCACCCGCACCAGGCCGGTCGCCGGGTCCTCGGTCCACCGCACCCCTTCGGCCGCCAACTGCTCGCCGAGCGCGGCGAGGCCCCCGCGCACCGGGTTGGGGCGCAGAAACGTGGGCCGTTCCGCCCGACCCGCCGCCAGCGCCGCCCGGGTGCGCTCCGGGCCCAGTGCCGCCAGCCACCGCTCCACGATCCACTGCGGGTGGGAGTAGCGCGCGGCCAACGCCGGCGCGTCCTCGCCCTGCGGCAGCAGCGCCTCCAGGTCGCCGGCCTCGGCCAGCCGCCGCAGCACCGCGTTCACCAGGCCCACCGTGCCCGGGTGGCCGAAGCGGGAGGCCAGCCGCACCGTCTCGTCCACCACCATGGGGCGCGGGATGTCCGAGTCGAGCAGCTGGTACACCCCCAGGCGCAGCACCTGGCGCATCAGCAGCGGCAGGCCCCGGAACCGCTCGCCCAGCCGCCCGGTGAGCAGGTGGTCGATCTCGCCGCGCCGCCGGAGCACCCCTTTCACCAGCCGGGTGACGCGCGCGCGGGCCGCCGGCGGCATCGCGTGCCGGGCGAAGGCGGAAGCCAGCAGTTTGTCGCTGAAGGCGCTGCGCGCCTCGATCGAGGCCAGCAGCCGGGCGGCGAGGTCGCGCGGCTCGCTGGAGCCGCCGGGCACGCCGGCGGCGCGGTCGGGGCGCGGGGGCGCACTGGGACGGCCGGGGCGCGCGGCCCCGCCCGGGCGGCCGCGGGCGGGACGGCGGCCGGGCGGATCGCTCATGCCGGCGCCGCGCCGCCCGGAGGCGCGGCCGCGGCCTCCGCCAGCAGCGTCCCGGCGCGCACTCCCCGCCCCCGGGCCCAGGCGTCCGCGGCCATCGCCCGCTTGCCCTCGGGCTGCACCTCGAGCAGTTCCAGCGCGCCCGCGCCGGTGGCCACACACACCCGCCCGTCGCCCACGCGCAGCACCTCGCCCGGCCGGCCGGAGCCCGCCGAAGCCGCGGATGGGGCCAAAACCCCGGCGCGCCGCACGCGCACCGCCGCGCCGCCGGAGCGGAAGCGCAGCCCGGGCCACGGGTCGAAGGCGCGCGCGGCGCGCTCCAGCCACTCCGCCGGGCGCGCCCAATCCACCCATCCGTCGTCCTTGGTGAAGCGCGGGGCCGGGGTGGCGGCGGCGGAGTCCTGCGCGGCGCGCGGCGCGGTCCCCGCCTCCACCTCGCGCAGGGTCCGCAGCAGCAGCGCGGCGCCGCGGCGGGCCAGCTCCTCGGTGAGCGTGCCGGTGGTCGCGCCGGGCGGCAGCGGCAGGGAGTCCTGCAGGATGATCTGGCCGGTGTCCACGCCGGCGTCGATCCACTGCGTGGTCACCCCCACCACCGGGTCGCCGGCCAGGATCTGCCAGGCGATGGGCGACACCCCGCGCCAGCGCGGCAGCAGCGAGGCGTGGAGGTTGATGCTGCCCAGGCGCGGCAGGCGCAGCGCCGGCTCCTTGAGGATCACGCCGTAGGCGACGATGAGCAGCACGTCCGGCTGGAGCGCGCGCAGCCGGTCGAGGAACTGCGGGTCGTGGAAGCGGGGTGGCGCCTCGGCCGGCAGGCCCAGCTCCGCGGCGCACGCGCGCACCTCCGAGGGCTGCAGCTTGAGCCCGCGGCCGCGGGGCTGGTCGGGACGGGTCACCACCAGGAGCGGCGGCCGGCCGGCCTCCACCAAGGCCCGCAGGGCCGGCACCGCGAAGCCCGGCGTGCCCAGGAAGACGCTCTTGAGTGCCATGGCGGCATTGTAAAGCAAGGGGGCCCGCCGGACGAGCGGCGGGCCCCGGAAGCCCAGGCAGCCTCGGGCGGGCTCAGGGCGCGGCCCGGAACACCACCTGCCGGTCGAAGGCGTGGTTCATCGCGTCCTGCTCGGCCAGGTAGGCGTCCAGGTCGGCCGCCGCCATCTCCGGCTGCAACACCGACAGCGAGCGCTCCACGTGCAGCCGCCCGCCGGCCACGCGCCGGGTCTCGCTCCAGCGCAGGAAGCGCTCGCCCCCGGAGGCGCTGTCGGCCCCGCCGGCCAGCGTCCAGCCTCGCGGGAGTGTGAGATCCAGCGTCTCGCGGTGCTCGCCGTAGATCTTCATAAGGCTGTGCGCGCTGCGGCGCGGGGTGCGGACCATCTCCGGCGCCAGCCGCGCCGACAGGCTCAGGCGGCGCAGGTCCCCGGCCACGTCCACCAGGTCGCGGGCGCGGAAGCGGGAGACGAGCACCGCGGTGTCGCCGGCGGTCTCGAACCCTTCCCCGCGCACGTCCATGGTCTCCGCCCCGTAGAGCGCCAGGGCCGCCAGGGTCTGGGCGGCGCGGTTCGCGTCGGCCACGCTGGCGGTGCGCAGCGTGGCCCGCCAGGCGTCGGCATCCTCGCCGCGCAGCGCGAGGCGCAGCTCCCCGGCCACCACGCCGCTCGAGTCCACGAACCCGGTGAACGCGGCGGCGGTACCCCGAGCCTCGCGCGGGCCGGTCGGCACGGTCAGCTCCACGGAGCTGTTGGGGCCGATGATCACCGCGGTGCGGCCCTCGGCCGCCACCTCGGGGCGGCGGCTGGGGGCGGCCACGGAGTTGGGATTGAGCCACAGGACGGGCTTGTTCCAGGGGGCCACCACCATGCAGCTCACCAGGTCCGGGCTGAGCACCGGCGGGCGCCGCCACAGCAGCTGGCGGTCCACCACGGCGATGCCCGGCTCGAAGCCCAGCTCCTGCAGCAGCGCCGCCAGCAGCACCAGCCGGCCGAACGTGCCGGCCGCGCCCCGCCGCAGCACCCCGTCGGGGGTCAGGCGCCGGAGCGTGTCCGGCCAGGTGAACTCCTGGTCCAGCGGCGCGAGCTTGTGGGCCGCGTAGTCGCGGGCGGCCTCGAGGCGCGCGGCCGGGTCGTGGTATTGCACCTGGATCTGGGCCACCAGCCGCTTGAGGCGCGGGCCCGCGGGGAGCCTGAGGTAGCCCCGGCACAGGGGCGCCAGCCAGTCCGGGTCGGGGTTGGAGTCCAGGAACACCACCGGCGCGCCCTCCAGCGGGGCCACCGGATCCTCCTCGGCCAGCATCCGCTCCAGCTTCTCGGCCCGCCACTCCTTGGTCACGGTGTTCCCCGCCACCGTGGTGCGGGGCTCCGGCAGGCCCACGGCCCGCACGCCGGCGGGCCGGTTCGCCGGGTAGCGCGCCCAGAAGTGGCTGGTGCGCACCGGGTACCCGCCTTGCAGCAGGGAGGCCGAGGAGAACGGCAGGCACACCCCGGGCTTGAGTGCGGGGCGCGCGAGGCGGCTGCACACCACCACCAGGTCCCCCGGGATCACGGCCCGGAAGGTGACCTGGCCGCTGACGCTGAGCTGCCCGAACTCGCGGGTGCCGTTGTCGTGGAGCACGAAGGCCACCACCTTGCCCCCCATCGCGCGGGGCAGACTCTGCACCTGGCGCAGCTGCTCCGCCCCCGCGGGGCTGAGCGGCAGGTACACGCGGGTGGACATCATCGCCACCACGCCGTCCGCGCCGAAGCTCACCCCGCCGTCGTCCAGCACCACCTCCGCCAGGGTGTCCGGGGTCCCCGGGAAGCGGCCGGTGGCGAAGGCGGCTGCGGTGTCCGGCTGGGGCAGCTGCTCCCAGTGCACCGCGGCCATCGGGCTCTCCGGCGCGGCGTGACCGGGGGCCAGGGCCGTCCGCGGGCTCGACGCCCCGGGGGCCGGCGCAGCGGCGGGCCGCTTGGGGGGCGTCGCGGCGAGCGCCGCGGTCCCGGCGAAGGCGACGAGGGCCAGCGTCGCGACGGCCGGCCAGCAGCGATTCAGACGCACTCGACTCCCTCCTGCTCGGATTGGGTGATCCACGGTGAAGCGGCTGGGCCGCCTCAGAAGTCCTCGCCCACGGCGTCGGCGGCGTCGCGGGTCTCGCCAGCCACCCCGCGCCTGCGGATATCCTCCAGCTTGCCGCGCAGCAGATTGCGCTTCACGGTGCTGATGCGGTCGATGTACAGCACCCCGTCCAGGTGGTCGATCTCGTGAATCAGCGCCCGGGCCCGGTAGCCCTCGGCGTCCAGCTCCACCGGCCGGCCGTCCAGGTCCAGGGCGCGCACCTTCACCCGCTGCGGGCGCTTCACGTCGAAGTACAGCCCGGGGAAGCTGAGGCAGCCTTCTTCGGCCACCTGCTCGCCGGCGACCGACACCACCTCGGGGTTCACCAGCGCCGCGCGCCACGGCGGCTCGCCCTCTCGCCCCGACGGCACACTGAACACCGCAACGCGCTCCAGCACCCCCACCTGGTTGGCGGCCAGGCCCACGCCCTTGCACGAGTCCATGGTCTCCAGCATGTCGGCGGCCAGGCGGCGGGTCGCCTCGCTCACCTGCGCCACCTCGCGCGCGCGGGCCTTCAGGACCGGGTCGCCGTACAGGCGGATGGGCAGGCGGGCCATCAGCTGCCGGGCTTGGTGACCGAGACGATGGCCGACTTGACGAAGTCCAGGCGGGTGTCGTTCACCTGCACCACCACCCGGTCCTCCTTGACCGCCCAGACGGTCCCGACGATGCCGCCGGAGGTCACCACCTGGTCGCCTTTGGTGATGTTGGACACCATCTGGGCCAGCTTCTTCTGGCGCTGCTGCTGGGGGCGGATGAGCACCAGGTAGAACACCGCGAAGATCAGGACCAGCGGCAGGAACTGCATCACCTGGTACTGCCAGCCGCCTGGCTGCGGAGCCCTTAGCGGGCCGCCCGTAGGAGCCGCCAGGAGCGGGAGGGAATTCATGGAACCTCCTTGCACGCATGGAGTTTCGATGCGGCGCGGGGTGGGCTGTCGGTGCGGCGCGGCCCCTGGTGGGGCCGCGGGGACCGGGCCCGGACATGCGCACTCGCGGGATCGGTGGGGACGCTAACCGCTTCTGGCGCAGGTGTCAACGTGAGGGGAGGGCGGCCGCGGCGGCCGTGGCGCCCACCCATCGGCCGCTTGCCGCATCTCTTACGGTAGACCTATTCTCAGCGGCGGCTCGCCTCGGGAGGGGGAGAATCCGGTGTTCGACAAGGTCCTCATCGCCAATCGCAGCGAGATCGCCGTGCGCGTCATCCGGGCGCTCCAGGAGCTGGGAATGGGCAGCGTGGCGGTCTACTCGGAGGCCGACCGGCGCTCGCTCCACGTGCTGCACGCCGACGAGGCCTACTTCCTGGGCCCGCCGGCCGCGCGCGACAGCTACCTCGACGTGGAGAAGCTGCTGGAGATCGCCCGGCGGGCCGGGGCCCAGGCGATCCACCCCGGCTACGGCTTCCTGGCCGAGAACCCGGCCTTCTCGGCGGCGGTGCGGGACGCCGGCATGGTCTTCATCGGCCCGCCGCCCGAGGCCATGCAGGCCCTGGGCAACAAGCTGCGGGCGCGCCGGCTGGCCGGCGCGGCCGGCGTCCCGGTGGTGCCCGGCATGGACGCCCCGCTGCGCGGACTGGACGACGCGCGGCGCGAGGCCGGCCGCCTCGGCTACCCGGTGCTGCTCAAGGCGGCCGCCGGGGGCGGCGGCAAGGGGATGCGCGCGGTGCGCGCCGAGGCGGAGCTGGCCTCGGCCTTCGAGCTGACCCGGGGCGAGGCCCGCGCCGCGTTCGCCAGCGAGGAGATCTACCTGGAGAAGTACCTGGAGCGGCCGCGCCACCTGGAGATCCAGTTCCTGGCCGACGCCCACGGCCACGCGGTGTACCTGGGCGAGCGCGACTGCTCGGTGCAGCGCCGCCACCAGAAGCTCATCGAGGAGACCCCCGCGCCCCACCTTAGGCCGGAGGTGCGCCGGGCCATGGGCGAGTGCGCGGTGCGCCTGGCGCTCGAGGCCGGCTACACCAGCGCCGGCACCGCCGAGTTCATGGTGGACCGCAGCCAGAATTTCTACTTCCTGGAGGTGAACGCGCGGCTGCAGGTGGAGCACCCGGTGACCGAGATGGTGACCGGCCTGGACCTGGTGAAGCTGCAGCTGCATGTGGCCGCCGGCGGCGAGCTGCCGTTCGCGCAGGCGGACATCGAGCCGCGCGGACACGCCATCGAGTGCCGGGTCACCGCCGAGGACCCGGAGCGGGACTTCATGCCCTCCATCGGCCGGGTTTCCCAGTTCCGCCTGCCCAGCGGCCCGGGGCTGCGCAACGACGCCGGCATCTACGCGGGGGCGGAGATCACCCCGTACTACGACTCGCTGATGGCCAAGCTCATCGCCTGGGGGAGCGACCGCGAGGAGGCCCGGCGGCGGATGCTGCGCGCGCTCCACGAGTACGTGCTCGAGGGAGTGAAGACCTCGATCCCCTTCCACCGCTGGGCCCTGAGCCATCCCGCGTTCGTGGAGGGCGAGTTCGACGTGGGGTTCGTGGACCGGCACTTCGAGCCGCAGATGTTCCGGCCCACCCCGGAGGAGGAGGCGCTGGCGGTGCGGGCCGCGGCGCTGCACGCGCTGCTGCACCCCGCGGGCGGGCCGCTCCCGGCGGGCCCCACCGCCGCGCCCGGCGGGCGCACCGGGGCGTGGAAGCTGGCGGGCCGCCCGGGAGGCGGAGGCGAGCCGTGAGGTACAGCGTGCGCCTGGACGGCAAGGAGCGGTGGGTGGAGCTGACCCCCTCCGGCAGCGGCTGGCTGGCGGTGCTGGACGGCCAGGAGGCGCACCTCGACTGCGCCGAGATGGGCCCGGGCGCCTACTCCATCCTCACCGAGGGCCGCAGCCGCGAGGTGGCGGTGGACCGCGACGGCGACCTGTTCCGGGTGCGCATCGGCGGGGCGACCTACGAGATGACGGTGCTGGACGAGGTGCGCGCGCGCACCCGCCGGCCCGAGCGGGCCGGGGCGCGGCGCGGGCCGGCGCAGGTGACGGCGCCCATGCCGGGGCTGATCGTGGCGCTGAAGGCGGCCGCCGGGGACGCGGTGGAAGCCGGCCAGCCGCTGGTGGTGATGGAGGCCATGAAGATGCAGAACGAGCTGGCCGCGCCCGGGCCGGGCCGGGTGGAGCGGATCCACGTGCAGGTGGGGCAGTCGGTGGAGGGCGGCGCGGTGCTGGTCACGCTCGCCCCGCCCACGGCCCCGGCCGAGCCGGAGCCGGCGCCATGAGCGGCGGCGGCGGGAAGGCCGGAGACCGGGCGCGCCGCGCGGCGGCCCGCCCGGGCCGCAGGCCGCGGTTCGAGACCTCCTCGGGCCGCGAGGTGCAGCCGGTCTACCGGGCCGGCGACGTGGCGCCTGGCCTCGAGGACCGGCTGGGCGAGCCCGGCGGCTACCCCTTCACCCGCGGCGTGCACCCCGACATGTACCGGACGCAGCTGTGGACCATGCGCCAGTACGCCGGCTTCGGCGACGCCGAGGAGTCCAACCGGCGCTACCGCTACCTCCTGGACCACGGCCAGACCGGCCTCTCGGTGGCCTTCGACCTGCCCACCCAGATGGGCTACGACTCGGACTCGCCGCGGGCCGCGGGCGAGGTGGGCAAGGTGGGCGTGGCGGTGGCCACGCGGGCCGACATGGAGCGGCTCATGGACTCGATCCCGCTGGAGTCGGCGAGCGTGTCCATGACCATCAATGCCACCGCCGCCATCCTGCTGAGCTTCTACCTGGCCCTGGCGGAGCGGCGCGGCGTCGCGTTCGACCGGCTCAACGGCACGGTCCAGAACGACATCCTCAAGGAGTACGCGGCGCGCGGCACCTACATCTTCCCGATGGACCCCAGCCTGCGGCTGACCACCGACCTGATCGCCTTCTGCTTCGAGCGGGTGCCCAACTGGAACACCATCTCCATCTCCGGCTACCACATCCGCGAGGCCGGCTCCACCGCCGCCCAGGAGCTGGCGTTCACGCTGGGCAACGGCGTGGCCTACGTGGAGGCGGCGGTGCGGGCGGGCCTGGACGTGGACGCCTTCGCCCCGCGCCTGAGCTTCTTCTTCAACGCCCACAACCTGATCTTCGAGGAGGTCGCCAAGTTCCGGGCGGCGCGGCGCATGTGGGCGCGCCTCATGCGCGAGCGCTTCGGCGCCAGGAACCCCCGCTCCTGGCTGCTGCGCTTCCACACCCAGACCGCCGGCTCCACCCTCACCGCCCAGCAGCCCGAGAACAACGTGGTGCGGGTGACGCTGCAGGCGCTGGCCGCGGTCCTGGGCGGAACCCAGTCGCTGCACACCAACTCCATGGACGAGGCCCTGGCGCTGCCCACCCAGGTGGCGGTGCGCACCGCGCTGCGCACCCAGCAGATCCTGGGCGAGGAGAGCGGCGCGGCCGACACGGTGGACCCCCTGGCGGGCTCCTACTACGTGGAGCGGCTCACCGACGACCTGGAGGCCGAGGCGCTGGCGATCCTGGGGCAAGTGGAGAAGCTGGGCGGCATGCCACGCGCGATCGAGCAGGGCTGGGTGCAGCACGAGATCCACCGCAGCGCCTACGCCGCGCAGCGCGCGGTGGAGGACGGGCGGCTGACCGTGGTCGGGGTGAACCGCTATGCGGTGGAGGAGGCCGGGAACATGCAGCTGTTCACCCCCGACGCGGCTTCCGTGACCCGCCAGGCGGAGCGGCTCCAGGCTTTCCGCGCCGCCCGCTCGGAGCCGGCTGCGGCCGCCGCCCGCCGCGAGTTGGAGGCCGCCGCCCGGGGCCCGGCCAACCTGCTGCCGCGGATCCTGGACTGCGTCCAGGCCGACGTGACCCTGGGCGAGATCAGCGACTCCCTGCGCTTGGTGTGGGGGGAGTACGCCGCGGTGAAGTCGCTGTGAGGGCGGCGCCTACCGCAGCTTCTCGATCAGTTTCGCCGCCCGCTCCCGGATCTCCCCGCTCGGTGACGACCGCTTGAGGCATTCGAGCCCTCGGATCGCGGCGCGGGCGCAGGGGCCGATTGTCTCGAGGATCGAGAGAACGCCGTTCGGGACCCAGTTGCCCCACGGGCGGCACGCCACATCTCCGAGGGCAGGCGCAACTGCGCAACGGAGCGCTGCCCCAGACGGAAGCTCATCGATACAGAGTATTGCCTCTTCCACAAGGCCCTCGGAGCTATCGGCCAGTGCGGCGAGAGAGCGCTGAGCCAGCCCCATGGTGTCGGATTCCCACGCGGCGAAGGCCCGGAACGCGTCCACCCTGGCTCCTTCGCTGCCATGGGACCACAGGCTGTCCAGGAACGGCAGGACCCGGGGTCGCTGGGTCCGGAGCTTGGTCAGCGTGAGGATCTCCGCGAGGCGGTGTTCCCCGTGGCCCTGTCTGATTCCATCCAGCGCGATGTCGGCGAGCTTGGCTTCTTGAATGGCCAGCCGGGCGGGGTCGCCCAGAATGGCCAGCGCTCTCTGGTCATCGGCTGCCTGGTCCAGGGGCTTCGTGTTGCCGCACGCACCCGCTCGCAACTGCGACTCGTGGCTCTCGGAGTACACCAAGTAGGATTGGCCGACCTGAAACGGGTAGCCGCAGCTGGCGCTCATCGCTGCCGACCAGACGGCAGTCGTATCGGAGAGCGTACCCTTCCAGATCCGCGTCACTCGGAATCGGTATTCGACGGGTTCTGCGCTCGAGCGGATGCGGGATGGGTGGCTTGACAGCGGATTGTGCCGCCCCAGCACCGTCCCTTCGAAAACCACATCGGCCATGGCCCACTCGTCCAGCACGGCCGGAGGCGGGCCACACGAGCACGCCTTCGCGGCCGATGCCGTGAACACCAGCAGCATGGCGAAGGCTGCAATTGTGCGCGCCAGGAATCTGTCCATGACTCTCCTACGGCTGTCCCTGCCGGCATGGGACAGGTCCGTTGGGTCCCAGGGCCGCGCGCACGATGGGAGCCGAATCGGGCACGCTCAAGTCACCCACCAGAACGACTCGGGCATCAGGTCCGAGGGTGGCTCTATTGTACGCCTGGGGGCGGGGGGAGTCTCCGAGCTCCGGGCGGCGAGGACCGTGGTGAACGCGGTGTGGCCTACGCTTGGATGCGGCCAGGCGGGGCTGCGGAGAACGCGGCCCCGGGGGCTCGGCCGGGCCCGCGCCGGGAACTGAATCGGGGCACCCGGGGGTCGGCTCCCCCAGGTGCCCCGAAGCGTGTCAGCCTCCCGCGCTGCTACGCCCGGGAGCGCCTCGAGACGGTGCCCACGGCAGCCAGCGCGACCAGCCCGGCGGCCACCAGCGGCAGCGTGCCCGCATCCGGCACCGCGGCGTAGATCTGGCCCCGGATCTCTCCCCCTGGGAACTGCGCGTCGTGGATGTTGAAGTACAGGAGCCCGCTCTGAAGCCAGCCGACCTGAGTGGGGGTGATGGCGAACGTCTGCTCGGGGATGCTCCCGGAAGTCGCAGCCGGAACCCCGGCGAACGGGAACAGCACCGGGGCGTTGGCGCCCGGGGGAGCCGCCCCGTGGATGTGGCTGGCGGTGGCCGGCCCGCCGATGAGGCCGGTCCAGGACTCGTCCACGGTGATCATGGTCATGGCGTCGTTGAGGACCACCGTGCCGTAGCCGGTGGCCGTCGAGGCGGACGGCTCCTGGGCGCCGTCGAGGTTCGCGATGAACAGGGTGCTGGCGTGCGCCGCGGGAACCGCGGCCAGGAGCGCCAGCACTGCCAGCAGCTGGGACCACTTTCTCATGTCGGGCTCTCCCATCGGGGTCGACCCGGGCGTCCAGGAAGCGGGCCGGACCGGCCGGGCTCGGGGGCGGCCAGCAAGATAGGGGGGGGTCCGGGCAGGGCGGAGCCCGGCATCCTCGTTGGATGCCGGGCTCCCCGGGGTCGTTTCGGGCCCGGAGGGGCGCCGCTTCGGGCCCCCGCCCCCGGGCACTGCCGCGGGCCCCACCACCGGGCCCGCCCCGCCTCACTCCCTCATGGACTCGTACGTCCCGCTGACGGGGCCGTTGGGCTGGCCGCTCACGATCGTGAGCGTGAGCCGGAACCGGCGCCCGTCAGGCTCGGGGGCGAACCGGTAGATCATGGTCCCCTCGCCCGCCCGGCGCGGCGGACGGCCGGCCGCCGTCCGGGTCACGCCACCGCCTCAGTGTCGCTGACCTCCTCCTCCGGCCCGCTCGCCCAGCGCTTGAAGCGCCCGCCCACCCGGTTGCTGAAGTCGTCCAGGTAGGTGTACACCACCGGCACCACCAGCAGCGTGAGCAGCGTGGAGGTGATGAGCCCGCCGATCACCGCGTGGGCCATCGGCGAGCGGAACTCCGAGCCCGCGCCCAGGGCCAGGGCGGTGGGCAGCATCCCGAAGATCATCGCCAGCGTGGTCATCACGATCGGCCGCAGCCGCAGCTCGCCCGCGTCGATCAGCGCCCGCTTGCGGTCCAGGCCGCGCCGGCGGGCCTGGTTGGCGAAGTCCACCAGCAGGATGGCGTTCTTGGTCACCAGCCCCATGAGCATGATGATGCCCACCATGCTCATCATGTTGAACGTGCCCCGGGTCAGCAGCAGCGCCAGCGTCACCCCCACCAGCGACAGCGGCAGGGACAGCATGATCGCCAGCGGCTGCAGGAAGCTCCCGAACTGCGAGGCCAGGATGAGGTAGATGAACACCACCGCCAGCATCAGCGCCTCGACCATGTAGCCCACGGTCTCGACGAAGTCCTGCTGCTCGCCGCCGAAGTCGAACCGGTACCCGGGCGGCAGGTCCACCTTCTTGAGCCGGGTCTGGATGTCGCGCACCACGTCGGTCAGCGGCCGGCCCTGGTAGTTGCCCTCGATGGCCGCCACGCGCTCCAGGTCCTGGCGCCGCACGAGGTCCGGCGCGCCGCTGCGGTGGAGCGTCGCCACCTGGCCCAGCGGCACCATCACCGGGCGCCCGGTGGCCGGGTCCACCCGGCCGGTGGACACCGGGACCGCGGCGATGTCCGCCTCGGACTCCCGCGCCTCCGGCGCGATGCGCACGCGCACGTCGTGCGCCAGGCCGGTCTCGTCCTCCCAGTCGCCTGCCTTCTCGCCGGCCATCAAGGTGCGCAGGGTGGCGCTCACCGCGCCCACCGACACGCCCACGTCGGCCGCGGCGTCGCGGTTCACCTCCACCACCCACTCCGGCTTGCGCCCCTCCAGGCTGGACTTCAGCTCCACCAGCCCGGGCACGTCGCGGATCGCGGCGATGGTCTTGTCGGAGTACTTCTGCAGCTCGGTCAGCTCCGGGCCGCGCAGGTTGAGCTGGATGGGGGCGTGCGCCCCGCCGAATCCGATCTCGGTCACGTGCGCGGTGATCCCGCTGAAGCTCGGCAGCACCCGGCGCAGGTCCTGCTCGAACAGGTCCTGGCTGAGCCGGCGCTGGTGCTTGGGCTTGAGCTTCACGTAGACCTGGCCCTTGTTGACCGAGTTGTCGTTGGACTGGCCGCCGATGGTGGTGTAGGCGAAGGCCACCTCGGGGCGGGACTTCAGGTAGCGCACGATCTCCAGCGCCTTGGACCGGGTGTAGGCCAGCGAGGAGCCCACCGGGGCTTCCAGCGTGAGCGAGGTCTGCTCCTCGTCCGACTTGGGCATGAACTGCCCGCCCACCAGCCCCGCCGCCGGCAGCGCCAGCGCCAGCACGAACGAGGCCGAGGCGATCCCCATGGTGAGCAGCCGG
>DATKKS010000072.1:0-19980 GCA_035542815.1 Saccharimonadales bacterium (SeqCode) | reverse complement strand
GCGCCAGCCCCGGCCGCCCGGGCCCGCGATGCCGTCACGTCCCGGCGGCGGGCGGTGCGGCGCGCAGCGCCCGCGCCAGCCCCGGCCGCCGGGGCCCGCGATGCCGTCACGTCCCGGCGGCGGGCGG
The DNA here is from genome assembly GCA_035542815.1 of Saccharimonadales bacterium (SeqCode). GTDB lineage: Bacteria > Eisenbacteria > RBG-16-71-46 > RBG-16-71-46 > JACRLI01 > JACRLI01. Next base: position 19,853 of record DATKKS010000072.1, on the reverse strand, counting down.
TGCGGCGCGCAGCGCCCGCGCCAGCCCCGGCCGCCGGCACCCGCCACGACGCCCCGCCGCGGTTGCGCCGCCCCGAGCGTTGCCGTATCTTCCGCGCGTCGGCGCGATCCCCATCCCGGCGCGCCCTGAGGTCCCCATGCCCACCGACCCGCGCACGTTCGAGCCCACCCTTGGCCCGCAGGGCGACCACATCCACGTGATCGCGCGCCTGCGGGAGGAAGTCCACGGCGGACAGCCGTGGGCCTCCGCCTTCCTCGGCCCGACCGCCCGCGTCCGCCACACCCTGGCCGGTTTCCGGAGCGTGGCACTGCGCTGCCCGCCGGGCGCGCTCGCCGAGCTGGAGGCGCGTTCGGAGGTGGCCGCGCTGCTGCCCGACCTGCGGGTGCGGGGGCTGCTGGACCGGGCCGCGGAACGCTCCAGCGTCCCGCCGCTGTGGGAGGAAGGCTTCACCGGCAAAGGCGTGCGCCTGGCGGTGCTGGACAGCGGCATCGACCGCGGCCACCCCGATTTCGAGGGCCGCCTGGCGGGGCTGGAGGACTTCACCGGGTGCGGGGTGCGCGACGACGTGGGCCACGGCACGTACGTGGCGTCGGCCGCGGCGGGCAGCGGCGAGGCCTCCCGCGGGCGCTACCGCGGGGCCGCGCCGGCGGCCGCGCTGCTGGTGGCGCGCGTCCTCGACTCGCACGGCCAGGGGCGCATGAGCGACGTGATGGCCGGGCTCATGTGGGCGCAGGCGCGCGAAGCGCGGGTGGTGGTGCTGGCGCTCGGGACCGAGGCCGCCGGGAGCGCCGGCGACGCCCTGTGCCAGGCGGTGGACCAGGTGGCGGCGAGCGGGGTGATCGTGTGCGCGGCGGCGGTGGGGGCCGCCGGCGGGCTGGTCTCACCGGCCACCGCGGCACGGGCGCTGCGCGTGTACGCCTACGATCCGGCCGGCGACCTGCCGGGCGAGAGCGGGCCCGCGCCGGAGGCGGGCGCGGAGCTGGCCGCCCCGGGCACCGGGGTGGTGGCCGCGCGCGCCTACGGCACCCAGGCGGGCCGGCCCGCGGGGGAGCAGTACGTGGAAGGGAGCGGCGCCAGCGCGGCGGCGGCGCACGTGGCAGGGGTGTGCGCGCTGCTGCTGGAGGCCGTGCCGGGAGTGCCGCCCGAGCTGCTCGCGGACGCGCTGCGCCTCGGCGGGCGGGCCGTGGCCGGCGGGCGGCGCGCGGTGAGCGCGCTGGCCGCGCTGGCCGAGCTGCGCGAGCTGGCCCGCCACCGCTAGGTGGCGCGGCGCGCGGCGCAGCCGCGGTCCCCAACGCGAGAGCCCGGCCTCAGGGAGTTCCGCAGCGCGGAATCCCCCGGGACCGGGCCCCGGCTCCTGCTTCCGGCGGCTAGCCGTGCCCCACGCGCAGATCGTCCTCCTCCGCCTCCACCCCCTCGCCCGAGTCCCCCACCCCTTGGATCCCGGCGCAGAACGCGTCCACCGCGCTCACGTCCACCGCCTCCCCGGCCACCTGGCCCATGCGCACCGCGGTGTCGATGCCCGCCTGGATCGCCCCCACCAGCCGCTCCGGCGTGAGGCGGACCGAGACCAGTTCCTGGGTCCAGTCGGCCACCGCCCCGCTGCCGTTGCTGCCCAGCCCCAGGTGCAGCGCCAGGGCGTTGGCACCCTGCACCACCTGCACCAGGAAGTCGGGGCTGCTGCCCAGCGGGTCGTGGTGGTGCCCGGCCACTTGGGCGAACGTCTCGGGCAGGCCCCACGCGCGCAGCGCCCACTGGCCCATGGCAGCGTGGTCGCGGAAGTGCTCGTGCACCTCCCGGCCGAACACCCGCCGCTCCGCCTGGAACAGCGGGATGTGCTCGGCGGCCGCCCACCGCAGGGCCTTGCCGAAGGGCTCGGGGTAGTGCTGGTCGAAGAAGTTCTTGCCCACGTCGTGCAGCAGCCCGGCCGCGAACGCCACCGGCGGGTCCTCAAAGCCGAGCGCGTCCGACAGCTCCTGGGACAGCGCGGCCACCGACAGGCAGTGGACGAAGAAGGCGTGGCGGTCGAAGCCCGGGGCGAAGCCGTTGGTCATGAAGTCCTGCACCGCGGTGGTGACCGCCACGCGCCGCAGCTCGTGGAAGCCCAGGTGCACCACCGCCTCGCGCACCGTCTTCACCGGGTAGCTGCGGCGGTAGTAGGCGGAGTTGGCCACCCGCAGCAGGCGCTGGGTGAGGGCCACGTCGGTGTTCACCACTTCCTCGATGTCGGCGGCGGAAGATCTGGGGTCCAGGGCCCGGCGGACGACTTCCAGGCCCACCAGCGGAGGGGCTTTGAGGTCGGGCGCCTGAGGCGGGGGCTCAGGCAGGGTGTCCGGAGCCATCCCCGGAGCGAGTTCCGGATCCATCCATCCTCCAGCACAGCACCGCGGCCGGCGCGCGCGGCGGGCCACGCGGGCGGCCGACGAGAGGATTATCGGGTCCGGAAGGGGGGCTCATTAGGCGGGAGTGCGGCGCCGCTCCGGGATCCCCCGAAGTTGCAGCCGGGCGCGCCTCCGCGGCGCCGGCGGCCGCGCCGCGGGGCCCGGATGGCGGGGCTGGGGTCAGCCCGGAAGGGGCGGCTGCAGGCCGGATTCGGCGGGCTCGCCGGCCCGCCCGGGCGCGGTGGTGGCCAGGTAGATGCCCAGCGCGGCCAGCGGCACCGCCACCGCCAGGCTGGCCGGCGGGGCCTCCCCGAACGCCAGCCACGCCAGCGCCGAGGCGCCCACCGGCTCGCCGGTGATGGCCACCGCCACCGGCGCGGCGGGCAGCCGGCGCAGCGCCCAGTTGAAGGTGGTGTGGCCGAGCAGCTGCGGCCCCAGGCCCAGCAGCAGCACCGCCGCGTAGCTGTGCGCCGGCAGCCCCGCGACCGGGGTGCGGGTCGCCGCCACCGCACCCCACGCGGCCGCCGCGGCCACGGTGTAGCTCAGGCCGGCGTAGGCGCGCGTGGACGGGCACTCGCGGCGCACCGCGCGGCCCAGCAGGAAGTAGCCGGAGGCGGCCAGCCCGCCCAGCAGCGCCAGCACGTCCCCCAGCATCCGGCGCGCCCCGGCGGCGCCGGCGCCCCCGCCGGCGCCGCGCGCCACGAGGTCGGGCAGCACCATGGTGAGGGCCGCAGCCGCGGCGGCCGCCAGCGCCCACCACAGCCGCGCGCTCAGCCGGTCGCGGTTGAAGACCCAGCCCAGCAGCGCGGTGACCACCGGGTGCAGCGTCACCAGGAACACGCTGCTGGCCACCGAGGTCAGCCCCAGGGAGGCGATCCAAAGCAGGAAGTGGGCACCCAGGAACAGGCCGGAGATGACGGTGCGCAGGTAGTGGCGGGCGCGCCAGGACTCGAAGTGGGCCCCCGGGCCGAGGAGAGCGAGCGGCAGCAGCACCGCCGCCGCCAGGGTCAGGCGGCCGGCGGCCAGGAAGGGCGCCGGAGCCCCCGCCCAGCGGATGAGCGGGGCCGCGCTGGACACCGCCAGCACCCCCAGCGCCAGGCGCGCGGTCAGCGACGACGATAGCCGGATGGGATCAGGCCCCGGAACGGGTCGGTGAACAGGTCGCGCAGCAGGTACGCGAGCACCGCCACCGCCAGCGCCATCAGTGTGACCACCCCCACCGGGTCCAGCACAATGAGGCCGTTCACCGGCCGGGCCAGCGCCAGGGTGCAGGCCCGCAGCGCGTCGGCCAGCGGCCCCGCGGCCAGCGCCCGCTCCAGCCCCGCGCGTCCGCGCACCACCCACAGCGTGCCCCCCACGCCCAGCAGGGCCGCCAGCGGCACCCCCAGCAGCAGGGTGCGGGCGACCTGTGCGCGCCGCCGCCGGCGCAGCCGCTCGATCGCCACCCGGGCGCGCACCCGCGCCAGCAGCCGAGGGGCCTCCGGCACCCCGGGCTGCGCCAGGCACTCCTCCACCAGGCGCGAGAAGCGCACCTTGGCGTCGAAGTCGGGCCGGATGTCCTCGGGGCTCATCATGGTCGTGCGCCTTCCTTCTCGAGCAGCCGGTACAGCTCCTGCCGGCCGCGGAACAGGTACACCTTGGCGGTGGACTCCGGCACCCCCATCACCGCCCCCACCTCCGCCAGGCTCAGCTCCCGCAGGTAGTGCAGCGTCACCGCGTCGCGGTGCTCGGGGCGGATGCGCGCCAGCGCCCACTCCACCGCGGCGCGCAGCGCCTGGGCCTCGGCCACGTCTCCCGGGGCCACCGGGTCGGGCGCGTGCTCCAGGTCCACCGCCCGCTCCGCGGGGCGGCGGGCCCGGCGGCGCATGCCCTGGGCGGTCCGATACGCGATCCCAAAGAGCCAGGTGGAGAACCGTGACTCGCCCCGGAACCGGCCCAGGCCCTGGATCATGCGGAAGAACGTCTCTTGCGCCAGGTCCTCGGCCAGGTCCGGCCCCAGCAGGCGCATCCCGAGCACCCGCACCGGGCGCTCGAAGCGGCGGATGAGCGACTCCAGGGCCGCCGGGTCGCCGGCGCGGGCGGCGGCCACCCAGGCATCCACCTGGAGGTCTTCACGCGGCCCGCCCGCACCTTCCCCTTCCGCAAGGTGCGTGTCGGGAGGGGCGGCCGAGGTTTCAGAATTCGTCCCCGGCTCTTTTCTTGTAACCACCGGCATGTTTGAGGTCACCTACGTACCGAACGCGGGGCCCGGGGGTGCCGGGCGACGCAACCCGGATCCACCGGGCCGGCGCGGCCGGCCCGCCCGTCGAAGGAGCCCACCATGTTCGACGCCAGCACCATCGGAGTGCTCGTCCCCATCTTCGCCCTGGCCATTCCGATCGTGGCCATCGTCGGGGGGATCGCCAGCCAGATCAGCAAGACCATGGCCCGCACCCGGGTCCAGGAGCTGCTCATCCAGGAGCGGCTCAAGGCCATCGAGAAGGGCATGACCCCGCCGCCCCCGGGTCCCATCCTGGATCCCGGCGCGGACGACCGGGGGCAGGCGCAGATGGCGCTCGCCGGAGCGTACGATCCCGGGTTCTACCGGCGCCAGCGGGTCTTCGGCCTGCGCCTGGGCGGGGCCATCACCTTGGCGGTGGGCGCCGCCATCGGCTTCGCCCTGTACTACGGCGAGCACGAAACCGCCTGGGTGTGGATGACCATCCCCATGGCGATCGGCGCGTGCCTCATCATCGCCTCCTTCTTCGTGCCCGACGGCGCCTCCCCGGCCCCGGGCGGCCCGCCGCGCCCGGCCCCGTAGCCGCGCGGGGCGGCCCGCCGCGCGGAGCGCGGCGCGCCATCCGGCTCCGGTTCGCACTCTCCGCAGCTTCCGCTCCGGCCGCGTCCCCACCCGGGGGCGCGGCCGGGGCGTCTCAGCCCCAGGCCAGGCCCGGGCCTACACCGAGAAGCGGATGTTCAGGATGTCGCCGTCGTGGACGACGTACTCCTTGCCCTCCAGGCGCAGCCAGCCCTTCTCGCGCGCGTGGGCCAGGCTCCCGGCCTCCATCAGCCGCTCGTAGGTGATCACCTCCGCACGGATGAAGCCGCGCGCCAGGTCGGTGTGGATCTCGCCGGCGGCCTCCAGCGCGGTGGCCCCCTTGCGCACCGTCCAGGCGCGCACCTCGTCCTTGCCGATGGTGAAGAAGGAGTGCAGCCCCAGGAGATCGTAGGAGGCGTGGATGAGCCGGTGGCGCGAGGGCTCGGTCAGGCCCATCAGCTCCAGGAAGGCCGGGCGCTCCTCGGGGGCCAGGGCCGCCACTTCGGCCTCCACCTGCGCGCTGAGCGCCAGCGCGGCCGAGGCCGGCCCGGCGCTGAGCCGGCCCTCCAGCGCGTGCCCGGCGGCCAGGTGCGCCTCGGACACGTTGAGCAGCACCAGCAGCGGCTTGCGCGACAGCAGCTGGTAGCCGCGCAGCGCCCGCTCGTCCTCGGCCTCCAGGGCCACCGCGCGCAGCGGCTCGCCGCGGCCCAGCGCCGCGACGCAGCGCTCCAGGAGGGCCGGCTCGTGGGGGTTCTCGGGCTTCTTGCCGACCTTGGCCGCCCGGTGGAGCTTCTCCAGCCGGCTCTCCAGCTGCACCTGGTCGCTCACCAGGGTCTCGGCCAGCACCTCGCCCAGCTCGGCGCGCGCGAGGGCCTCGAGCCCCGCCGCGTCGGGAGCCGCGAACAGCCCCAGGACCGCCAGCAGGGCGTCGGCGGTGCGCAGCGCCTCGGGCACCTCCAGCGCCCCGCCCTTCGCCTCGCGCCGCTCGGCCTCCGCGTACTCCACCCGCGCGCGGGTGGTCTTGCGCGGGTGGAACATCCCGGAGAGCGTGTCCACGCGGGGGTCGGGCACGTCCGCGGTGCCCAGCTGCCGCCCGCCGGCGGCGGAGGTCTCCTTCTCCGCCAGGATGCGGAACACGCTGGTCTTGCCGGACTGGGGCTTGCCGATGATGGCCAGGCGCACGGACGTGGGTCCTCCGGGCCGGAGGTGGGACGCGGTCGGGCCCCGCGGGATCGCGGGCGCGCGCGAATGTTAGGGCCGCGCTCGGGGAGTGTCAACGCGCGGGGCGTCTGCAGCGGGGCGAGGAGCGGCGGAGGGCGCGGAGCGCTCGCAGTCGGGCGCGCCCCGAGAACGAAAGGCGCGCCGGAAAGCCGGCGGGGCGGGCCCGTCGGCCCGCCCCGCGAAGCTCGCTCCCGATCGGCGCGGCGCGGCTCAGGCCGCCGGGCGCCGCTCCGCGTCGTCCGGCTCCTCCGCGGTCTCCCGCGCCGCCGGCTCCAGCAGCACCGGGAAGCTCACGTGGCCCATGGCTTCCATGTAGGCCTGGTAGTCCTGGGTGAAGGAGGCCAGCAGCGTGGCCGCGGTGTGCAGCGTCCCGGAGGAGCCGCCGCTGGCGGCCAGCAGCGCCCCCAGGTGGCGGCCCGCCTCGTCCAGCCGCTCGCAGCCCGGCAGGGGCTGCAGGGTGGCCGCGTGCGCGCCCACGTGCAGCCGGCGCCAGAACTCGGCCATGGCCGCCTTGTAGCGCGCCAGCTCGCGGGACATCTCCTCCAGCGCGCGGCTCCGGTCGGCCACCAGCTCGGACAGGTCCTCGTTGAACCGGGACAGCCGCTCGAACAGCTCCGAGGCGGCCAGCCCCTGGGCGATCTCGCTGGCCGCCATGGCCAGGATGCGCACCCGCTCGCTGGGGAACGCGAACCGCTCCAGGGAGCCCAGCCACAGCACCCCCACGCTGCGCCCCGAGCTGGCCAGCGGGAACAGGCAGCAGGAGCCCTGGCGCAGCAGCGGCTCGGAGTTCCGGGAGCGCCCCTCACTCTCGCCGTCGTGCACCACCAGCGGGTCGGTGCGGCAGGCGGCCTGCCCGATGGAGCCCTCGTTGAGCGGGACGTTGAGCGGCGGCCCGCCGGCCTGGCCCGGCACCGCCTGGCCGCGGCCCAGGCCGCAGCGCCACACCAGCTCCTCGCCCTCGGTCAGCCACAGGGCGGCGTCTTCCACGTCCTGCTCGGCGGCCAGGGCCTCCAGCACCCGCTGCCCCAGCTCGCTCCCATCCACCACCTGGGCCAGCACCTCGGACAGCCGGCGCAGCAGCGACAGCTCCTGCACCCGGGTCTCCAGCTCCCCGGCGGCGCGCTCCAGCGCGGTGATCAGGTGGCCGCGTTCCACCTCCACCGACTCCAGCCGGCGGGCCAGTGCCTCGGCCGCCTCGCGGCGCCGGGCCGGCGGCGCATCGGCCTGGTGGAGGACGTCCAGCAGCTGGCGGGCGGACTCGTCCATCTCAGAACCCCGCCATGGAGCCGGCCGCGCGCAGACGGGCCGGCAGCTGGTCGCGGAGGATGCCCAGCACCGCTTCGTCGGCCCCCAGCAACTCGGCCCAGCGGGGGTCCCAGGTGGTGGTGTCCACCTCCAGGATCGGCGGGTGGCCGGGGTCGAGCATCGACTCGGCCAGGCACACCGCGGTCACCAGGCGCGAATGCGAGAGGGCCCGGTCGGGCCGGTGGTGGAAGGCGATCACCTCCACCAGCTCGTGCGAGAACTTCCAGCGCTCCGCCACCCACAGCCCCACGGTCTGGTGGTCCGCCCCCAGGGTTTCCTTCTCCCAGCGCACCCAGTCCGGATCGCGCCCGGCGTCGAAGCTGGCGGCGGCCTGGGCGTAGTCCTCGCGGAGCACCGCGGCCAGCACCAGCTTGCCCACGTCGTGCAGGATGCCGGAGCAGAACGCCACCTCCGGCCGGAGCCCGCCGGTGGTGCGCGCCACCGCCTCGGCGGCCACCGCGCAGTGCACGCTGTGCTGCCAGAAGCGCTGCATGTCGAAGCCCGGGACCGACTGCCGGAAGCCCTCCACCACGCTGGAGCCGATGGCCAGCGACTTCACCACCTCCACCCCCAGCACCACGGTGGCCTCGGTCACGTCCGACACCTGGCGGCTGAGCCCGTAGTAGGCGCTGTTGGACATGCGCAGGATGCGCGCGGTCAGGCCGGGGTCCGTGGCGATGGCGGTGGCCAGGCGGCGCGCGGAGCAGTCCGGGTCGCGCAGCGCGTCCCAGATCTGCTGCAGCACCGTGGGCATGGTGGGGAGCCCCTCCAGCTTGCGGATGCGGCGCTGCAGCTCCAGGGTCTCGGAGAAGATCTTGTCCATCTGACCTCGGTCGTTCGGGGCTGGGACGAGCGCAGGGCGCGTCCCGGCCCGGGCCGGAACGCGGCGGTCTCACGGTCGCAGGAAGTATCGGAGCGGCGCGGGGCCAACTTGAGGCCGGCGGCCGGGGTGCGGGGAGAGCGGGAATGCGCCGCCGGGCGCCCAGCCCGGGGCCGGGGCGGAGCCCGGGCTCAGAGCTGCAGCGACTCGCCGCGCGCCGGGGTGAACACCTTGGGGAAGCCGGCCGCCCGGAGCTTGGCCTCCAGCGCGGCCTGGGCCAGCGGCTCGCCGTGCACCAGGTAGATGCGTCGCGGCCGGATCTGGGAGGCCAGGCGCAGCAGGTCGTCCTGGTCGCCGTGGGCGCTGTAGGCGTCCAGGATCACCACCTCGGCCCGCAGCGGGAGCATCTCGCCGTAGATCTTCACCTCGGGGCTGCGCTCGGCGATCCGCCGGCCCAGGGTGTTCTCGGCCATGTAGCCCACCACCAGCACCATGTTCCGGGGGTCCTCGATGGTGTTGCGCAGGTGGTGCAGCACCCGGCCGCCTTCGCACATCCCCGAGGCGGACACGATCACCATCGGCCCGGGCAGGTCGTTGAGCTTCTTGGAGTCCTCCACCGAGGCGACGGTGTGCAGCGAGGCCAGGCCCAGCGGGTCCGGGTGCACCCTCATGTGCTGGGTCATGTCCTCGTCGAAGCACTCCGGGTGGGCGTGCACGATGCGGGTGACGCTGGTGCTGAGCGGGCTGTCCAGGTACACCGGGACGCGCGGCATGCGCCCGGCGTCCGCCAGCCGGTGCATGCTGTACAGCAGCTCCTGGGTGCGCCCCAGCGAGAACGCCGGCACCACCACCTTGGCGCCCCGGGCGGCCGCCCGCTCCAGGGTGGCCCCCAGCTCCTCCTCGGCGTGCGCGATGGGGTGGTGCAGCCGGTCGCCGTAGGTGGACTCCAGCACCAGCACGTCGGCCTCCCCGGGCGGCACGGGGTCCTTGAGGATGGGCAGCCCGGTGCGGCCCACGTCGCACGCGTACACCACGCTGCACGACCGCCCGCCCTCGCGCAGCTCCAGCCGCGCCAGCGCCGAGCCCAGGATGTGCCCGGCGTCGGTGAGGGTGGCGTTCACGTCCGGGAGCGGCTGGAACGCCTGGCCGTAGTCGCGGCCGGTGAGCCGGCCCAGCACCTCCTGGGCGTCCTCGACGGTGTACAGCGGCTCGACGTACGGGGCGAAGTGGCCGCGCTTGCGCAGGAACTCGGAGTCCTTCTGCTGCAGGTGCGCGCTGTCCTGCAGCATCACGTCGCACAGGTCGCGGGTGGCATGGGTGCAGTGGACCCGGGCGTGCAGGCCGTGCCGGGACAGGGTGGGCAGGTTGCCGGCGTGATCGGCGTGCGCGTGGCCCACCAGCACCGCGTCCAGGGTGCGCGGGTCGAACGGCAGCCGGACGTTCTTGGCCCACGCCTCCGCCCGCCGGCCCTGGAACAGCCCGCAGTCCACCAGCAGGCGCTGGCCGCCCACCTCCAGCAGGTGGCACGAGCCGGTGACCTCGCGCGCCGCGCCCCAGCAGGTCCATTGCATGGGGGCACTGTAGCCGGTGCACCGGCCAGCCGCAACGCCCTGGCGGGGCGCTTGAGATGCGGGGCGCGGCTCCCCTACAATGGCTCGACACCTTCCTCTTTCCCGACAGGAGGCCCATGGTCCGATCTTTCTGCGCAGTGGCCCTGGCCGTGGCGCTCGCGGGTCCGGCAGCGCCGGCCGCACGCGGCGCGGCTCCCGCGCGCCGCCCGGCGCGGGCCCCGGCGGCGGTGGCAGGCCCGGCGTGGCTGCGGGACCTCGGCCGGGCGCTGCCCGAGCTGGGGCTGGCGGCCGGGCTGGACGAGTGCGGGCCGCGCCTCAACGACTACAGCGCGCCGGGCCTCCGGGCGCTGCGGGCCGCGGTCCGGCGGGCGCAGGCGGCGCCGCACGGCACCGGCGCGGACGCGTCGCTGGTGCGGGCGCGGCTCACGCGCGAAGCGCTGGTGTGGGGCGAGCTGGGCATGCCGGACCGGCGCCCCGGGGCGTTCCTGCCGACCGAGGCGCTGCTGGAGGCGCTCACGTCCCCGTCGGTGCCCCTGGCGACGCGCATGGACTGGGCCGCAGCCCAGATGGCCCAGTCCGCCCTGCGCCTGGGCCAGGGGGTGGAGCGGCCTCCGGCGGCCGGAGGCGACCTGGTGCGGGACGGCATCCTGGACGCCCGGACCGCCCGCAACACGATCGAGCGCATCCGGACCTACGCGGACACCCTGGGGCTGGAACCGGCGCTCCGGGACAAGGTGCTGCGCGCCGCGGCGGACGCCCGCAGCATGGTGGACCGCTTCGAGGACCACCTGAACTACGACGCGCTGCCCGCGGCGCGCCCGGACTCCCGGCCCGACACCGCCACCTACGCCCGGCTCCTGGCCGAGGGCTACGCGCTGGGCGGCCCGCCCGCGGCGCTCGAGGCGCGCCTGGCGGCCGCCGGCGCCGCGACCCGCCAGGAACTGGACAGCCTGGGGGCGCGCCTCGACCCCTCCCAGAAGGCCTCGGCGCTGGTCGACCTGCTGGGCGGCACGCACCCCCAGGCCGAGGACCTCCTGCCCGCGGTGGCCGGCATCTTCCGGCACGCCGAGAGCTGCGCGCGCGAGCGGTGGCCGGGCCTCCCCACGACTTCCCTGGAGGTGCGGCCGATGGAGTTCGGCCACCGCGTCCAGGGCATGGTGGGCACCTACATCAGCCCGCGCCCGCTGCGGGCCGCGGTGGAGGAGCCGGCGTTCGCCGTGGCGCTGGTGGATCCGGGGTGGCCCCCGGAGGTGCAGGAGAGCTTCCTCAGCCAGCTGAGCGTCTATTTCGACTCGGTGCTGGCCGCCCGCCACGACATGCCCGGCGAGAGCATGCTGTGGCGGATGCACCGGGCGGACCCGGCGGAGCGGCTGTGGGCTGCCGGGCCGCACACCTTCCAGGCCTGGGGGATGTTCGCGCAGCGCCTGGCCGCCCGCAGCGGCTGCATCACCTCGACCGAGAGCCGCCTGTTCCAGGCCTGGACCCGCCTCGCCGTGCTGGCCCGCGGCCTGGCGGACGTGCGCCTGGGCCGCCGGGCGACCGACCCCGACCGCGCCGCCCAGGCCATCAGCGAGCTGACCGGCTCGGAGCTGGACCCGGCGCGCGGGTACGTGAAGGCCATCCTGGACACCCCCGGCCGCCCCGCCGCCGTGGCGCTGCGGATGCTGGCCTTCGAGAACACCTTCGACCGGCTGCTCGCCCGCGGCGGGGGCGAGGCCGAGGCGCTGCGCCGGCTGGCCGAGACCGCCCTCTTCAACCCGACCGACCAGGCCCGCCTGCTGGGCCTGGAGCCCTGAGCCCGGAGACACACGCATGAGCCTCGACATCCTGGTGTTCGGCCCCCACCCCGATGACGCGGAGATCGGCGCCGGGGGCCTGCTGCTGCGCATGAAGGCCGAGGGCCGGCGCACCGGCATCATCGACATGACCCGCGGCGACATGGGCTGGGGCACGCCCGAGGAGCGCGACCGGGAGTGCGAGGACGCCGCGCGCATCCTGGGGCTGGACGTGCGCGAGACGCTGGGGCTGGGGGACTGCCGGGTGGAGGACGACTTCGAGACCACCTGCCAGGTGGCCGCGACCATCCGCAGGCACCGCCCGGAGATCGTCATGGCCCCCTACTGGGACCTGCCGCCCGGGCGCGGGCTGGGGCACAGCGACCACATGAAGACCGGCCTGGTGGTCTCCCACGGCTTCAACTTCGCCCACCTGCGCAAGCTGCCGGTGGAGGGCGAGCCGTTCCAGGCCAAGGCCCTGTTCTACTATTTCCTTCCGCCCGGGGTCCGGCCCACGTTCATCGTGGACGTCACCCCCTACGCGGAGCGGTGGCGGGCGGCGATCGCGTGCCACCGGACGCAGTTCTCGAATCCCGAGAAGCCCCAGCTGCAGGAGGTGCCCAGCAACTTCCTGGACTGGTTCGAGGTGTTCGCCCGGCAGCACGGGTTCACGGTGAGCGCCCGGTACGCGCAGGCGTTCCTGTCGGTGGCCCCGCTCAAGGTGAACGACCCGATGCTGCTGGTGCGGGACGTGGTGACCCGGCCGTAGCCGCCCTGCGGGCGGCCGCAGCGGCTAGGCCCGGGGCCGAGCACGGTGGTGACCCGTGCTGGGATCGAACCAGCGACTCCCTGCTTAAAAGGCAGGTGCTCTACCAACTGAGCTAACGGGTCCGAACGGGTGGGCCGGCTCCAAGGGAAGGACCTGATTCCTGCGCCATTCTCCCCGCTGCGTCGAGTCCGTGTCAACCGAGGGTCCGCCCGCCGGGCCGCCCCAACCGCCCCGGCCCCAGGCGGTTCAGCTGCCCTCCCGGGCCGCCAGCCCGTCCGGGAGCCGGGCTCCCGCCCGGCCGGCGCAACCTGGCGCCGGCCGCACACGTCCTAGTACTTGGCCCGAGACCTCTCCTCCGGCGGCTAGCTCCATGTCCCGCGGCGGCGCGCGCGCCGCCCTTCCCATTCCCCAGGAGGGAAAACCGAACATGCCCAAGATCCGACCCGCTCTGGCCATCCTGGCGGCTCTCGGGGCCGTCCTGTGCGCCGCCCGTGCCGACGCACTGCAGGAGTGCCGGCTGCTCCGCCAGCCCGACATCCACGGGGACAAGATCGTGTTCGTCTACGCCGGCGACCTGTGGACGGTGGCCCGCGCCGGCGGCCTCGCCATCCGCATCACCTCGCACCAAGGCAACGAGCTGTTCCCCAAGTTCTCCCCCGACGGCCGGACCATCGCCTTCACCGGCCAGTACGACGGCAACACCGACGTCTACACCATCCCGGCGGACGGCGGGGAGCCGCGGCGCCTCACCTGGCACCCCGGGGCCGACCAGGTGGCGGCGTGGTACCCGGACGGCAAGTCCGTCCTCTTCCGCTCGGCGCGCGCTTCGGCGCCGCCCCGCTACGACCGCTTCTTCCGGATTCCGGCGGAGGGCGGCTTCGAGGAGATGCTGCCGCTGCCCTTCTGCGGGGAGGCCTCCTTCTCCCCCGACGGCAGCCAGCTGGCGTACGTCTTCCCGCAGTACGACCGCCGCACCTGGAAGCGCTACCAGGGCGGCAGCGCCCCCGACATCTGGACCTTCGACTTCCGGCGGAACGTCTCCCAGCGGATCACCGACTGGAAGGGCGCGGACGAGTGGCCCATGTGGTACGGGCACACCCTCTACTACACCTCCGACCGGGGCGGCCGGACCATCAACCTGTGGGCCTACGACACCGAAAAGCGGACCCACCGGCAGGTCACGAACTACGACGACTACGACCTGAAGTCGCCCAGCCTGGGCGGCGACGCGATCGTGTTCGAGAAGGGCGGCTACCTGTTCGTGATGGACCTCCCCGGCGAGACGCCGAAGCGCATCCAGGTGTGGGTGCCCGACGACAAGCCGGCCGCCCGGGCCGAGTACCGCAACGTGTCGCAGTGGATCACCGAGTTCGACCTCTCGCCCTCGGCCAAGCGCGCGGTGATCGCCGCCCGCGGCGACCTGTTCACGGTGCCCGCGGAGAAGGGCGACGTGCGCGTGCTGGTGGGCACGCCCGGCTCGCGCGAGCGCGACCCGGCCTGGTCGCCGGACGGCAAGTGGGTGGCGTACCTGTCCGACCAGAGCGGCGAGTACGAGATCTGGGTGGTGGGCAGCGACGGCAAGACGCCGCCGCGCCAGGTGACCACCGGCGGAACCATGTTCCGGTTCCCGCCCCGCTGGTCGCCGGACTCCAAGAAGATCGCCTTCTCCGACAAAGCGTACACGGTGTGGTGGTGTGACGTCGCGAGCGGCCGGCTCACCCGGGTGGACCGCTCCGAGTGGTACGAGATCCACGACTACACCTGGTCCCCCGACTCCAAGTGGCTGGCCTACAGCAAGCCCAACGAGGCCGGCTTCAACCAGCTCGCGCTGTACTCCCTGGACCAGGGCCGGGTGGTCCCCGCCTCCGACGGGATGACCAACGACTTCGCGCCGGCCTTCGACCCGGACGGCAAGTACCTGTACTTCATCTCCGCCCGCACCCTGGCGCCCCAGTACGGGCCGTTCGAGAACGACTTCCAGTTCGACGCGGTCAACAAGATCTACGCCTTGACGCTGCAGGACAGCCTGCCGCCCCCGCTCCCGGTGCAGAGCGACGAGGAAGGCGCCGAGGGCGGCAAGGGCCAGGAGCCGGCGGCGAAGGAGGGCGCGGGCGGCGCCGGCGCGGCCGCCGGACCGAAGCCGCTCCGGGTGGACGTGGAGGGCCTCACCCAGCGGGTGGCGGCCATCCCCGTGCCCCCCGGCCATTACGGCGCCCTGGCCGCGTTCAAGGGCAAGCTGGTGGTGGGGGACTTCGAGCCCCCCAGCGACGACGACGACACCGGGCAGCGCCAGGGCGCGATCAAGTACTACGACCTGGACAAGCGGGAGATGAAGACGGTCCTCTCCGGCGCCAGCGGCTACGCCCTGTCCAAGGACGGGGGCAAGGTGCTGTACCAGGCGCAGGGCGGGCTGGGCATCGTGGATCTGGCCCCGGGCAAGAACCCCGGCGACGGCAAGATCGCCGCCGACCCGCTGATGACGCTGGTGGACCCGCGCCAGGAGTGGGCCCAGATGTTCCAGGAGGCGTGGCGGCTGGAGCGCGACTTCTACTACGACCCGAAGATGGGCGGCCTGGACTGGAAGGCGGTGGGCGAGCGCTACCGCCAGCTCCTGCCGTACGTCGCCCACCGGGCGGACCTGGACTACCTGCTGGGCGAGCTGCAGGGCGAGCTGTCCACCTCCCACACCTACGTCTACCCCACCGGGGACCTGCCGCGGGCGCGCCAGGTGGACATCGGGCTGCTGGGGGCCGACTACGAGCTGGACGCCGCGAGCGGGCTGTACCGCTTCAAGACCGTGTACCGGGCGCGCGACTGGAACTCGAGCGTCGAGGCCCCGCTGGGCGTGCCGGGCGTCCTGGTGCACCCGGGGGACTACCTGCTGTCGGTGAACGGCCGGCCGGTGCGCGCCCCGATGAACGTGTACGCGGCCTTCGAGGGCACCGCCGGCAAGCAGATCCAGATCGCCGTGGGCCGCGGCCCCCAGGATCCCAAGCCGCGCACCTATACCGTGAAGCCGGTCGCCAGCGAGGCCTCGATCCGCTACACCGCGTGGGTCGCCGCCAACCGGGAGAAGGTGGCCCGGGCCACCGGCGGCCGGGTGGGCTACATCCACATCCCCGACACCGCCACCCAGGGGATCCAGGAGTTCGCCAAGCAGTTCTACCCGCAGGTGGGCCGGCAGGCCTTGATCGTGGACGAGCGCTTCAACGGCGGCGGCAACGACCCCTACTTCTACGTCAGCCGCCTGGCGCGCCGGACCCTGGACTACTGGGCCATCCGGGACGCCCGCGACCAGCGCACCCCGTCCACCGCCCTGGACGGCCCCAAGTGCATCCTCATTAACCAGTTCGCGGGCTCGGGCGGGGACGCCTTCCCGCACTACTTCCGCCTGATGGGGATCGGCCCGGTGATCGGCGAGCGCAGCTGGGGCGGGCTGGTGGGCTACAGCCGGGCGCACCCGCTGATGGACGGCGGGCTGGTCACGGTGCCGGACATCGCGATCTGGGACCCGGTGCGCAGCGCCTGGATCATCGAGAACCACGGGGTGGACCCGGACATCGAGGTCGAGAACACCCCCGAGGCGGTGATCGCGGGCCACGACGCGCAGCTGGAGCGCGGCATCGAGTGGACGCTCCAGCAGCTGAACGCCAATCCCCCGGTGCAGCCGACGCGGCCGCCGTACAAGGTGCAGGAGGGGCTGCGCTGACCGGGGCGCGGGGCCCGGCCGGCGGGTTCTCCCCGCCCCGGGTTCCGCGTGCTAGGATGACGCCTTGATTGCCGCTGCATCGACGCCGCCCCGGCGTGGCGTGGCCTCCGGCCGCGCCACCCGGGCCGGCGCGTTTTCGCGGGCCGCCCCGGAGCCCGGGCCCCGCGGAGCCGGTCCAACTCGCCCCAAGGAGGGATCCCGCCCATGAGGACCCGTCTGCTGACTCCGACCCTGGGCCTCGCGCTGGCCGCGATCACCGCGCTGGCCGCCTGGGCCCCGCGCGCGCAGGCGCTGCAGGAGTGCCGGCTGATGCGCCAGCCGGACATCCAGGGTGACCGCATCGTGTTCGCCTACGCCGGCGATCTGTGGGTGGTGCTGCGGACCGGCGGCCTGGCGGTGCGCGTCACCAGCTCCGAGGGCCAGGAGCAGTTCCCAAAGTTCTCGCCCGACGGCCGCACCATCGCCTTCACCGGCGAGTACGATGGCAACGTGGACGCCTACACCGTCCCGACGGACGGCGGCGAGCCCCGGCGCCTCACGTGGTACCCGGCGGCCAACCAGGTGATGGAGTGGTACCCGGACGGCAAGTCGCTGCTGATCCGCTCGCACCGTTCCCCGGAGCGCACCGACCGGTTCTTCAAGGTGCCGGCGTCGGGCGGGTTCGAGGACCAGCTGCCGCTGCCCAGCGGCGGCTATGCCAGCTTCTCGGCCGACGGGCGGCAGATCGCCTACGTGATGCCCTCCTACGACAACCGCACCTGGAAGCGCTACCGCGGCGGCGACGCGCCCGACATCTGGGTGTACGACTTCGACCGGAACGTCTCCGAGAACATCACCCGCGACTGGCCCGGGCCGGACGAGTGGCCCATGTGGTCCGGGCGGACCATCTACTACTGCTCCGACCGGGGCGGCCGGCAGGCCAACCTGTGGGCCTACGACCTGGACAAGAAGGCCCACCGGCAGGTCACCACCTACTCGGACTACGACGTGAAGTGGCCCAGCATCGGCAGCGACGCGATCGTGTTCGAGAAGGGCGGCTACCTGTTCGTGATGGACCTGCCGTCCGAGCAGGTGCACAAGATCCAGGTGCTGGTCCCGGACGACAAGCCCGCCACCCGCGCCGAGTACCGCAACGTGGCCAGCCGCATCGGCGGGTGGGACCTGTCCCCCTCCGCCAAGCGCGCGGTGATCGAGGCCCGCGGCGAGATCTTCACCGTGCCCGCCGAGAAGGGCGACGTGCGCAACCTGACCCAGAGCCCGGGCTCCCGCGAGCGCGGCCCGCAGTGGTCGCCGGACGGCAAGTGGATCGCCTACTTCTCGGACAAGAGCGGCGAGTGGGAGATCCACGTGTGCGGCAGCGACGGCAAGGCGCCGGACCGCCAGGTGACCCACGGCGGGAACACCTACCGCTACTCGCTCCAGTGGTCGCCGGACTCCAAGAAAATCGCCTTCAACGACAAGACCCGCTGTCTCTACTGGTGCGACGTGGCCACCGGCAAGATCACCAAGGTGGACAAGGGCGAGTTCGGGGAGATCACCGACTTCAGCTGGGCGCCGGACTCCCGCTGGGTCGCGTTCTCCAAGGCCTTCCCCAACCGGCTGGACCGGATCTGCGTGTACGCCCTGGAGACCGGCAAGGTCACCCCGCTGGGTGACGGCATGAGCGAGGAGGTCAACCCGGCCTTCGACCCGGACGGCAAGTACCTGTACTTCATCTCGCGCCGCACCTTCCAGCCGCAGTTCGGGGCGTTCGAACTGAACTTCGAGTTCCGCAGCACCGACGGGATCTACGCCTACGTGCTCCGCGACTCCATCCTCACGCCGGTGCCCCCGCAGAGCGACGAGGAGACCGGGGAGGCCAAGGGCGAGGACAAGGGCGGCGACAAGGCCAAGGAGGCCAAGCCGGCCGCGCCCAAGCCGGTGAACATCACCTTCGCCGGCATCGACGGGCGCGTGGCGGCCCTCCCGGTGGCCCCGGGCCGCTACGCCGGACTGCAGGCGTTCAAGAACAAGCTGCTGTTCGTGAAGCTGGAGCGCGTCGGGCGCGACCCGGACGACGAGACCGGCGCCGGCGGGATCTCGCTGCACTACTTCGACCTCGACAAGCGCGAGGACAAGACCATCCTGACCGGGGTGGACGGCGGCTACGGCGTGAACAAGGACGGCACCAAGATCCTGTACAAGGCCGGCGACAAGTTCGGCATCGTGGACGTGGCCGAGGGCAAGAAGGTCGGCGACGGCAAGATCGAGGCCGGCACGCTGATGGCGGTGGTGGACCCGCGCCTGGAGTGGATGCAGATGTTCAACGAGGCCTGGCGCCTGGAGCGGGACTACTACTACGACCCGAACATGGGCGGGCTGGACTGGAAGGCCATCGGGGACCACTACCGCGAGCTGGTGCCCTACGTGGCCCACCGCAGCGACCTCAACTACATCCTGGGCGAGCTGATCGGGGAGCTGTCCACCTCGCACTCGTACGTGGGCGGCGGCGAGCTGCCGCGCGTGCCGCGGGTGGGCGCGGGCCTGCTGGGCGCCGACTACGAGCTGGACGCCTCGAGCGGCCTGTACCGATTCAAGACCATCTTCCGCGAGCGCGACTGGAACTCCAAGGTGGAGGCGCCGCTGGGCGAGCCCGGCATCCTGGTGAAGGAGGGCGACTACCTGCTGTCGGTGAACGGGCTGCCGCTGCGCGCCCCGCAGAACGTGTACGCCGCGTTCATTGGGACGGCGGACAAGCAGACCCGCATCACCGTGGGCAGCAGCCCCGGCGACGCCTCGCCGCGGACCTACACCGTGAAGCCCATCGCGGACGAGAGTTCGCTCCGGTATGTCGCCTGGGTGAACGGGAACCGGCGCAAGGTGGAGCAGGCCACCGGCGGGCGGATCGCGTACATCCACGTGCCCAACACCGCCATCGAGGGCATCCAGGAGTTCAGCAAGCAGTACTACCCGCAGATCGACAAGGACGGCATCATCGTGGACGAACGCTTCAACGCGGGCGGGTTCATCCCCGACTTCTTCGTGGAGCGGCTGCGGCGCACCACCCTGAGTTACTGGTCCAACCGCGACGGCACCGGGTTCCGCACCCCCGGCACCGCGATCGACGGGCCCAAGTGCATCCTGATCAACCAGTACGCGGGCTCCGGCGGGGACGCCTTCCCGTACTACTTCCGGCTGGACAAGCTGGGCCCGGTCATCGGCAAGCGCACCTGGGGCGGGCTGGTGGGCATCAGCCACGGCATCCCGCTGGTGGACGGCGGCCAGGTGACCATGCCCGACTTCGGGATCTACGACCTGAACGGCAACTGGATCGTGGAGAACCACGGGGTGGACCCGGACATCGAGGTGGAGAACACCCCGGAGGCCGCGGTCTCGGGGCACGACCCGCAGCTGGAGCGGGCCATCCAGTACTGCATGGACGAGCTGAAGGCGCACCCGGTGACGCGCCCGGCCCGCCCGCCGTACAAGACCCAGGAGGGGCTCAAGTAGGGACGGCCGGCAGGCCGGA
>DATKKS010000071.1:0-16246 GCA_035542815.1 Saccharimonadales bacterium (SeqCode) | reverse complement strand
GATGAGCCCCTGCGTGTAGAGCTGCATCACCGACTGGTCGAAGTTCTGGGTGCCGTACTGGGCCGCGCCCTCGGCGATCAGCTGGCGGATCAGCGGGGTCTTGGCCGGGTCCTCGATGTACTCGCGCACCGTGGCGGTGGTGACCAGCACCTCCGCGGCCGGTACCCGGCCCTTGCCGTCGGCCCGGGGGATCAGCCGCTGCGAGATCACCGCCTGCAGTGTGGAGCTGATCAGGAAGCGGGCCTCCTCGCGCTGCTCCGGCGGGAAGAACGAGAGGATGCGGTTCACGGTCTGCACCGAGTCGGTGGTGTGCAGCGTGGAGAACACCAGGTGCCCGGTGTCGGCCGCGCTCAGCACGGTGCTCATGGTCTCGACGTCGCGGATCTCGCCGACCAGGATCACGTCGGGGTCCTGCCGCAGGACGTGCTTGAGGCCCTCGCCGAAGCTCTCGGTGTCCAGCCCCACCTCGCGCTGGCTGATGTAGCACAGCCGGTCGGTGTGCAGGAACTCGATGGGGTCCTCCACCGTGATCACGGTGCGCGGCAGCTCGTGGTTCATCACGTTGATCATCGAGGCCAGGGTGGTGGACTTGCCCGAGCCGGTGGCCCCGGTCACCAGGATGAGCCCGCGAGGCCGCTTGGACAGCTCCGCCAGGACCATCGGCAGGTGCAGGTCCTCCAGCGTGGGCACGGACATCGGCACCTGGCGGAAGCACAGGGCGAAGGTGCCCCGCTGCTGGTAGAAGTTGGCCCGGAAGCGGGCCAGGCCCGGCACTCCGAAGGCGAAGTCCACCTCGCGGCTGTCCTCGAAGATCTGCTTCTGGTGAGGCTTGAGGAGTTCGTCGATGATGGCGCGGGCGTCCTGCAGGGACGGCGGCGGGTCTTCCAGGCGGATCAGCTCGCCGTTAATGCGCAGGCACGGCGGCACCCCCACCTTGAGATGGAGGTCGGAGGCCCCGGCTTGGACCATCTTCTCGAGGGTGCGGCGGAGATCGACGCTCATCGAGAAGGGTTATCGGCAAGTCAGGCCTCCGGGTCCAGCCAAAAGAGCTCCTGGCCGTACTCCACCGGCTTGGCGTTCTGCACCAGGATCCGGACGATCCGCCCGGCCGTTTCGGCCGGGATCTCATTCATGAGCTTCATGGCCTCGACGATACAGACGGTCTGCCCGGCGGCCACCCGCGAGCCCACTTCCACGTAGGGGTCGGCGTCGGGGGCGGGGGCGGCGTAGAACGTGCCCACCAGGGGCGAGGTAATGCGCACGTAGCGGCTCGATTCGTCAGCCGCCACGGGCGCGGCCGGCGCGGCCGCGGCCGGCGCGTGTACCACCGCGGGCAGGGACACCGCCGCCGGGGAAAAGGCCTGGCCGTTGCGGCCGATGCGGAACACCCGGCCGTTGGACTGCACCTCCAGGTCGGAGATGCCGGTCTCGGCGGCCAGCTCGATGAGCGCCCGCAGCTCGTCCAGGTAGGCGGGCTTGCCGCCGCCGGCGGCGTGCGGCGAGGCGGCCTTGTGCGACCGCCCGGACTTGGAACTCACTTTCGGGGTCATGGTGGAGCCGTCAGGCCTGCAGCCGTCCGGCGAGCGCCTCCAGGGCCAGTTGATATCCGGACGGGCCCAGCCCGGTGATGCTGCCCCAGGCCGCTCCGGAGATGAGCGAGCCGCGCCGGAACTCCTCCCGCGCGTGGATGTTCGAGATGTGCACCTCCACCGTCGGCAGCCCCGCCGCCAGCACCGCGTCGCGCAACGCCACGCTGGAAGTGGTCAGCCCGCCCGGGTTCAGCACCAGTCCCTGGAACCCGCCGGGAGCCGCCTGGATCCAGTCGATGAGCTGCCCCTCGTGGTTGGACTGGCGGCACTCCACCTGGATCCCCAGCTCCCCCGCCCGGCGCGCCAGCCCGGAGTTGACCTCCTCCAGGCTCGCCCGGCCGTAGATCTCCGGCTCGCGCTTCCCCAGCAGATTCAGGTTGGGCCCGTGCAGCACCAGGATCCGGATCAGGGTCGCTCCTCCGCCGGGCGCGGCTCCAGGAACGCGTTCAGGGCCCGCGCCAGGCCTTGGCTATTCCGAAGGCGCTTCACGCTACCACCGCCCAGGGGGCCTGTCAACACGAAGGCTAATCCATTATCGGACTGCTTCTTATCCCCCAGGATCAGGGCCCGGAGGCGGGCTGCCGGGACCCGCGGCGGGCGCACCGGCAGCCGGGCGGCCTGCAGCAGCGCCACCACCCGCCGGAGGTCCGCCGGCGGCAGCCGGCGCAGGCGGGCCGACCAGCCCGCGGCGAAGGCGCACCCGATCGCCACCGCCTCCCCGTGGAGCAACCGGCGGTACCCGCAGGCCCCCTCCAGGGCGTGCCCCAGCGTGTGCCCGAAGTTCAGCAGCGCCCGCCGGCCGCGGTCCAGCTCGTCCTCGGCCACCACCGCGGCCTTCATCCGCACCGCCCGCGCCACCAGCTCCGCCAGGAGCGCCGGCGGGCTGCCCGGGGCCAGCCGCGGCACGTGCCGCTCCAGCCAGGCGAACTCCTGCCGGCTGAGGGCGACGCTCATCTTGATCGCCTCGGCCAGGCCGCACCGAAACTGGCGCGCCGACTGGGTGCGGAGCACCGCCACGTCGGCCACCACCGCCAGGGGCTGGAGGAACAGCCCCAGCGAGTTCTTGTGCGGCCCCACGTCCACCCCCACCTTCCCCCCGACGCTGGCGTCCACCTGGGCCAGCAGCGTGGTCGGCAGCTGCACCCACGGCAGGCCCCGGAGGTAGGTGCCCGCCACCAGCCCCGCCAGGTCCCCCACCACCCCCCCGCCCAGCGCCAGCAGCAGCGCGTCGCGCCGGATCCCGGCGCGCAGCCCGTCCCGCACCAGGCGCTCCAGCATCCGCGCGCACTTGGACCTTTCGCCCGGCGGCACCGCGCTCAGGTGGACGCGGTAGCCTGAGCGCCGCAGCCGCGCCGCCAGCGGGCCCGCGTGCAGCCGGGCGACGCGGGTGTCGGTCACCAGCCACACGGTCCGCGCCGGCGACCACCGCCGGAGGAGCCCGGGCAGCCGCGGCAGCAGGCCCGCGCCGATCAGCACGTCGTAGGAGCGCGCCCCCAGGCGCACCCGCACCCGTCTGGGACTCATGGTCCGGAAGCTAGCACGCGCCCGGCGGGGCCCACAACGCAGCGGCGCGCCCGGCGAGGGTGCGCCGGGCGCGCCACGGATGCGAGGCCGAGGGGATCAGTAGCCGCGGGATTTCGCGGGCACCACCCGGTAGCCGGAGTCGCGCGAGTCCTTGACCAGCTGCGCCCCGTTGCGGTTGAGCGGGAACGGCTCGTCCAGCGGCTGGTCGTACAGGGAGTCGGCCGGGCCCTTGCGGGCGTAGGCCGGCCCGCGCGCAGGCGCCGCCCGGCGCGGGCCCACCCCCGCGGGCGAGCCGGGGACCGGCGCGCCCGGGGCGTGCGCGAACTGCGGAGAGGAAGCCGCGGCCGGCGGCGGGGCGGCTTTCCCGGCAATGGGCACGGAGGCTGAATCCGTCCGCGGGTGCATCATCAGCATCCACAAGCCCACCACCAGAGCCGCCACCGCCGCCGCCGCGGCCAGACCTGCCCCCCACGTCCACGTCCGGGCGGCCGTGCCCGGGCGTCGGCTTACCGCGGGGATCCAGGTCGAGCCGTGCTCCAGCCCGTGCTGGCGCACCTTGGCCAGCACCTGCTGGGTGAAATCTTCGGGAACCGGAATGGGCCGGAGGCCGGCCACCAGCTCGTGCGCCTTGCGGAACAACTGATAGTCGCCGGCGCACTGGGAGCACCGGGAGAGATGGGCCAGCACCCGCTCACGCTGGGGCTCTGCCAGCCGCTCGTCCAGGAGGTCGGAGAACTCTTCGCGGATGCGGTAGCAACGTACACCCATCTCATTCTCCCGTAAGGAAAGGCAGCAGCTTCTTCTTCAGAAGGTGCCGGGCCCGGTTGATCCGGGACCGGACGGTGCCCCCGGGGATCCCCAGGATGTCGGCGATCTCCTCGTACGACAGCCCGTCCAAATCCCTTAACACCACCGCCTCCCGATAAGGTTCCGGCAATTCCTCCACCGCCTCCGAGACCGCCGCCTCCAGCTCCGCCTGCTCCGCCCAGCGGTCCGGGCGCCGGGTCCGGTCCACCAGCGCCAGCTCCACGTCGCCGGAGGTCTCCTGCAGCTCCTCCAGGCTGGCGGTGCCCCGGTGCCTGACCCGGCTGCGGATCTCGTTCTTGGCCAGGTTCACCGCGATGGTGAACAGCCAGGCCGAGAACTTGCCCCCGGCCCGGTACCGGGCCCGGTGGACGTACACCCGGAGGAACACCTCCTGGGCCAGGTCCTCCGCCCGCGCCCGGTCCCCGACGTAGCGGTAGACCGTGTTGAGAATCCGCTGGGAATAGCGGTCCACCAGCGCGGCGAAGGCGCCCTCGGAGCCTTGCATGACCCGCGCCATGAGCTCCTCGTCGCTGGTCGCTGCCAGTTCGGGCGGATTGGCGTCCAGGGTCATGCGCACTCCCGAGAGGTTCCAATCTGAAACTTATACACGCTTGGAGCGGCGGGGGTTCCCGTCCCCCCCCGGCGCCCGTGGGGCCCGCCGCGGCCCGGCTGGAGGCCCCGGGGCGGGGCTATCGGAGCTGCTCCTCGAGACCCTGGAGCTTCGCCTTGAGGGTGGCGTTCTGGGGGTCCCGCTTGAGCGCCTCTTGGTAGGCCTGCTGCGCCTCGCGCAGCAGCTTCAGAGAGGTGAGCACGTCGCCCAGGTGCTCCTGGATCACCGGGTCCTGGCCGCCCTTGTTGATGGCCTCCTGCAGGTCGGTGCGGGCCTCCTGCCAGCGGCCCAGCCGGTACAGCACCCACCCGCGGCTGTCCAGGAAGGCGGAGTTCTCCGGGTCCTCCTTGAGCGCCAGCTGGATCTCCTGGAGGGCCTCCTGCAAGCGCACCCCACGGTCGGCGAACATGTAGCCGATGTAATTGTGCGCCAGCGCGTTGTGCGGGTCCAGCGCCAGCACCCGGCGAAACGCCGCCTCCGACGAGTCCAGCCGCCCCAGGCGCTCCCGCACCACCCCCAGGGCGAAATAGGCGCTCAGGAAGCCGGGGTCCAGCCGGGTGGCGGTCGCGAAGGCGGACTCGGCGTCCGCGGTGCGCTGCATCTCGGACAGCACCCGGCCGCGGACGAAGTGTACCGAGGCGCTGTCTGGGGCCAGCTCGCGGGCCCGGTCCGCCTCGCGGAGGGCCTCCGGGAGCTGCCGGCGCTCCAGCTCGAAGGAGGCCAGCAGCTCGTGGATGCGGTGGGATTCAGGGTGCGCCTTGCGGAACTCCTCCAGCGCGTCCTGGGCGCCGGTGGAGTCCCCCTGGCGCAGCCGCAGATCCGCGCGCAGACCGGCCCACTGGATCTGGTCGGGCTCGAGCGCCGCCAGGGTGTCGGCGTCGGCCTGCGCCTCGGTCAGGTGGTGCAGGCGCATCTCCAGGTCCACTCGCAGGTGCCGCAACCGGAAGTCGCCGGGGTGCTCGGCCAGCAGCGCCCGCAGCGGGTCCAGGGCCTCCTCGGGGTGCCCGCCCAGGACGCTCACCCGGGCCAGCCCGCGCAGCGCCTGCTCGCGGTCCTCCGGCGGGCCGTCCCCGCGGGCGGCCTCCTGGTACGCGTCGCGGGCCTCCGGGTAGCGCTGCAGGTCCTCGTACACTTGCCCCAGCAGCGGCAGGGCGTGCGGGTAGCCCGGAGCGATGTCCAGCAGCTTGCGCAGCGGCTCCACCGCCTGCGCGGCCCGCCCGCTGCGGGCCCGGAACCAGGCCAGGTAGTACAGGACGCCCGGGTTCTCGGGCGCCGCGCGCTGCGCGCCGGCCAGGGCGCTGTCGGCGTCCGCGGGCCGGCCCAGCTGCTCGTAGATCGCCGCCAGCTGGGTCCAGTTGCGGGGCTCCGAGGGCTTGGCCCGGGTGGCCGCGCGGTACCACTCCGTGGCCTCGTCCACCCGCCCGTGCAGAAACGCCATCTCGGCCGCCTCGGCGGCCGCGCCCGCCTGCGTGGAGTCCCGCCGCCACAGCACCCGGGTGAAGCTCATCACCTCGTCGTCCCGGCCCAGCTGGAACAGGCAGTGGACCACCCGGCTGAGCAGGTAGTTCGACGCGGAATCGGTCTTGAGCGCGATGGAGTACTCGCGCAGCGCGGCCTCCCAGTCGTCCTCCTGCTCGGCGGCCAGGGCCCGGGTGACGTGCTCCAGGGACGACTCGTCCTGGGCCCGCGCCGGGGCCGCCCACCAGGCGCCCACCAGCCAGCCGAACAGCAACGCGAGGAGTGCGACACGGGTCATGAACACGCTCCGGAGAGAGGCGTTGGGGAAGAGCTGCGCCGCGGTCGGTCGGGGCAGGCTTGCGGGGGTCCTTTCCAGGGGCCACGGCCACCCCTGCTACCTAGGATGCGCCGGGCTCCCCCGGGGTTGTTCCGCCGGCCCGAGCCCCACCGCCGGGGCCCCACGGGGTTTTCGGCCGGCCGGGGCCCGCCCTTCAGGGCCGCCCGGGCCCGGCTCCGGGGCGCCCGGCCGGGTCAGCGCCGCCGGGCCCGGCGCAGCAGGTGCACCCCAGCGAAGATGAGCGTGCCGCACAGCACGATGGCCGCCCCGGAGGCCAGGTTCAGCGCGTAGGAGGCGGCCAGGCCGGCGCCCGAGGCCAGCAGCCCAAACAACACCGACAGGGCCACGAAGCCGCGCAGGCTCCCGGCCAGCTCCAGCGCGGTGGCCCCCGGCAGCACCAGCAGCGCCGACACCAGGATCAGGCCCACCGACTTCATGGACAGGATCACCGCCAGGGCCAGCAGCACCATCAGCGCCAGGTTGAGCCCCTGCACCGGCAGCCCGCTCACGCTGGCCAGGTCCTCGTCGAAGGACACCGACACCAGCTCCCAGAAGTAGCGCCCCAGCACCACCGCCACCACCGCGCTCAGGCCCGCCATGAGCCACAGGTCGGCCGGGGTCACCGCCAGCAGGTTGCCGAACAGCAGGCTGAACAGATCGATGTTATAGCGCGGCTGCAGACTGAGCAGCACCACCCCGAGGGCCATCGAGGCCGCGAAGAAGATGCCGATGGCGCTGTCTTCGGGCAGCCGGCCGCGGCGGGACAGCTGGCTCACCATCCACGCCAGCGCCAGCGAGAACACCACCGCCACCGGCGCCGGCGGCAACCCCAGCAGCAGCGCCAGGGCCACCCCGCCGAAGGCCGCATGGGCGATGCCGGAGCCCGCGAAGGCCAGCCGCTTGAGCACCACGAAGCCGCTCAGGAGCGACAGCGTGAGGCTCACCAGCACCGCGGCCAGCGCCGCCCGGCCCAGGAAGCCCAGCGCGATCACCGCTCCCCCTCCCGCTCCGCGCCGGGCTCGGGGCCCGCGGCGTGGTCGCGCACCACCCGGTGGGGCACGCGGCCGTGGGCCAGCAGCTCCAGCTCGCAGCCGTAGGCCCCGGCCAGGTTCTCGGGCTCCAGCGCCTCGGGGGCGGCGCCGTGGAAGTGGAGCCGCTGGTTGAGGCAGGCCACCTCGTCCGCCACCGAGGCGATGACGCCCACGTCGTGGCTCACCAGGACCACGGTCACGCCGCGGGCCTTGAGCTCGCGCAGCCGGCGGTAGAAGCGGTCCTGGGCCGCGGCGTCCGCGGCGCTGGTGGCCTCGTCCAGCACCAGCACCCGCGGGTCCACGCACAGCGCGCGGGCCACCAGGGCCCGCTGCAGCTCGCCGCCGGAGCAGGCCGCCAGGCGCTGCCGGGCCAGGTGCTGGATGTCCATGAACTCCAGCGAGGCGCGGGCCGCCGCCCGGTCCGCGGCGGTGTACGGCGCCCCGGCCGGGCGCAGGCCGCGGCGCCCCAGGAGCACCGTCTCCTCCACCGTCAGCGGGAAGCGCGGATCCCACGCCCCGCGTTGCGGCACGTAACCCACCCGGAGGCCGTGCTGGCGCGCCTGACCCAGGCTCATGCCGAACCAGCGCACCGTGCCCGAGTCCGGCCGGCGCAGGCCCAGGGCCACCCGCAAGAGCGTGGTCTTGCCGCCGCCATTGGGCCCGATGAGGCCCAGCAGCGAGCCCGGCTGCACCGCCAGGGACACGTCTTCCAGCAGCACGTGACGCCCGGCGCGCGCTCCCACGTGCAGCAGCTCCAGCGCGGGCGCGGCGTTCATTGCAGGCCCTCCTTCAGGGCGGCCAGGTTGCGGCGCATCAGCGCCACGTAGCTCTCCCCGGCAGGATCGCCGGTGGTGCCAGCGGGGTCCAGCAGCAGCACCCGCGCCCCGGCGTCGGCGGCCAGCGCGCGCGGCAGGCGCAGCCCGTACTGGGCCTCCGCGAACACGACCCGGCTGCCGCTGGCCCGCACCAGCGCCACCAGCCGGCCCCAGTCGGCGGGTCCGGGCTCGCGGCCCGGGGCGGGCTCCACCGAGCCCGCCTGCTCCAGCCCGTAGCGCCGCGCCAGGTAGATCCAGGCCTCGTGGAAGGCTACGAAGCGGCGCACCCGGAAGCGCGCGGTCGCGGCCCGGTACTCGGCGTCCACGGAGTCCAGCGCGGCGCCGTAGGCCTCCGCCCGCGCCCGGAAGCCGGCCGAGTCGGCCGGCTCGAGCGCCGCCAGCGCCGCCGCGATCCGCGGCAGCGCCGCGCGCGCCACCGCAGGGTCCAGCCACACGTGCGGGTTGCCGTCCACCAGGGTCATTCCGTCGGTGAGGGTCAGCACGCGGCGGGCCCCGGCGGC
Source organism: Saccharimonadales bacterium (SeqCode) (assembly GCA_035542815.1). Lineage (GTDB taxonomy): Bacteria > Eisenbacteria > RBG-16-71-46 > RBG-16-71-46 > JACRLI01 > JACRLI01. The sequence goes on along the minus strand of DATKKS010000071.1, from coordinate 7,554 downwards.
CTCGATCAGCCGGTCCACGAACGGGTCCAGCCCCGCGCCCACGCGCACCCACAGCGCGGCGCGCTGGTAGCGCTGCACGTCGCGCGGCAGCATCTCGAAGGCGTGCGGGCTGGCCCCCGGCGGGACCACCGAGAGCACCTGCCAGCCCGGGCCGGCCACGTGCCGGGCCCAGTCCGCGAGCGGCCCGATGGAGGCCACCACCACGCGCGCCGGGGCCCCCGCGCGCCGGGCGCACCCGGACAGCGGCAGCAGCAGGCACGCCAGCGCCAGCAGCGCCCGGCGTGCGGCAGGGCTAGACGACATCTTCGGGCTTGAGCACCCCGAGCCGGATGAGCGCGTCACAGGCCGCGTGCTGCTCGGCCTCCTTCTTGTTCCGGCCGCGGCCGCTGCCGAGCACCTGCCCGGAGGCCATCACCTCCATGGTGAACCACTTCTCGTGCTCGGGCCCTTCCTCGGCGCGGGTGCGGTACTGCAGGTGGGCCTTGAACCGCCCCTGGACGTGCTCCTGGAGCAGGCTCTTGTAGTTGACGTGGCGCATGTCGCTGGTGATGTCCCCGGCGTGCGCCAGCAGCTGTCGCTGCACGAAGCGCCGGGCCGCCTCCAGCCCCTGGTCCAGGTACAGCGCGCCGAGCACCGCCTCGAAGGCGTCCCCCAGGATGGAGGTGCGGTCCCGCCCGCCGGAGTCGGCCTCCGCCTCGGACAGCCGCATGAAGGAGCCCAGGCTCATCTGGCGGGCCTGCTCCGCCAGGATGGCCTTGCTCACCAGGAGCGACTTCATCTTAGTGAGTTCCCCCTCCTGCAGACCCGGGTGCGAGCGGTACAGGTGCTCGCTCACCAGCACGCCCAGGACGGCGTCGCCGAGGAACTCCATGCGCTCGTTGGAGGTGCTGCCGGCACCCAGATCAGGCAGGGAGGAGCGGTGGGTCAGCGCCTGCCGCAGGAGTTCCCGGTCGCGGAAATGGAATCCGATGCGCCGCTCGAGCCCGGCTTGGCCGGCAATCGCGGCGCCGCCTCGGCGCCCGAACCAGCCCCACGGAAACCTCATGGTCGCGTTCTATTCCCGGAAGCCCCGGACCGCCAGCGTGACGTTGTGGCCGCCGAAGCCCATCGAGTTCGAGAGGGCGGCCTCGAACTTGGCCGGACGGGCCTGGTTCGGCACGCAGTCCAGGTCGCACTCGGGATCCGGGTGGCGGTAGTTGATGGTCGGCGGCAGCAGCTGGTCCCGCAGCGCCAGCACGCAGGCCACGAACTCCACCCCGCCGGCCGCCCCCAGCAGGTGGCCGGTCATGGACTTGGTGGAGCTCACCGCCACCTTCGCGGCGTGCGCGCCCAGCGCGTTCTTGATCACGGCGGTCTCGATCTTGTCGTTGAGCGGCGTGGAGGTGCCGTGGGCGTTGATGTACCCGAAGCTCTCCGGCGGGAGCCCGGAGTCCTGGATGGCCGCCTGCATGCACCAGGTGGCCGCCTTGCCCTCCGGCTCCGGGGCGGTCATGTGGTAGGCGTCGGTGGTGCTGGCGTACCCCACGATCTCCCCGAGCACCGCCGCCCCGCGCCGTCGCGCGCTCTCCAGCGCCTCCAGCACCACGATGCCCGCGCCCTCGCCCATGACGAAGCCGTCGCGGGTGGCGTCGAAGGGCCGGCTGGCGCCCGCCGGGTCGTCGTTGCGCACGGACAGGGCCTTCATGTTGCCGAACCCGGCCACGGACAGCCGCGTGATCGGGGCCTCGGAGCCGCCGGCCACGCACGCGTCGGCCTCCCCGCGCTGGATCAGCCGGAACGCCTCGCCCAGCGCGTGCGCCCCGGTGGAGCACGCCGAGACCGGGGTGAAGCTCGGCCCCCGGAAGCCCAGGCGCATGGCCAGCGTGCCCACCGCCATGTTGGAGATCATCATCGGGATGAAGAACGGGCTCACCCGCCCCGGGCCCTTCTCCAGCATCGTGCGGTGCTGGGCCTCCAGGGTCTCGATGCCCCCGATGCCCGAACCCACGATCACCCCGATCCGGAAGGTGTCCAGGCCGGCGCCCTGCAGGCCCGCCTGCTCCACGGCCTGCACCGCGGCCGCGATGGCGTAGTGCACGAAGCGGTCCGAGCGGCGGACCTCCTTGCGGTCCATGTAGCGCTCGGGCTCGAAGCCCTTCACCTCGCCGGCGAAGGTGACGTCCAGTTGGGAGGTGTCGAAGCGGGTGATCGCCGCGATGCCGGAGCGGCCGGCCTTGAGCGAGTCCCAGAAGGCGGCCGTGTCGTTGCCGACCGGGGAAACCACCCCCATGCCGGTGATCACCACCCGCCGGGGGTGGGCTCCCTCGCCGCTCACCCGTGCCATCGCCCGAACTCCGGAAGGACTACTGCTGCTGGCGGTTCTTGAGGTAGCTCATCACATCCCCGACGGTCTTGATCTTGTCGGCGTCCTCGTCCGGGATGTCGATGCCGAATTCCTCTTCCAGGGCCATCACCAGCTCCACGGTGTCCAGCGAGTCGGCGCCCAGGTCGTCGATGAAGGAGGCATCGTTGGTCAGCTGGTCGGGGGAGACCTCCAGCTCCTTGGCAATGATCTCTTTCACACGCTCTTCACTGAACGTCATGGTAGGGATCCTCCTCCGGTGAGAAAGATGCAGCCGGGCAGACGGGCCGGCCCAGGGTTGAGTCGCTCGCACAGAACGCAGGACAGGGTACGGAGCGGAGTGCTGCGCGGCAAGGCAGGCGCCGGGCCCCCCTACCCCATCAACATGCCGCCATCCACCCGGAGCACCTGCCCGGTGATGTAGCCGGATTCCGGGGACGCGAGGAAAGCTACCACATTGGCAACGTCTTGCGCCACACCCATGCGGCCGGAGGGGATGGCCGCCTGCATGGCCTCGCGGGCCGCCTGGGGCAGGCCCGCGGTCATGTCCGTCTCGATGAAGCCGGGGGCCACGGCGTTGACCGTAACTCCTCTGGCGGCAAACTCTTTCGCCACGGACCTGGTGAAACCTATGAGGCCCGCCTTGGCCGCGGCATAGTTGGCCTGGCCGGCGTTGCCCATCTCCCCGATCACGGAACTCACGTTCACCACGCGGCCCCACTTGCGCTTGGCCATCGCCCGGGTCAGGTGGCGAGTGAAGTGGTAGGCGGCGGTGAGGTTCACCCGCAGCAGCACCTCCCAGTCCTCCGGCTCCAGCCGCCACAACAGCTTGTCACGGGTGATGCCGGCGTTGTTGACCAGGATGTCCAGCTCCGGCAGCGCTTCCAGCGCCGCCCGGCAGGCGGCCTCGATGGCCGCCGGGTCGCCCACGTCGGCGGTGAGGAACACGCTCCGGCGGCCGAGCGCCTCGGCCTCGGCGCGGGTGGCCTCCCCGGCCGCGGCGTTGAGGTCCAGCACCGCCACGTCCGCGCCCTGGCCGGCCAGCGTCAGGGCGATGGCCCGGCCGATGCCGCGGGCCCCGCCGGTCACCAGCGCGGCGTGGCCGCTCAGGTCGGCATAGCTCATCTCGGGCTCCCTTCGGCGCCGGACCGCGCCACGCGCAACGCCTCCACGTCCGCCGGCCCGTCCACCCCCAGCAACTCGGCCGTGCCGTCCACGGTCTTGACCAGTCCGCGCAGCACCTTGCCCGGGCCCAGCTCCACGTACCGCCGCACCCCCCGCCCCACCAGCAGCCGCACCGTGGGCTCCCACAGCACCGCCCCCAGCACCTGCCGCGAGAGCGCGTCGCGAATCTCCTCCGGCTGCTGCACCGGCTGGCCGCTGACGTTGGCCACCACCGGCACCGCGGCCGGCTGGATGGGCAGCCGCTCGAGATGGGCCCAGAGCCCCTCCGCGGCGCTGGCCATGAGCGGCGAGTGGAACGCGCCGCTCACCTCCAGCCGCAGGGCGCGCTTGGCCCCGTGGGCCTTGCACCGCTCCATGGCGCGCTCCACCGCGTCCACCTCGCCGCTGATCACGATCTGGCTGGGCGAGTTGAGGTTGGCGGGCACCACCGTGCCGCCGGCCTCGGCGCACGCCGCCTCCACCTCCGCCGCGGGCAGGTTCAGGATGGCCGCCATGGTCCCGGGGCGCACCTGCCCGGCGCGCAGCATCAGCTCGCCGCGCACCCGCACCACCCGCACCGCGTCCTCGAACTGCAGCGCCCCGGCGGCCACCAGCGCCGAGTACTCCCCCAGGCTGTGGCCGGCGGCGAATTGCGCCGGCGGCAGGAGCGCGCGCGCCGCCGCCCACGCGGCGATGCTGTGCACCAGGATGGCCGGCTGGGTGTTGTGCGTGAGGCGCAGCTCCGCCTCCGGGCCCTCGAACAGCAGCCGCGAGAGCGGCAGCCCCAGCGCGGCGTCGGCCCGCTCGAACACCTCCCGCGCCTCCGGGAAGGCGTCGTGCAGCCCGCGCCCCATGCCCACGTACTGCGCGCCCTGGCCCGGGAACAGCAGCGCCGTCTTCATCGCCCGCCCCGGCTCACCAGCGCACCGCCAGCGCGCCCCAGGTGAGGCCGCCGCCGAAGGCCACCATCACCAGCAGCTGGTCCGGGCGGAGCCGCCCGGCACGCACCACCTCGTCCAGGGCGATGGGCACCGAGGCCGCGGAGGTGTTCCCGTACCGGTCGATGTTCACGTACACGCGCTCCGGCGGCACCTCCAGGCGGTCGCCCAGGGCCTGGATCATGCGCAGGTTGGCCTGGTGGGGGATCACCAGGTCGATGTCGGAGGCGGCGATCGCGGCGTCCTGCATCACCCCGCGGGTGACGTCCTCCATCCCCCGCACCGCCATCTTGAACACCTCATTGCCCTTCATGTGGATGGTGTGGAGCTTGCGCTGCACCGAGTCCACGGTGGCCGGGATGCGCGAGCCGCCCGCCGGCTGGCACAGCATCTCCCCGGCGCTGCCGTCGCTGCCGATGCGCGACGCCAGCACCCCCCGCCGGCCGCCGTTCTCGGGCACCAGCACCGCCGCCCCCGCCCCGTCCCCGAACAGCACGCAGGTGGATCGGTCCTCGTAGTTGGTGATCTTGCTGAGGCACTCGGCCCCGATCAGCAGCACCCGCCGCGCCGCGCCGGTGGCGATCAGCCCGCGCAGCAGGTGGATCCCGTAGATGAAGCCGGAGCAGGCCGCCGACAGGTCCATGGCCGCCGCGGCCCGCAGCCCCAGCCGGTCCTGGATGATGCACGCGGTGGACGGGAACAGCGTGTCCGGGGTGACCGTGGCGCACACCACCAGGTCCACCTCCGCGGGCTTCACCCCGGCTGCGTCCAGGGCCCGGCGGCTGGCCTCCACCGCCAGGTCCGAGGTGGCCTCCTCGGCGGCGGCCACGTGGCGCTCGCGGATGCCGGTGCGCGCGGTGATCCACTCGTCGGAAGTGTCCACCAGGCGCTCCAGATCGGCGTTGGTCAGGATTTTTTCGGGGACATAGGACCCGGTACCGACGATGCGGGCCAGCGGCATCCCGGCATTAGCCATGGGCGACCTTGAGCTCCTGGCGGATATGGGCGTTGACTTGGTGGGTGACCGCGACGGCCGCGGTCCGGATGGCGTTGGTGATGGCCTTGGAAGAGCTGCTGCCGTGGGCGATGATGACCACCCCGTTCACTCCCAGCAGCGGCGCGCCGCCGTACTCGGCGTAGTCCATGCGGGCGCGGAGGCGCCGGAAGGCCGCCCGGGACATCAGCCCGCCGAGCAGGGAGACGGGATCGGACTTGAGTTCCCGCCGCAGCCAGGTGACCAGCAGCTCGGCCACCGACTCGGCGGTCTTCAGCACCACGTTGCCGGTGAAGCCGTCGCAAACCACCACGTCGGCGGTGCCGCGGAACACGTCCCGGCCCTCGACGTTGCCCAGGAACTCGATGTCCTCGGTGGTGGCGGACAGCAGCTGGTAGGCCTCCTGGGCGAGTTCGTTGCCCTTGGTGGCCTCCTCGCCGATGTTCAGCAGGCCCACCCGCGGGCGCTTCACCCCCAGGACGTGCCGGGCGAAGAGCGTGCCCATGATGGCGAACTGGAGCAGGTGGATCGGCTTGCAGTCGGAGTTGGCGCCCACGTCCAGCACCACCGAGCCGGCCTGGGTGTTCGGCACGGGGAACAGCGCCGCGATCGCCGGCCGGTCCACGCCCTCCAGCCGGCCCAGGTTGAACAGCGACGTCGCCACCACCGCGCCGGTGTTGCCGGCGCTCACCAGGGCGTCGATCTCGCCTTCCTTGTGCAGCCGGGTGGCCACCACCAGGGAGGAGTTCCGCTTGCGGCGCGCCGCCAGGGCCGCCGCGTCGCCCATCTCGATGCGCTCGGGGGCGTGCACCAGGCGGATGGGCAGATTGCGCCAACCCGGATGCCGGGCCAGGTCGGCCTCGATGACCGCCACGTCCCCCACCAGCACCACCTCGAAAGCGCCCGGTTCCTCGGCCAGCGCCTGGATGGCTCCATCCACCTCGGCGCGGGGAGCGAAGTCCCCGCCCATGGCATCGATCCCGATGCTCGGACCCCGCGGGCGGTCAGGCATGGCGAGCAGCCCTCCGGGCTAGGCGTTCTTGGGTTCCTGGATCTCTTCGCCGTCGTAGTAGCCGCAGTTCGGGCAGACCCGGTGCGGCCGCTTGGGCTGACTGCAGTGGGAGCAGGGCACCACCGCCGGGGCGGACAGCACCCAGTGGGTGCGCCGCTTGCGGCCGCGGGTGCGCGAGTGTCGCCGTTTCGGAAGTGCCATGGCTCAGGTTCTCCGTTTCGGGTTCTCGGAGCCGGCCGCCGGGGGCGCGGTCCGCTCCGCACAGGTGCACGGTTCCAGGTTCAGGTTCGCGCCGCAGCCCGCACACAGCCCCTTGCACTCGGGCCGGCACAGCAGCCGCAGCGGCAGGGCCAGCAGCAGCGCTTCGCGCACCGCCTCGCCCAGCTCCAGGCGCACGCCGTCGTGGAAGCACAGGTAGCGGTCCGCCTCCAGCTCGCGGTCCAGCCCCCGCACTCCGCCCTCCGGGCGGCGCTCGGCGTACACGGTGAACTCGGCCGCCAGGGGCTGGTTGCAGGGCTCCAGGCACCGCGCGCACTCGCCGCGGATCCGGCCCTCGCCCACCCCCTGGACGAGCACGTTGTCATCGTGCCGCACCACCCGCAGCCGCGCCTGGACCTGCCCCTCGAAGGTGATCTCGGGGCCGTCCACGTCCAGCGTGCGGGCCTCCGCCACCAGCGCCGCTTCGGACGGGCCCTGGGGCAGCGACTTGATGTCAAGTTCCACGTTGACGGCCTGTTCCCGGGGCGGCCAGGGGGCCGGCCCGCCTCGGCATAAAGACGGATTCTAACAAACGCATCGCGCGGGGCGCAAGGCGCCGGGCCTGGCCGGCCTCGGCGGCCGGGGCTGGCGCGCGCGCTGCGCGCCGCGCCGCCCGCCGCCGACGCATGGCACCATCGCCGGCCCCGGCGGCCGGGGCTGGCGCGGGCGCTGCGCGCCGCGCCGCCCGCCGCCGGGGCGTCACGTCCTCGCCGGCCGCGGCGGCCGGGGCTGGCGCGGACGCTGCGCGCCGCGCCGCCCGCCGCCGCGGCGTCACGTCCCCGCTCGCCGCCCGCCCCCGGTCACTCCGCCAGCAGCTCGCGGAAGAAGCCCAGCTCGCGCTCGGCCG
>DATKKS010000070.1:0-17238 GCA_035542815.1 Saccharimonadales bacterium (SeqCode) | reverse complement strand
CAGCCGGTAGGAGTCCGAGACCCGGCTGGGCACGTCGGCGGGGATGAACGCGGTGCTCTGGGAGGCCAGCTGGTCGAGGCCGCTGACCACCTTCACGTAGCGGACGTAGTCGGCGGTGTCCGGCGTCCGGATGGCGCCGGTCTCGCCGTCCAGCACGTGGATGGCGGCCGATCCCGGGGTGAAGTACACGTGCCCGGCGCCGAAGTGGTGGGTCTCCTGCCCCAGCACGTCGTACAGCCGGAATTCCCGCGGGGCGCTGGCCAGCGCGCGGTCCACCAGCGCCGGGCCCAGGTAGGCGCGCGCGGCCGCCGCGTCCACCCGCGCCCCGTGCGCAGAGAGCGCCTCCAGCAGCGCCGGGTTGTGGATCTCCACCCCCAGCGCCTCCAGCAGGTCGCGCGCCTCAGCCAGGATGCGGCGGATGAGCGCGTCGTCGAGCAGCCGGAGCGCAGGGCGCATGGGGGAGCCTCCTGGGTGCGGGTGGGTGGCCGGGAACCCGGGTCGCCGGGGGCGGCGGGGAACGCCGCGGACCAAGATAGCACACCCGCCCCGGCGGAACCCAGGGGCCCCCCTTTGCAGCGCGCCGGCCGCCGACGTAGGATCCGCGCATGCCGCTCCAACCCGGTCGCCAGCCCTCCCAGGTGAGCCTCGCGCTGCAGGGAGCCGCGTTCCTGGCCCGCCTGCGGCTGCACGAGCACTGGTCCGAGGCGCGCATCCGGGCCCACCAGGACCGCGCGCTGCGGCGGCTGGTGGCCCACGCCGCCGCGCACGTGCCCTACTACCGCGAGCAGTTTCGGGCCCTGGGCATGAGCGCCGCGGACATCCGCACCCGGGAGGACCTCTCCCGGCTGCCGGTGCTCACCCGCACTCAGCTCCGCGAGCGGGCCGAGGACCTGATCTCGAACCTGGCCCCGCGGGACGCGCTGGTCCCCTCCCGGTCCTCGGGCTCCACCGGGGAGTCCGTCACCCACTGGCTGGGCCCGGGGGACTTCATCCGGAGCTGGGTGCTGTATGCGTACGGAATGCTGTGGCAGGGCGGGCGCGTCACCGACCGCTACGCGGTGATCGAGTTCCGGCTCGAGCCGGGGCCGCGCCGGCGGGCGCTCTTCGAGCACCTGGGCGTCTTCCGGACCGACCCGGTGGACCTGCGGCAGCCGCTGGAAGAGCAGCTGGCGCAGCTGGAGCGGCTGCGGCCGGGGGTGGTGTTCGGGTTCCCGAGCTGCCTGCACCTGCTCGCGCACCACGTGCTGCGGCACGGCACCTCGCTCCGCCCGCGCCTGGTGCTCACGCACGGCGAGATGCTGCTGCCCGAGACGCGCGCGCTGGTGGGCCGGGCGCTGGGCTGCCCGGTGCGCGACACCTACGGCTCGGCCGAGGCGTTCCGGCTCGGGTGCGAGTGCACCCGCGGCCGGCTGCACCTGCTGCCCGACTCGGCGATCGTGGAGGTGGATCCGGCCACCCGGACGGCGGACGGCCGGGGCGACATCCTGATCACGCCGCTGTACCTGCGCAGCATGCCGCTCCTGCGCTACCGGCTGGGCGACCAGGTGGCGATGGCCGAAGGTCCGTGCCCGTGCGGCTCAGGCTTCGAGGGGCTGCGGGAGATCGTGGGGCGCAGCGACGACTGGATCACGCTGCCCGACGGGCGGCGCATCACCGGGCGCCACATCCGGCCCAACCGCATCGCCTCCCTCCCGGGGGTGGTGCAGTTCCGGATCGTGCAGCGGGCCCCCGACCGGTTCGAGGCGCTGGTGCTCCCGGGGCCCGGCTACGGGCCGGAGTCGGGGCGCCGGATCGAGTCGGTGATCCACGAGGCCTGCGCGCCCGCGCGGGTCGCGGTGGAGGTCCGGCTGGTGCCGGACTTCCCCCGCGGCGCGGCCGGCAAGCACCGGGCGGTGGTGTCGGAGGTGGAGCCGGACCTCACTCCGCCACGTTGAAGATCTCCCGGCGCCCGGACTCCACCAGCGGCGTCAGCTTGGCGTACCACTGCTGCCACTCGTTGTCCCCGAACACGCTCTGGATGTGCTTCTCGTAGGCTGACAGGCTCTCGTGGGTGGTCTCCAGCACGAACGTGTAGTACGGGCCGGTGCAGTCGGTCAGCGTGCGGGCCGTCGCCGGGCCCAGCCGCTTCACGATCGGCTTGCCCTGAGCCCACACCTCGCGCGCCTCGCGCGACTTCCCGAACTTCAGCTGGAACACGTCTCGGACCACGATCATGGTTGCGCTCTCCCCTGTCGAAGTGGTTTCTGCGTCACCGCAGCAGCACCAGCCGCTCGGTGGCCACGCGGCCGCCGGCTTCCAGCCGCGCGAAGTAGGTGCCCGCCGCCACCGGCTGGCCGCCGGACGCCCGGCCGTCCCACTGGGCGGTGCCGGTCCCGGCCTCCTGGGTGGCGTTCACCAGCGTGCGCACCCGCCGGCCGGCGAGGTCGAAGATCTCCAGCCGCACCCCCGCGCGGGCCGGAATCTCGTAGTCCAAGCGGAGGGTGGACTGTGCCGGGTTGGGGTACGCCGGCCGCAGCGCGAACACCGCGCCGGGGGTCACCACGCGGTACACCCGCGAGTAGGCCCACGACCCGTCGAGCTGGTAGCCGACCTTGTAGTAGTACTCCGTGCCCGGGCGCGCGCTGCGGTCGCGGAAGCTGAACTCCGACTGGCCGCCGGCGTCGATCTCCGGGCTGACCGCCGCGAAGGGGCCCTGGGAGCTGCCCGCCCGGAACACCTGGAACCGGACCGCGCCGTCCACCAGCGCGGACCAGTGGAGGTCCACGTAGCCGGGCCCGAAGTCGGCCGCGACGCTGCCCATGGCCACCGGAGTGGTGTTCACCGGCAGGAAGGCGATCCCCGCCGGGGCCACCGCCGGCACGCCCAGGTTCTGCACCCCGGTGCCGTCCAGGTTGGCCTTCTGGACGCGGGGGACTCCGATCTCGGTCCAGAACATCTGGCCGTGGCTCAGGTCCAGGGCGATGTAGTTGGGCGTGGCCAGGCCGGTGACCAGCGTGGCCGCGGACGATCCGTCCAGGTTCGCGCGGCGGATCTGGTTGGCGTTGGCCTCGGTCCAGTACATCTTGCCGCCCTGCGGATCCAGCGCGATGCCCGAGGGCCCGTTGAGCCCGGTGAGCACGTCCGAGGGCGGCCCGCCGCCGATCGGCATGCTCTGGATCCGGCTGCCGTCGAAGTCCGCCCAGTAGATCTTGCCGTGCAGCAGGTCCAGCGCGATCCCGCGCGGCGCGCTGCCCGCGCCGGGGCCCGGGCTGTACAGCACCACCGGGCTGGTGCCGTCCAGGTTGGCCCGCTCGACCAGCGGGCCGGTCACCAGGTTGGTGGAGGTCCAGTAGATCTTCCCGCCGGCCGCATCCACCGCCACCCCGCGCAGGCACGACAGCCCGGAGAGGATCGGTGAGACGCTGATGAGGTTCACCGAGCCCTCCAGGAGGTGGGCCCCCGAGAACGCCAGCTCGGAGTCGAACAGCTCGGCCGGCGGCACGTCGAAGTCGATCCCCTGCGGCAGCGACTGGGACGCCAGCGCGAGGCTCTGGGCGCCCGATCCGTCGGGGTTGGCCCGGTTCAGCGTGGGCGCGGAGAACGCCGCGTCCACCCAGTAGATCTGCCCGGCGCCCGCCGCGCGCGGCACGGCCCACAGCGCCAGGGGCGCGGCCAGGACCAGCGAGAGATATCTCTTCATGCTCGTCTCCCAGGTTGGGTTCCGGCTCACTTGGAAGCGCCCTTGGCGGCCTGGCCCGGGGCCACGCCGGGCGGGCTGGCCTGGGGCGTGCCCTGGCCTCCGACCTCCGGCTTGCTCTGCGCCGGGAAGATGCCGAAAAGCGCGATGATGTAGTGCTGCACCAGGTACGGCGGCCGGTTCTCGTGCGGCTGGCCGCCCCCGGTCATCCCCACGGCCGCGGGCAGCAGCTGCACGGTCGCGTTCGGGCCGTAGTGCGGCACGTTGGCGGCGTCCCGGGCGTACAGGCGCCCGTTGGGCCGGTCGGTGGAGCCCATGCCGGAGTCGGCCAGGGCCGCGTGGGTGTGCACCGGGAGCTGGGCCGGGGTGAGGGTCACCGTCTCGGAGCCGAACATCTCGCCGAGCACGTGGGGCGAGAGGCCGGGGCCCTGGCCCGCTTCGGTCGCCACCCGGCCCCGCAGGTCGGGCAGGGCGAAGGTCGAGATCCCGTCCCCGCCGTAGGTGGTGCCGATCAGGGCGAACAGCGCGGTGTTCTCGGAGATGGCCATCAGCTGCCCGTCGCAGAAGGCCCAGCCGACGGGCGCGAAGTTGAAGGGCACCAGCCGGATCTCGCCGATGAACGGCTGCTGGGCCCGGGCCGGCGGGGCCCCTGCGACGGCCGCCAGCAGCGCCGCGCCGAGGGCGGCCTGCCGCAGCGTCCGCCGCGCGCCGCGGGCGCGGCTCGAAGCCGGGAGCGGCCTCACCTGGGGGTCAAGGGACATCGGATCCTCCTGGGAATCTGAAACGCCTGTGCCATCCGCCCGGCACGCCGGGCGGCACGGAATCTCGGGGCGCGCCCGCATCGCCGGCTACCGGGACCCGCCCGCGGACTGCAGCGCGGGGGCGGCGGCGGGCGCCGCGGCGCCCGGCTTGCTCTGGCTGGGGAAGATCCCCTGGAGCGCGATGATGTAGTGGAGCGTGAGCGTGGGCGGCCGGTTCTCGTGCGGCTGGCCCCCGCCGGCCGCGCCGATGGCGGTCGGGGCCAGCTGCACCGCCGGAACCGCCGCGTACACCGGCACCGCAGCGGCGTTGCGCGCCGGCAGCGCCCGCGAGGGCCCGGCCGACGACCCCGGCGTGCTGTCCGCGTAGGCCACGTGGGTGTGCGGCGGCAGCTCGGCCAGGGTGAGGGTGTGGAACTCCTGCCCGCCGGTCTGGCCCAGCGTGTACGACTGCAGGCCCGGCCCCGGGCCGGCCTGCAGCGGGACCCGGCCCCGCAGGTCGGGCAACGCGAAGTTGGTGGTCCCGTTCCCGCCGTAGGTGGTGCCGAGAAGCGCGAAGAGCGCCTGGTTCTGGTTGATGGACAGCAGCTGTCCGTCGCAGAACGCCCAGCCCTTGGGCGGGAAGTTGAAGGACACCAGCCGCAGCTCGCCCAGGTAGGGTGTCTGCGCGTGGCCGGCCGAGGGCGCCAGCAGGCACGCCAGGGCGGCCACGGCGAGCCCGGCCCACGGGGCGGGCCGTGCGCGGCGCCGCCCCCGGGGGGCATCGGCGCGAGGGAGCAGTGAGTGGGTCGTTGCCATGTCGTTCTCCGAGCGTGGGGTTGGGCCGGGGAAGTTCCCCGGCGCTCCGGTCTACTTCGAGACTCCCGGCGGCAGCGCCGGCGCCAAGGCGGTGGGCTGTCCCGCCCCCGGCTTGGAGCGGGCCGGGTAGATGCCCTGCATGGCGATGATGTAGTGCATCACCAGGAACGGCGGCCGGTTCTCGTGCGGCAGGCCGCCCCCCGCCACGCCGATGGCGCTCGGGCTCATCGCCACCGACGGGGTCGTCCCGTACTCGGGCATGGCCCCCGCGTTCACCGCCGGGAGCAGCCCCGCGGGCCGGTCGCTCGAGCCGGCGCCGGGGTCCGCGAGCGCGGCGTGGGTGTGCGGCGCCATCTCGCCCACCGTGAGCGTGTGGAACTCCTCGCCCCCGACCTCCCCCAGGAAGTAGTTGGAGAGGCCCGGGCCCTGGCCGGCCTCCAGCGTGACCCGCCCGCGCATGTCGGGCAGCGCGAAGGTGCTCTTGCCGTCGCCGCCGTAGGTCGTGCCCAGGAGCGAGAACAGGGCGGTGTTGGTCGAGATGGACAGGAGCTGCCCGTTGCACAGGGCCCAGCCGGCGGGAGCGAAGCTGTAGGGCACCAGCCGGATCTCTCCGAGGAAGTTGTCCTGCGCGCGGCCGGTGCCGGGCAGGGCCAGTGCGGCGAGCACCGCGAGCGCGGCCAGCGCCATCGCGGGCCGGCCGGTGGTGCTGCGCCCCCGGGCCGGACGGGCCCGGCGGGACCAGAACGGGAACATCTCCACGACATCCTCCAAGGCGACGGAGACGGACGCACGGCTGGGACGGCGGCGAGCGGCGCGCTGGAAGCCAGCGGGCGGGCCGTCCTCGCGTCCCAGGGGAACCGAACTCAAGGGAAGATCCAACCGCCGGAAAGCGGCACGGCCGGGAGTGCAGACAACGCAGAATCGGATGCACCGCCGGCGGGTCGGGATTCCCTAGTCCTGGGCGGCGCCCGCTCCAGCCGCCGCTTGAAGGTATTGAGAACGCACGAGCGAGTTACGGCCGGGCTGCCGAAGGGGCGCCCACACCGGCACCTCCCGGCGCGCGGGCGTTCGGTGTACCTTCCCCGCCATGACCCTGACCGACCCCGGCGCGGAGCGCGCCCCCGGCCGGTGGCGGATGCTGGCGCTGCTGGCGCTGGCCGAGCTGCTGGGCATGTCCCTGTGGTTCTCGGCCGCCGCCGCGGGGGCGCAGCTCGCCCACCGCTGGAGCCTGAGCCTGTCCCAGCTGGGCTGGCTGACCGCCGCGGTGCAGTTCGGCTTCGTGGCCGGGACGGCGGTGGCGGCGGTGCTCAACCTGGCCGACATCTGGCCCTCGCGAGGCTACTTCGCGGGCGCCGCCGCGCTGGGGGCGCTGGCCAACCTGGCTCTCCTGCGCGCCCCCCACTACCCCGCGGCGCTGGCCTCGCGCTTCCTGACCGGCTTCTTCCTGGCCGGGGTGTACCCGCCGGGGATGAAGATGGCGGCCACCTGGTTCAAGGCCTGGCGCGGCTTCGCCATCGGCGCCCTGGTGGGCGCGCTGACCGTGGGCAAGGCCCTCCCCTACCTGGTGAGCGCCCTGGGCGGCGCGAGCCTGGCCGACATCACCTGGGCCACCTCGAGTGGCGGCCTGGTGGCGGCGCTGCTGGTGGCGGGCCTGTACCGCGACGGGCCGTTCCCGTTCCCGCGGCGGCCCTTCGAGTGGCGGCTGGTGTCGGTGGTGGTGCGCCACCGTGCCACGCGGCTGACCACCGCGGGCTACCTGGGCCACATGTGGGAGCTGTACGCCATGTGGACCTGGGTGCCGGTGTTCCTCGCCGCAAGCTGGGCCGCCCGGGGGGCGGCGCGCGCCGGCGGCTCCCCCGGCCTGGCGGCGTTCAGCGCGCTCGCGGCCGGCGGGCTGGGCTGCGTGTGGGGCGGCTGGGCCTCGCGCCGCCTGGGCTACGCCCGGGTGGTCACCCTGGCGATGGCCGCCAGCGGCACCTGCGCGCTGCTCATCGGGCTCCTGTTCGGCGCGCCGGCGTGGGCGCTGCTCCCGGCGCTGTGGGTGTGGGGCTTCTTCGTGGTGGCCGACTCGGCGCAGTTCAGCGCCATGGTGACCGAGGTGGCGCCGGGGCACGCCGTGGGCACCGCCCTGACCCTGCAGACCTCGGTGGGCTTCCTGCTGACCATGGGCAGCATCCAGCTGGTGCCGGTGCTGGTGCGCGCCGCGGGCTGGCGCGGGAGCTTCGCGGTGCTGGCGGTGGGGCCGGCCCTGGGGATCGCCGCCATCGCGCGGCTGGGGCGCGCCCCGCGCGCCCGGCTTGACCGGAGCGCCGGCGACTGAATAGCTTGGGCCCCATGGCAGCCAAGCGCGGGCGGTCCGCCGGGGCGATCGCGCCCCGTGGGCCGCGGGGGAGTCCGCCGCGCGGCACGCCGACGCCGGCCTGGGTCGGCCTCGCCGCGGCGCTCCTCGCGTGTGCGGCACGGCTCGTCCCCTGGACGCGCCTGCCCTTCTACAACGACGACTTCGTGTACCTGGACGACGCCTCCCGCCGGCCGCTGCTGGACGCCCTCGTGCACCCGGTCCGGCTCGGCGGCTACCTCCGCCCGCTCTCCCGCGCCGCCCACTTCGGGATCGCCTGGCGGGCCTTCGGCCTCGACCCCGCGAAGTACCACCTCACGAACTTGGTCCTGGTGCTGGCCTGCGTGGCGCTGGTGTGGGCCCTGGCGCGCCGCTACCTGAGCCCCCGCGGGGCGCTGGTGGGCGCGGCCCTGTTCGGGCTCTCCCACGCGCAGGCGGTGCTGGTGGGCTGGGTGAGCTGCGACCAGGACCTGTGGGCGCTGCTGTTCGCGCTCCTCTCCGCGCTGCTGCTCGCCCGCGGGCGGGGGCTGCCCTCGGCCGCCTGCTTCGGCCTCGCGCTGCTGGCCAAGGAGAACGTCGCGCTGCTGCCGCTCGCGCTCTTCGCCTTGGCCGCCCAGCGTGAGCCGTGGCGGAGGGCTGCGCGGCGCGTGCTGCCCCACGTTGCGGTGCTGGCCGCGTGGGCGGCGTGGTATGCGGCCTGCCGGGTGCCCGGGCGGTCCGCCCCCTGGGACGCCGGCGCCACGGCCGCCCTGCCGCTGAGGCTGCTCCTGGCCGGGCTCGGAGTGGAAGCGCCCCGGCTGTGGTGGCGCGCGTTCCCGGCGCTCCCCGGCGCCGGGGTGCTCGTGGCGGTCCTGGTCCTGGGCGCCACGCTGTGGCTGCAGCCGCGCAGCGCCGCCCGGGGCACCCGCGCGTGGCCCTGGCTGCTGTGGGCGGCGCTGGGCCTGATCCCGGTGCTGCCGGTGGCGGGCCCGTGGAGCGCCTACTTCTTCGCGCTGCCGCTGGCGGGGCTGTCTCTGGCCGCGGCCGCCGCCTCCGAAGCCTGGCCCGGGGCGGCCCTCGCGCCCCTCCCGCTGGCGCTCCTGCTCACGACCCAGGCCACCCTGAGCCTCCGGATCAACCCCACCGCCCCGCTCGCGGACCCGTGGCTCTCCTCGGTGTCCCCGGCGCGCCTGGCGCTCACCGCCGAGCTGTCCCGCTCGGCCGCCGCCCAGATCACCGAGCTGCTGCCGAATCCGCCGGATCACGCGCTGCTGCTGTTCAACGGGCTGCCCACCAACATCGGGCTCATCTCCGGCGACGGCCCGGCGATCCGGCTGATGTACGCGAACCCGACGCTCGGCGCCTGCTACACCGGCGAGATCGGCGACCGGACCGACTTCCGGCGGCCGCTCTACCTGTTCAGCTGGACGATGGCCCCGGGGAGGTTCTCGCTGGAGAGGGTGGATCGCGACAATTTCCGGCTGCTGGCGCTGGGGCTGGAGCTGGGGCGCCACCCGCAGAGCGCGGCGGCGGCGGGGCGCTACCTGGTGGGACAGCTGGACCCCTCGCCCGAGGCGACCTGGAACCTGGGCTACGCGCTGTGGGAGTCCGGCGACTCCGCCGGGGCCGAGGCCCTGTGGCGCCGCGCCGCGTCCGGTTCCGGGCGGGCCCTCCCGCCGGCCGGCGGGCTCGCGGCCCGGCTGCGCTCGCTGCCCGACCCGCAGAGCCGCTACGCGCTGCTCCTGGACGCGCTGCTGGCTGCGCCCCGCGACGCGTCGCTGCTGCTCCGGGCGGCCCGCGAGGGCGCCGCGCTCGCGGACGATTTCGCCGCGGTGCTGTACCTGCGGGCGTGCCTGTGCGCGCCCCGCTCGGCGCCGCTGCTGCGCGAGGCCGCGGCGGCGATGCGGGCCGCCCACCTCACCGCGGCCCAGGCGCTGGCCGACTCGCTGCTCAGGGCCGCGGCCGGTCCAGGTCCTGGATGAGGGCGTCGGAGGCCGGCCGGCGCTGCTGCAGCCGCTCCGCCACCCGCTCCGCCTGGCGCATCACCCGCAGCAGGTTCCCGCCCGCCAGCCGCTTGAGGTCGGTCTCGGAGTAGCCGCGGCGCAGCAGCTCGGAGAGCAGCGCCGGGAAGCGCGAGGGGTCCTCCAGCCCGGCCGGGAACTCGTCCGCGCCGTCGAAGTCGGAGCCCAGCCCCACGTGCTCGATGCCCGCCACCTGGCGCACGTGGTCGATGTGGTCGGCCACCTGCGCCAGGGTCACCAGCGGCGCGGGGTGCTGGGCCCGCCAGGCCTGCATCTCCGCCTCCACTCGGGCGCGGTCGCCCGGGTAGAGCTTCTCGAGCCGCTGCCACTCGGCCCACACCGGCACCTCCCAGTCGCGGTAGGCGGCCGACACGAACCCGGGCACGAAGTCCACCATCACCACCCCGCCGTTGTCCGCCACGCGCCGCAGGATGTCGTCGGGCACGTTGCGCGGGTGGTCGCACACCGCCCGGGCCCCGGCGTGGGAGAAGATCACCGGCGCCTCGCTCACCTCCAGCGCCGCGAGCATGGTGGCGTCCGCGGTGTGCGAGAGGTCCACCAGCATGCCCAGGCGGTTCATCTCGCGCACCACCTCGAGCCCGAAGGGGGTCAGGCCGCCGTGCACCAGCGAGTCGGGGCCCACCCCCGGCCACACCGCCGCGTCGGCCCAGTCGTTGCTCTGCAGGTGGGTCAGGGTGAGGTAGCGTGCCCCGCAGGCGTACGCCTGGCGCAGCGTGGCCAGGGAGTTGGCGATGGCGTGCCCGCCCTCCACCCCGATCAGGGCCGCGATCCGGCCCGCACGGTGGGCCCGCTCCACCTCCTCGGCCGAGGTGGCCAGCGCCAGGGTCTCCGGGTGGCGCTCCACCAGCCGGTGGATGACGTCGATCTGCTCGAACATCATCTGGGCCGCCTCCGGCCCCCGCAGCCGGCCGGGCACCCACGCGGCGAAGAACGTGCCGCCCACGCCGCCCCGGCGCAGGCGCGGCAGGTTGGTCTGCGAGGGCGGCTCGACCCGGGCGGTGTCGGAGTCCAGATCCAGGCTGTCCAGGTGGTTGCGGGCCCGCTCGCGCAGCTTCTCAGGCAGGTCGTTGTGACCGTCGATGAGGGGCATGCTCTCCAGGATCCGCCGCACCTTCTCGAGTCGGTGGGCCTCGTCGGCGGTGGGTTGCTCCGCGCGGGCCGGCGCGGCACCCGCCACGCACCACCCCAGGACCACCACCGCCGGCACCAGAAGCAGGAGTCTCATGAGCGCCATGGCACCCTCCTTGGGAGCCCGTATCCTGATCCCGATTGTCCTTCCGGGCAAGGGGCAGTAGCATCCGCCCATGAACTCCGATGCCGCCGCCGGCGGCCGCCAGCCGGCTCTGTTCGTGGGCCACGGCTCCCCGGTCAACGCCATCGAGGACAACGTCTGGAGCCGGGCCTTCCGGGCGCTGGCCGCCGGGCTGCCCCGGCCGCGCGCGGTGCTGGCGGTCTCCGCCCACTGGTTCGTGCCCGGCAGCTACCTCACCGCCAACGAGCACCCCGAGACCATCCACGACTTCTTCGGCTTCCCGCCGGCCCTCTACGACGTGCGCTACCCGGCCCCCGGCGATCCCGAGCTGGCCCGCCGCGCCGTCGCGCTGCTCGGCGCGGAACGCGCCGCGCCGCGGTCCAACTGGGGCCTGGACCACGGCACCTGGTCGGTGCTCCGCCACCTGCTGCCGGCCGCGGACTGCCCGGTGGTGCAGCTCAGCATCCACGCCGGGCTGCCGCCCGAGGCGCACCTGGAGCTGGGGCGGGTCCTGGCGCCGCTGCGGGAGGAGGGCGTGCTGCTGCTGGGCAGCGGGAACATCGTGCACAACCTGCGGCACGCCCTGGGCAGCCGGGCGCGCAGCGAGTCGGGGACCCCCGCGTGGGCCGCGGCGTTCGACGCCAACGTGGCCGGCGCGGCGGCGCAGCGGGACGGGGCCTTCCTGGCGCGGGCGCTGGACAGCGAGGCAGGCCGCATCTCGCACCCCAGCCCGGACCACTACCTCCCGCTGCTGTACGTGGCGGGGGCCACCCACCCGGACGACGCGGTGAGCTTCCCGATCACCGGCTTCGACTTCACCTCGCTGTCCATGCGCGCCATCCGATTCGGCTGAGCGGCCGCCCGGGGCTTCCTCACGGGCCTCGGCGGCCGGAGCTGGCGCGCGGGCTTCCTCGTCGGCCTCGGCGGCCGGAGCTGGCGCGCGGGCTTTTTCGCCGGCCTCGGCGGCCGGAGCTGGCGCGCGGGCTTCGCCGCGCGCCGCTCGCCGCCGAGGCGAAGCGCCTTCGAGAGCCTCGCCGCGCTCCGCTCGCCGCCGAGGCGAAGCACCTTCGAGAGCCTCGCGCCGCTCCGCTCGCCGCCGAGGCGAAGCACCTTCGAGAGCCTCGCGCCGCTCCGCTCGCCGCCGAGGCGAAGCGCCTTCGAGAGCCTCGCGCCGCTTCGCTCGCCGCCGAGGCGAAGCACCTTCAAGAGCCTCGCGCCGCTCCGCTCGCCGCCGAGGCGAAGCGCCTTCGAGAGCCTCGCGCCGCTCCGCTCGCCGCCGGGACGGGGCTTCCTCGCCAGCCCCGGCGGGCGCAATTGCCGCCGCCCCGGGCCTGGGCTAGGATGGTGGGGGCGAGGCCCGACCATGTCCGAACCATCGCTTTCCCGCCGTGAGTTCCTGCTGCGGGCCGCCGCAGGCTGCGGGGCCCTGCTGGCGGGAGAATCGCTGCTCCCGACGCTGCGCGGCTGGCCGGGCCTGCTGCTCGGGGCGGTTCAGGCCGCCCCGCTCGACCGCCTGATCCGCGACGCCCCCCGCGCCCGCTACTGGACCTCCACCGCCGCGGCCGGCTGCGCCGGCTGCCACCCCGCGGGCTCGCTCGCCCCGGGCGCCCGGCCGGCGCACCGGCGCGTCCTGGTGCGCTGCCAGCTGTGCGCGCGCAACTGCACCCTGGCCGAGGGCGAGCGCGGCGCGTGCCGGGCGCGGATCCATGTGCAGGGCGAGCTTCGGAGCCTGGTCTACGGGCGCCCGATCACCATCCACGTGGACCCCATCGAGAAGAAGCCGTTCTTTCACTTCCTTCCGGGCGCAAGCGCATTTTCGCTGGCCACATCGGGTTGCCCGCTTCGCTGCAAGTTCTGCCAGAACTGGGAGATCTCCCAGGCGCGGCCCGAGGACTACGACGCCACCCCCCAGGCCCCGGCGGAGCTGGCGCGCGCCGCCGCCGGCCAGGACGCGCCGGTCATCGCCTTCACCTACAACGAGCCTACGGTGTTCACCGAGTACCTGACCGACATCGCGCGGGCCGCCCGCCCGCTGGGGCGGCGCAGCGTGCTGGTGTCCTGCGGGTTCATGAACGAGGCCCCGCTGGCCGAGATGTGCGGGGTGCTGGACGCCATCAAGATCGACCTCAAGGGCTTCAGCGAGGACTTCTACCGGGAGGTGTGCGGGGCGGAGCTGCAGCCGGTGCTGCGCAGCATCCGGCAGGTGGCCCGGAGCCGCACCCACCTGGAGCTGGTGAACCTGGTGGTGCCGACGCTGAACGACTCGCCCCGGATGCTCACCGAGCTGTCCAAGTGGGTGGTGGGCGAGGCCGGCCCGGACGTGCCCATCCACTTCACCCGGTTT
The DNA here is from genome assembly GCA_035542815.1 of Saccharimonadales bacterium (SeqCode). Taxonomy (GTDB): domain Bacteria; phylum Eisenbacteria; class RBG-16-71-46; order RBG-16-71-46; family JACRLI01; genus JACRLI01. The sequence continues at coordinate 4,051 of DATKKS010000070.1, read as the reverse complement.
TACCCCGACTACCAGCTGCCCAACCTGGAGCCCACGCCGGTGGCCTCGCTGGAGCGCGCGCGGGACATCGCGATGCGGCAGGGGGTGCACTTCGCGTACGTGGGCAACGTGCCGGGCCACCCCGGCAACAACACCTACTGCCCGGGGTGCGGCAAGCCGGTGGTGGAGCGGGACGGGCTGTTCGTGACCGGCCTGCACCTCAAGGGCGGGCGCTGCGCCTACTGCGGCCGGGTCATCCCCGGCGTCTGGAGCTGAGCCATGGTGAACCTCCCTCCTCCGCGCGCCCCCCGCATCCGCACCCGGGTGGCCCTCACGCTCTTGGCGGCCGCGGTCGGGCTGCTCACCTGCACCTGCCAGCCGCGCGCCTCCACCGCCGCCCGGCCGGGCATCCGCCCGCCGGCGGTGGCCGGCCAGTTCTATCCCAAGGACCCCGGGCCGCTGCGCGCGGCGGTGCAGGCGTACCTGGAGCACGCGGTGGCGCGCCGCGGCGGGCGGCCCATCGCGCTGGTGCTGCCGCACGCGGGCTATCCCTATTCCGGGCAGATCGCGGCTGACGGCTGGCGGCAGGTGCAGGGCGAGGACTACGACCTGGTGGTGATCCTGGGCACCCACCACACCGTGGGAGACTTCGGCGGGGCGGCGGTGTACCCGGGCACCGGCTTCGCGACCCCGCTGGGGGTGATGGAGGTGGACACCGCCGCCGCCGCGGCGTGGCGCGCCGCGGATCCCGCGGTGTCGGCCGACCCGGCGCCGCACCAGGGGGAGCATTCGATCGAGGTGCACGTGCCGTTCGCGCAGGTGGTCCTGCCGCGCGCCAAGCTCCTGCCGGTGGTGGTGGGCACCGAGGACCCGGCCATCTGCGAGCGGCTGGGCCGCTCGCTGGCACGCGTCCTGGCCGGCCGGCGGGTGCTGCTGGTGGCCAGCAGCGATCTCTCGCACTACCCGGACTACGACGTCGCGGTCGCCTCCGACCGCGCCGTGCTCGCGGCCATCGCCCGCCTGGACCCGGCGGGCCTGCACCGCACCATCGCGGCCCAGATGGGCGCCGGCCGCGCTGGGCTGGAGACCTGCGCCTGCGGGGAAGGGGGCGTGCTCGTGGCGATGGAAGCGGCCAAGGGGCTCGGGGCCAACCGGGGCATGGTGATCTCGTGCGCCAACAGCGGGGACACGCCGGTGGGCGACCGCAGCCGGGTGGTGGGCTACGGCGCGGCGGAACTGGCCGCGGGCGACGCCGGCGCCGACACCGGCGCGCTGGACCGCTCCGCGCCCGCGGCGGCCGGCGCCGAACTGGGCCTGGAGGACAAGCGGCAGCTGCTGCAGCTGGCGCGGCGCACGCTGCAGCAGTGGTTCGAGAGCGGCACGGTGCCGCTGCCGCGGGGCTTCTCCCCCGTTGCCAGCCGCAACCAGGGGGCGTTCGTGACGCTGCTGCAGCGCGGGCAGCTGCGCGGGTGCATCGGCCACATGGCCGAGGACCTGCCGCTGGACCAGGTGGTGGCGACCATGGCCCTGGCCGCGGCGTTCGAGGATCCGCGCTTCTCCCCGCTCCAGGCGGGCGAGCTGGCCGACGTGGAGATCGAGATCTCCGCGCTCACCCCGCTGGAGCGGGTCTCCGGGCCGGAGGCGGTGGTCATCGGCCGGGACGGGGTGCAGATCCGCAAGGACGGCCGGGTGGGGGTGTTCCTGCCCCAGGTGCCGGTGGAGCAGGGCTGGGACCGCCCCGCGCTGATGGAGAACCTGTCCCTGAAGGCCGGCCTGCCCCGGGACGCGTGGCAGCAGGGCGCGGAGTTCTACACCTTCCGCAGCGTGATGTTCCGGGAATCCGAGTTCCGGTGAACCGCCGCCCGTGAGGCTCTGGCTCCTCGCCGTCGGCGGCGTCGCGCTGCTGGCCCAGGTGGTGCTGCTGCGGGAGCTGGAGGTGGCCTCCTTCGGCAGCGAGCTGGTGGTGGTGCTGGGGCTGGGCGTGTGGCTCCTGGGCACGGCCGCCGGGGCCGCCTGGGGGCGGCGCGCCCACCTGCCGCGGGAAGGCTCGCTGCGCCGGCTGTTCCTGGCGCTGGGGCTCCTGGTGCCGGCGGCCGCGGCGCTGGCCCGCGGCGGCCGCCGCCTCCTGGGCGGCGTGCCCGGCGCCTACCTCCCGCTGATCCAGCAGCTGCTGCTGACCCTCGCCTGCCTGGCGCCGGCGGCGTTCCTCCTGGGGCTCCTGTTCCAGGGATCCGCCAAGCGCTACGCCATGGCCGGCGGCTCGGCCGCCGGGGCGTACGCCGTGGAGAGCGCCGGGGGGCTCGCCGGCGGGCTGCTGGCCACCGCGCTGCCGGCGCTCGGGGTGCAGAACTCCAGCGCCGCGCTGCTGGCGGCGGCCGGCGCGTTCGCGGCGGCCGCGTGGCGCCCGCGGCGCGGCCCGGGAGCCGCGCTGCTGGGCGGCGCCGGCGCCGCGTTGGCGCTGCTGGGCCTGGCCGCCGGGCCCGCGCTGGACCGCCTCAGCGCCGCCTGGAACCACCCCGGCCTGCTGGCCACCCGCGACACCCCCTACGCCCGGGTCACCCTGGCGGAGCGGCTGGGCCAGCTCGCGGTGTTCGAGAACGACGCCCTGGCCTACGAGAGCGAGGGCACCGCCGCCGAGGAGTTCGTGCACCTCGCGGCGGTGCAGCGGGAGGCGCCCGCGCGGGTGCTGGTGCTGGGCGGCGCGGCCCAGGGGCTGATTCCCGAGGTGCTCAAGCACCGGCCGGCCCGAGTGGTGGACGTGGAGCTGGACGGCCGGGCGCTGGCGCTGGTGGCCGCCCACCTGCCCGCCGGGCAACGCGCGGCGCTGTCGGACCCGCGGGTAAAGGTGGTGGTGGGCGACCCGCGCCGGCTCCTGGAGCGCCCCGGCGGGCCGGGCATGGCGGGCTGCGATCTCCTGCTGTGCGGCCTGCCGGAGCCCGAGTCGGGGCGCACCAACCGTTACTACACCCGCGAGTTCTTCGCCCGCTGCGCGCGGCTGCTGGCGCCGGACGGGGTGCTGGCGCTGCGGCTGCGCAGCCAGGAGAACCTGTGGACGCCGGTGCTGGCGCGCCGCGCCGCCGGCGTCGAGCGCGCGCTGCGGGGCGTGTTCCACGACGTGGTGGTGCTGCCCGGGACCACCAACCTGTTCCTGGCTTCGGCCGCGCCGCTGTCGCGGGACCCGGCGGAGCTGGGGCGGCGGCTCGCGGCGCGCCGGCTGGAGGCGCGCCGGGTCACCCCGGCGTACATCCGCTATCTCTACACCAACGACCGCACCGCCGAGATCCGGAGGCTCTTGGCCAGCACCGCGGCGCGCGCCAACCGGGACGCGCGGCCCTCCTGCTACCAGGCCACCATGCTGCTGTGGCTGGCGCGCTTCTACCCGCCGCTGGCCCGGCTGGACCTGCCCGAACCGGACCCGCGGGCGCTCCTCCGCTCGCCCGGGGCGTGGCTCGCCGCGGCCGCCCTGGCCGCCGCGCTGCTCCTGGCGCGGCGCCGCGCGGGCGCGCGCCGGGCGCTGCTCGCGGGGGCCTCGGGCTTCGCCGGCATGGCCCTCGAGGCGGCCCTCCTGTTGCAGTACCAGACCGTGAGCGGGGTGCTGTACCAGGACCTCGGGGCGCTGCTGATGGCGTTCATGGCCGGGCTGGCGGCGGGCGCGTGGGCGATGGAGCGGTGGATGCGCGGCGCGGAGGCGGCCCCCGGCGCGGCGGCGGCGGCCGTGGCCCCATCCCCCCGTGCGCGCCGCGCGCCCGGGGCCGCCCGCGGCCGGGTGGCGCTGGCGGCGTTCTTCGCCTTCGCGTGCGGCGGCGCGCTGCTGCTGCGGGCCGGCGCCGCCGGCGGCCTGGCGGCGACCGCCGCGCTGCTGGCCGCCTGCGGCTTCCTGGTCGCCGCGGCCTTCGCCTACGCCGTGCTGCGCGGCGCGCCCGAGGCGCGCGCGGTGGTCGGCCCGGTGTACGCCGCGGACGTCCTGGGGGGCTGTTTGGGCTCGCTGGCCGCCGGCCTGGTCCTGATCCCGATGCTGGGCCTGCCCGCGACCGCCCTGGCCGCGGCGGGCGGCTGCGCCGCGGCGCTGCTC
>DATKKS010000069.1:0-2069 GCA_035542815.1 Saccharimonadales bacterium (SeqCode) | reverse complement strand
CGGGCCAGGTGGCCCGCCAGATCCAGGTGCAGGTGGGCGCCGCGACGGTGTACGGCCCGCGGGTGTCCCCGGCGGTGAGCCGCTCGTTCCGCGTCAGCGGCGCGGTGCAGCGCGACACGCTGCGGGTGTCGCCGCTGGGCGGGCCGGTGACCTGGTCGCTGCAGGGCGCGCCCGCGGGGGTGACGCTGCTGGACTCGGTGGTGTCCGTCCCGGCGACGTCGAGCCAGCCGTATCGCTCGGCGTTCTTCCAGGCGGTGGCCCGCGACGCCGCCGGACGCCGCGACACCGCGTGGCTGCACCTGGTGGACACCACCAAGGCGGTGAACCCGGTGGTGGGCGTGGACGGTCCGGCGGTCCGCGCCGCGGCCTCGCTGTCTCCCGCCGCGCCCAACCCCGCGGGGCGCAGCCTCTCGATCCGCTACGCGGCGCCGGGGGAGGGCCGGGTCCGGCTCGAGGTGCTCGACGTGTCCGGGCGCCGGGTGCGGGTGCTGGCGGACCTGCCGGCGGGCGCGGGGGTGGAGCGCACCGCGACCTGGGACCTCCGCAGCTCCGACGGCCGGCGGGTGCCGGCCGGCATGTACTTCGCCCGGCTCACCGCCGGCTCGCTCGCGCTCTCGCGCAAGATCGTGGTCGTGAGCCGGTGAGCCGCGGCCCGCAGGGGCAGCCGGACTACTCCTGGCCGGGCGGTCCGTGCTACCCTCGCGGCCTATGACTTCCGGCTCCCCCTCGAAGCCCTTCGACTGCGCGGTCATCGGCGGCGGCATCGTCGGACTGGCCACGGCCCGCGCGCTCGTCCGCCGCTTCCCCGGCCGGAGCCTGGTGGTGCTCGAGAAGGAAGCGCAGCTGGCGGCCCACCAGACCGGCCACAACAGCGGCGTGCTGCACTCCGGCCTGTACTACCGGCCGGGGTCCGCCAAGGCCCGCCTGTGCCTCAAGGGGCTCGCGGCGATGATGGCCTTCTGCCGCGAGCACGGCGTGCCGTTCACCCAGTGCGGCAAGGTGGTGGTGGCGGTGGACCCGTCCGAGCTGCCGCGGCTCGACGAGCTGGAGCAGCGCGGCCGGGCCAACGGCGTGCCGGTGGTGGAGCGCATCGGCCCGGAGCGCCTCCGGGAGATCGAGCCGCACGCCGCGGGCATCGCGGCGCTGCACATTCCCTCCACCGGCATCATTGACTTCACCCTGGTGGCCGAGAAGCTGGGCGCGCTGCTGCGCGAAGCGGGGGCGGAGGTGCGCACCGGCGCCGGGGTGCGCGAGGCCCGGACCTACGACCACGAGATCGTGCTGGGGACTCCCGCGGGCGCCTTCCACGCGCGCCGCGTGGTGAATTGCGCCGGCCTCATGAGCGACCGCGTGGCGCTGCTCCTGGGCGCGCGCCCGCGGGTGCGGCTGGTGCCGTTCCGGGGCGAGTACTTCAAGCTCCGCGCGGACCGCGAGCACCTGGTCAACGCGCTCATCTACCCCGTGCCGGACCCGGCGTTCCCGTTCCTCGGGGTGCACTTCACCCGGATGGCCCGCGGGGGCGTGGAGGCCGGCCCGAACGCGGTGCTGGCCTTCAAGCGCGAGGGCTACCAGAAGACCGACTTCAGCCCGCGCGACACGCTGGAGTTCCTGGGCTACCCCGGGTTCGCCCGGATGGCCTCCCGCTTCTGGCGCACCGGCCTGGGGGAGATGCGCCGCTCCTGGAGCAAGGGCGCCTTCACCCGCGCGCTGCAGCGGCTGCTGCCGGAACTGCGGGAGGAGGACCTCTCGGTGGGGGGCTCCGGGGTGCGGGCCCAGGCGCTCACCCCGGACGGGCGGCTGCTGGACGACTTCGAGTTCGTGGAGCAGGGCCGCGCCCTGCACGTCATCAACGCGCCCTCGCCGGCGGCCACCGCCTCGCTGGCCATCGGCGAGGAGATCGCGGCCCGGGCCGAGCAGGCGTTCGGGGACTGAGCCCCGCCGCCCGGCCCGCGCGCCGCCCCGGCCCGCCGCCCAGGAGGAGTCCATGACCCACGCTCACGGCAGCCCCGCCCGGTGCGGGCGGGGCGCGGCGCGCCGCGCGCTCGCGGCGGCCCTCGCGCTGGCCCTCG
>DATKKS010000068.1:0-4434 GCA_035542815.1 Saccharimonadales bacterium (SeqCode) | reverse complement strand
CCCGTGCCGCTCCTGCCGGCGCTGGCGGTGTACCGGGCCGCGGCGCTGGAGGCGGTGGGCGGCTTCGTGCCCTGGCTGGAGTCGGAGGAGGACGCCGACCTGGGGCTGCGCCTGCGCCGGGCCGGCGGCCGGCTGGTCCGGATCGGGCCGGGCGGGGTGCACCGCAGCGGGCCGCGCGGCGGGCTGGACGAGACCTTCCGGCGCTACCGGGCCGGCCTGTACTTCGGCCAGGGGCGGGTGGTGCGGCTGCGCTGGGGCGGGCCGCTGGCCGCGGCCACGCTGGCGCGCCAGTGGCTGTACCTGGCGGTGATCCTGCTGTGGCTGGGGGCAGCCGCCGGGGTGTGGGTGTGGCCGCCGGCCGCGGCCCTGCCGCTGCTGCTGGTGCTGGCGGGGGCCGCGGTGGCGGCGCGCAAGGGCAGCGCGCGGGCCGCGGCGGTCTCGCTGGTGACCTGGCACGTGATGGCCTGGGGGCTGCTGGTGGGCCTGGCCCGGAAGCCCCGCGCCCGGGAGGCGCGGCTCAAGGCCGGCCCGGAGGCGAGCCGTTGAAGATCCGGGGCCTGTACGACAACAACCTCCACCCGCCGCGGTTCGGGGGCGCGGAACGCATCTTCCGCATCTACCGCGGGCTGGCCCGGCGGGCCGAGGTGCGCGTGCTGAGCCTGCTGCGGACCCGCGAGCGCGCGCCGCGCAGCGAGACCGTGGACGGGATCCAGGTGGAGCGCCGGAAGCCGCTCTACCCCACGGCGCTGGCGTACACCGAGCGGCTGCGGCTGGTGCCGCTGTTCGCCGCGTTCCACCTGCACCGCCGGCTGGGGGGCCGCTTCGCGGGGCACTTCCGGGAGGAGCGGGCGGTGTACCAGTTCGACAGCTTCCTGCTCACGGCGCTGTACGACCGGGTGCCCGCCGGCGCGCTCAAGGTCTACCACGCGGTGAACGTCGAGACCGAGTGGTACCAGCCGGTGCTGCGCCGGCTGTTCGCCCGGCGCCACTGGGAGGGGGTGCTGCGGCGGATCGAGCAGCACGCGGTGCGCGGGGCGGACCTGGTGGCGCACGTCTCGGCGCGCGACGGCGAGCGCCTGGTGTCCGAGTTCGGGGCGCGCCGCGAGCGGCTGCTCCTGGTGCCTAACGGGCTGGAGCCGGATCGCTTCCGGCCGCGCGATCCCGGGGAGCGGGCGGCGGTGCGGGCGCGGCTGGGGCTGCGGCCGGACCACCGGGTGGCGGTGTTCGTGGGCTCGCCCATGGTGCACAACCTGGAGGCGGCGCGGTTCATCCTGGAGCGGCTGGCCCCGGCGTGCGCCTCGCGCACCCACGTCCGGTTCCTCCTGGTGGGCGACCTGGTCCGCGGGCCGCTGCCGCCCAACGCCCGCGCCACCGGCGCCGTCCCGGACGTGCTCCCGTACCTGGCGGCCGCGGACGTGGCGCTGAACCCGGTGGTGTCGGGGTCCGGAACCAGCCTCAAGCTGCCGGAGTACCTGGCCGCGGGGCTGCCGGTGGTGACCACCGCGTTCGGCATGCGCGGCTTCGAGGACCTGGCCGACTGCCTGACCCTGGCCGAGCTGCCCGAGATGGAGCGGGCGCTGGCGCAGGTGAAGCCGCTGCCCGAGGGGCTCGCCCCGCGGCTCGCGGCGTACGCCTGGGACGCCCAGGCGGACAAGCTGTTCCGCGCCTACCAGGCGTGGTTCGAGGACCCCGGGGAGGCGCCCGCGCGATGGGCCTGTATCGCCTGATCGAATCCCGGGTGCGCGGCGCGCGCGACTACGCGCGGCTGGACCCGGTGAAGGCCAGCCTGGTGCGCGCGCTGCGGAGCGCCGCGGCGAGCTGCCCCGAGGGCCGCTGGCTGGACGTAGGGGCGGGCGCCGGCGTGCACCGCGAGCTGTTCGGAGCGCGGGCCCGCCTGTACCTGGCGGTGGACCCCGCGCCCCGGGGAGCGGGGGTGGTCCCGGCACGGGGGGAGGCGCTGCCGGTCCGGGACGGCGCCTTCGACGTGGTGGTGATGTCCGAGGTGCTGGAGCACGTGCCGGAGCCGGAGCGGCTGCTGGGCGAGGCGCGCCGGGCGCTCCGGCCGGGCGGGCGGCTGCTGGTGACGGTGCCGTTCCTGTTCTACGAGCACGAGGCGCCGGCCGACTTCCAGCGCCTCACCCGGCACGGCCTGCGGGCGCTGCTGGAGCGGTGCGGGTTCTCGGTGCTGGAGCTGGGGGCGGTGTGCGGGCCGCTGGCGGTGCTGGGGATCCTCAAGTCGTGGCTGTGGCTGGCCTCGGTGGGCCGGCTGCCGGGGCTGTGGGAGCCGGCGCTGCGGCTGAACGAGCTGTGGATGCGCGCGGTGCTGCTGCCCCTGGACCGGCGGGTGGACCGCGGCCGGCGCTGGGCGCAGGGCCACTGGGCGGTGGCCGAGAGGCGGGCCTGAGGGTGCGCATCCTGGCGGTCAACAAGTTCCACTACCTGCGGGGCGGGGCCGAGCGCTACTTCTTCGAGGTGAACGACCTGCTGCGCCGGGCGGGCCACGAGGTGGTGGTGTTCTCGATGCGCGACCCGGCCAACCTGCCCTCGCCGCAGGAGCCGCACTTCGTAAGCCGGGTGGAGTTCGGGGGGCGGCCCGGGCCATGGCAGCGCCTGCGGGGGGCGGCGCGGGTGGTGTACTCGTTCGAGGCCCGCCGGCGCCTCACCCGGCTGCTGCGGGAGGTGCGGCCGCATCTGGTGCACCACCACAACATCGCGCACCACCTGTCGCCGTCGGTGGTGGACGCGGCGGCGGCGGTGCACGTGCCCCAGGTGCAGACGCTGCACGACTACAAGCTGCTGTGCCCGGTGTACCTCCTGATGCGCGGGGGCCGGGTGTGCGAGGAATGCCGCGGCGGGCGCTACCGCAACCTGCTCCGGCACCGCTGCAACGGCGGCTCGCTGGCGCGCAGCGCGGTCAACTACGTGGAGTCCGCGTGGCACGCGGCCCGCGGCACGTACCGGAAGATGGAGGTGTTCCTGTGCCCCAGCACGTTCCAGCGCGAGGCGCTGGCGCGGTTCGGATGGCCCGGGGAGCGCACTGCCCTGGTGCCGCACTTCGTGCGCACCGCGGGGGTGGAACCCTCGCCGGGCGAGCCGCGCACCGCGGGCTACCTGGGGCGGCTGTCGGCCGAGAAGGGCCTGCTGGTGCTGCTGGAGGCGCTGCGCCGCGCCGCCCCGGAGCTGCCTTCCGGGTGGAGCTTCCTCCTGGCCGGCGACGGCCCGCAGCGGGCGGCGCTGGAGGCCGCGGCGCAGGGGCTGCCGGTGCGCTTCCTGGGCTCCCTGGACGGCCCGGAGCTGGTGGAGTTCTGGCGGCGGGTGCGCTTCACGGTGATGCCGTCGCGATGGTACGAGGTGCGCCCGATCGCGCTGCACGAGGCGTTCGCCCGCGGCAAGCCGGCGTTGGGTTCGGACCTGGGCTCCATCCCGGAGCTGGTGCAGCCGGGACGCACCGGCTGGCTGGCCCCGCCGGGGGACGTCGAGGCCTGGGCGGCGGCGCTGGTGCGCGCGTTCTCGGAGCCGGAGGAGGCGCTCCGGCTGGGGCGCGAGGCCCGGCGGATGGCCGAGACCGAGCTCACCCCGCAGCGCCACCTGGCGGCGCTGCTGGCGGCCTACGCGAGGGCCCGGGCGTGAGCGCCGGGGGCGTCCGGCGGCGCGGCGTCCGGCGGGGCGCGCCGGGGGGCCGGAGGGCGCGGCCGTGAGAGTCGCCATGATCGGCCAGAAGGGCATCCCCGCCACCTACGGGGGCGTGGAGCGGCACGTGGAGGAACTCAGCCGCCGGCTGGTGCAGCGCGGGCACGAGATCTCGGTGTACTCCCGCATGTACTACAGCGCGGTCCGCGGGCGGCACCACGGGGTGCGCATCCTGCGCCTGCCCAGCATCAACACCAAGCACCTGGACGCCGCCACCCACTGCGTGCTGGCCACCGTGGACTCCCTGTTCCGGCACTTCGACGTGGTGCACTTCCACGCCTTGGGCCCGTCGCTGCTGTCCTGCCTGCCGCGGCTGCGGGGGATGGGGACGGTGGTCACGGTGCACGGACTGGACTGGCAGCGGGAGAAGTGGAACCGGGCGGTGCGCTGGTTCCTGCGCCAGTGCGAGTTCCCGGCGGTGACCTTCCCGAACCGCACCATCGTGGTGTCGCGGGACCTGCAGCAGCACCTGATGGCCCGGTTCCGGCGGGAGGCGGTGGTGATCCCCAACGGGACCACCGTGCCGGTGCCCCGCCCGGCCCAGCGGATCCTCAAGTTCGGGCTGGAACCGGACCGGTACGTGCTCTTCGTGGGGCGGCTGGTGCCCGAGAAGGGGGTCCACCTGCTGCTGGAGGCGTTCCGGAGGATCCCCACCGACATGAAGCTGGCGATCGCCGGAGGTTCAAGTTTCTCAGAGGATTACGTCGGTCGCCTCATGCAGTATCGGAGCGACCGGATCCTGCT
>DATKKS010000067.1:0-28774 GCA_035542815.1 Saccharimonadales bacterium (SeqCode) | reverse complement strand
CCGCGCCGCGCCCATTCGCGCCCCGGCCGCCGCGCGCGGGCTCCTCGCCGGCGTCGGTGGCCGGGGCTGGCGCGCGCCCGCTGCGCGTCGCGCGCCGCCCGCCACCGACGCGTGGCATCCTCGCCGGCCCGGGCCGCGCCTTGCCGCCGGGGGCGGCCGGCCGCTATGCTTGCTGCAATGACGCCCCGGCTCTTCTACTCGGACCGCTACTACGCGGACATCGGCCTGCACGTCTTCCCCATGGTCAAGTACCGCCTGGTCCGCGACGCCCTGACCGCGGGCGGCGCGGCGGGGCCGGACGACTTCGCCGAGCCCGGCGAGCTGGCCGAGGAGGACGCGCTCCGGGTGCACACCCGCGCCTACTGGCAGAAGGTGCTGCACGGGTTCGGGCTGGCGGACGAGGCGCGCCTGGAGCTGCCCTACAGCCCGGAGCTGGCGGAGGCCTTCCGGCGGATGGCGCAGGGCTCGGTGCTGGCCGCCCGCCGCGCGCTGGAGGGCGGCTTCGCCGCCAACCTCGGCGGCGGCTTCCACCACGCCTTCCCGGACCACGGGGAGGGGTTCTGCATGCTGAACGACGTGGCCATCGCGCTGCGCCACCTGCTGGCGCACCGGGCGGTGGAGCGCGCCGCAGTGATTGACACCGATCTGCACCAGGGCAACGGCACCGCGGCCATCTTCGAGGGGGACCCCAGCGTGTTCACCTACTCCATCCACCAGGAGCACAACTACCCGCATCCCAAGGCCCGCAGCGACCTGGACGTGGGGCTGGCCGACGGCACCGCCGGCCCGGCGTACCTGGAGCGTCTGGGGCGCGACGTGCCGGCGGTCCTCGACCGGCAGCGGCCGCAGGTGGTCGCCTACGTGGCCGGCACCGACCCCTACGAGGACGACCAGCTGGGGGCCATCCGGCTCACCCGCGAGGACCTGCGCCGGCGCGACGCGCTGGTGCTGGAGGAGTGCCGGCGGCGCTCCGTGCCGGTGTTCGTCACCCTGGCCGGCGGCTACGCCCGCCGGCTGGAGGACACCGTCCGGCTGCACGCGGCCACGGTGGAGCTGGGGCTGGCCCGCCCGGCGCCGGCGGCCGCGCCCGGCGGGAAGGACGCCCGCCATGCGTAGCCGGATGCTGCTGGCCGTCGCCCTCGCGGGCGCCGCGGCGGCGGCGGGCGCCGGCGCCCCGTCCGGCCCGCCCGGCGCGGGCGGCGCGGCCGCACCCGACACCGCGCTCCTGTTCCCCGGCGAGACCCACCTCGCGCACGTCCGCCAGCTCACCTTCGGCGGCGAGAACGCCGAGGCCTACTTCTCCGCGGACGGGCGGCGGCTGAGCTTCCAGAGCACCCGAGACGGCCGCACCTGCGACCAGATCTACACCATGAACGCGGACGGCTCGGACCTGCGCCGCCTCAGCAACGGCCGCGGGCGCTGCACCTGCTCGTTCTACGCGCCCGACGGCCGGCGCATCATCTACTCGTCCACCTTCGCCAGCGCCGACACCTGCCCGCCGCGCCCGGACATGTCGGGCGGCTACGTGTGGCCGGTGTACCCGACCTACGACATCTACTCGGTGCGCCCCGACGGCTCCGACCTGCGCAAGCTCAACACCGTGCCCGGCTACAACGCCGAGTCGGTGTACTCGCCGGACGGCCGCAAGATCCTGTTCACCAGCGACCGCGACGGCGACCTGGAGCTGTACACCATGAACCCCGACGGCAGCGGCGTGCGGCGCATCACCCACTCGCTGGGCTACGACGGCGGGGCGTTCTTCTCGCCCGACGGCCGGCACCTCTGCTACCGCGGCTGGCACTACCCGGACTCCACCGCTCCCGAGGCCCGCGAGTACCTGGCGCTGCTGCGCCGCCACCTGGTGCGGCCCACCCACATGGAGCTGTTCGTGTGCGACGCGGACGGGGGGCACGTGCGCCAGCTGACCCACAACGGCGCGGCCAACTTCTGCCCCTTCTTCCACCCGGACGGCCGGCGGATCATCTTCGCCTCCAACATGGACGACCCGAAGGGCATGGGCTTCGACCTGTACCTCATCGGGGTGGACGGCACCGGCCTGGAGCGGATCACCACCTACCCGGGCTTCGACGCGTTTCCGATGTTCAGCCCCGACGGCCGGCGGCTGGTGTGGGCCAGCAACCGCCACGGCTCCCGCCCCCACGAGACCAACATCTTCATCGCCGACTGGAAGGACTGAATGGGGCTGCTCCTGGCGGAGGTGGAGTTCCGCGGCCCGGCCGGCCGCCTGGAGGGCGTGCTGCACCACGACCCGGAGGCGGTGCCGCAGCGCCTGGCGGTGGTGTGCCATCCGCACCCGCTGTACGGGGGCACCCTCCACAACAAGGTCACCTTCCGCGCGGCCGAGGCGCTGACCGAACTGGGAATGGCCACGCTGCGCTTCAATTTCCGCGGGGTGAACCGGAGCGAGGGCACGCACGACGGCGGGCGGGGCGAGCAGGAGGACCTGCGCGCGGCGCTGGACTTCCTCGCCGACCGCTTCGGGCGGCAGCCGATCCTGGTGGCGGGGTTCTCCTTCGGCGCCGCGGTGACGCTGCGGGCGGCGCCGGGGGAGGGCGCGGTGGACGCCCTGGTGGCCATCGCCCCGCCGGTGCGCGGATTCGACTACCCGGAGCTGGCGGGCTGCCGCAAGCCCAAGGCGGTGGTGCAGGGCACCGCCGACACCGTCTGCCCGCCGGCGGAGCTGGCCGCGGCGTGGCCCGGCTGGCCGGAGCCGCGCAGGCTGATCGAGGTGGACGGGGCGACCCACTTCTTCGACGGGCGGCTGGGTCAGCTCAAGGCGGCGGTGGCCGAGGCCGCCGTGTGGGCCACCCGGCCGCAGGAGAGCCGCACATGAGCGGGTTCGATGGACGGGGCAGGGGACCGGCCGCGGCGATCCTGGCGGCGGGTCTGCTCGCGGCCGCGGGCGGGCCGGCCGCCGCGGTGCCGGTGACCGCCGCGCCGCAGGCCCCCGCGGCCGCCGGGGACTCCCTTCCGGCGGCCATGGCCGACTCCCTCAAGACGGTCCAGGCGCGCCGCATCCTGGAGCGGGCCGCGGGCCTGGCCGGGGGGCTGGAGGCCTGGCAGGCAACCCGCGACGTGCGCTTCCAGATGGTGATGACCCCGTTCGCCAAGGGGGCCCCGGGCAAGTCCGACACCAGCACGGTGACCTTCCGGCTGCACGGACGGCCGCGCTACCGCGAGGAGATCAGCGACGGCACGGTGCTGGCCTGCGACGGCCAGCGGGGTTGGGCGGTGCGCGGGCAGGCGCTGTCGCTGGCCCCGGTGGACTCCATGCTCGGGATGCTGCAGGCGGCCAGCGTGTCCCTGTGGTTCGGGGTGCCGTTCCGCTTCCTGGACCCCGACTTCCACGTGACCTACCTGGGGAACATCGCCGTGGGCGGCCGCCGGTGCGAGGTGGTGCAGGCGGTGGAGCTGGTGCCCGGCCGCTCGCTGGCGCGCAGCGACGTCTACTGCGCCTACTTCGACTCCACCACCGGCCGGCTGCTGGGCGCGAACTTCACCCGGGTGGCGCTGCGCGAGAACCAGCCCCGCCTGGCGGCCTGGTTCGGGGGGTGGGTGACCGCCGGGCCCTTCCAGGTGCCCTCGGTGATGCGGCTCCACAAGCTGGGCGAGGATCTGCTGCCGAAGCTCGACACGCCGCTCCTGGAGTACCGCCGCCTCGGCATCCGGTTCGACGTGGGGGCGCCCGACTCGCTGTTCGACATCCCGCGCCGCTGAGGCCCGCGGCCCCGCGCCCCGGCGCCCCGCAACCCGGCGTCCTTGCGCCCCCGGCGGCGTTCTGGAATGATGGAACTCCGCCCGTCGGGGACGCGCCGATCCCCGGGCGGGCGGGGATTCGTGACCCTGGAGGTGCCCGTGAAGGTGACCATCTTCTACTGCCAGGAGTGACACTACGACCCCAAGGCCTCCAGTTTGGAGGCCGCGTTGAAAAAGGCGTACCCCGACATCCAGGTGCAGCTCGTCGGCGGCCACGGTGGCATCTTCGACGTGCTGGTGGATGACCGCCTGGTGTTCTCCAAGCACCGGGAGGGCCGCTTCCCCGAGGACCGGGAAGTGATCGCCGCGCTGAAGGGCTGAGCCGCCAGGAGGCAGAGACATCTTCCCGAAGTCCCGTCCCGTAGCGCCGCTGCTGGCCGCGGCGCTGGGCGCCGCGTGGCTCGCCGGCTCCGCGCTCGTGCCGGACGCCGCGCGCCCCTCGCCGGCCCCCGTGCCCGGGACATCCGCCGAATCGCCGAGCACCGCGGACGGGTTCGCGCGGCTCGCCCTCGAGGCCCGCGCGCGGGGGGACTGGGACGGCTGCTTCCGGGCCTTCGAGGCCGCCGCCCGGCTCCGCCCCCGGAATCCGGTGCTGCTGTACAACGTGGCTGCCTCGGCCGCCCGCGCGGGGCGCGCCCCGGAGGCGCTGCAGGCGCTCCGCCGCCTGCTGGCGATGCAGGTGGCCTACGAACCCGCCGCCGATTCCGACTTCGCCGCCCTGCGGACGGACCGCGGGCTGCGCGGGGTGTGCGATTCCATGCGGGCGCTCGCGACCCGCCGGGTGGACGGGCACGGCGCGGTGGCCTTCCGGCTGGTCCAGACGGACTTCATCCCCGAGGGCCTCGCCCGCGGCGCCCACGGGGAGTTCTTCGTGGGCAGCGTCCGGCACCGCAAGATCGTGCGCGTGGATCGCACCGGCAAGGCCACCGACTTCACCGCCGAGGACGAGGACTCGCTGTTCGAGGTGCTGGGCATGGCCGCCGACACCCTGCGCGGCTTCCTGTGGGCGTGCTCGTCCGCGGGGCCGGAGATGCTCGGCTCGATGGCCGAGCTGGACGGCCGGGCGGCGCTCCACGGCTACTGCCTCAACAACCCCCGGCTGTGCGAGCGCCTGCTGCCCCCCGACTCCGCCGGGCCGCACAACTTCAACGACCTGACGGTGGGGCCGGACGGCACGGTGTACGTGTCCGACCCGGTCGCCCGGTGCGTGTACCGCGGCGGGCACGATACCGGCGGCCTGGGGGTGCTGGTGGAGCCCGGCAAGCTGGTCTCGCCCCAGGGGCTGGCGGTCTCCCGCGACGGCCGCCGGCTGTTCGTGGCCGACTACGTGCGGGGTGTGGCGGTGGTGGACCTGCCCAGCCGGGCGGTGCGCGAGCTGGGCTGCCCCGCCGGGGTGACGCTGTACGGACTGGACGCCCTGGCGCGCCACGGGGACGACCTCATCGCGGTGCAGAACGGGGTGCGCCCGCACCGCGTGGTGCGCCTCACCCTGAACGCGGCCCAGGACAGCGTGACCGCGGTGCGGATCCTCGAGATGAACCACCCGCTGTGGGACGAGCCCACGCTGGGGGCGGTGGCGGGCGACGACTTCTACTACGTGGCCAACAGCCACTGGAGCCGCTTCGACCGGGAGGGCCGCCTGCGCCGCCCGGAGGAGCTGAGCGCGCCGGTGATCCTCCGGCTGCCGCTGCGCTGAGCCGACCGCCGGCCGGTGTCCGAGGTGTGGTCCGCATGAGCGGGAAGAACCCGAAGGTGCGCTGCCCGTGGCCGGGAGAGGACCCTCTGTACGTCGCCTACCACGACCTGGAGTGGGGGGTGCCCGAGCACGACGACCGCGCGCTGTTCGAGAAGCTGATCCTGGATGGCTTCCAGGCGGGCCTGTCGTGGATCACCATCCTGCGCAAGCGGGAGAACTTCCGGCGGGCCTTCGACGGCTTCGTCCCCGAGAAGATCGCCCGGTGGCGGCCGGCCAAGGTGGCCGCGGTGCTGGCCGATCCGGGGGTCGTGCGCAACCGCCAGAAGGTGCACGCGGCAGTGGACAACGCCCGCGCCTACCTCGAGCTGCGCCGGAAGCCCGGCGACTTCGACCGCCAGCTGTGGAGCTTCACCGGCGGGCGCACCCTGCGGCACGCGCACCGCACCCTGAAGACCATCCCGCCCAGGTCGCCCGAGTCCGAGTCCATGAGCCGGGAGCTGGTGGACCGGGGGTTCCGGTTCGTAGGGCCCACCATCTGCTATGCCTTCATGCAGGCGGTGGGGATGGTGAACGACCACCTCACCACCTGTTTCCGGTACCGCGAGCTGGGCTGAGCGCCCCGGCGCGGGCCGCCCCCCAGAGGACTCCGAGTCCCGAGCGCTGGCGCGCGCCGCCCGCCTGTCCTAGCATTCCCCCGGAGGAGGACCGCATGGCCAACATCGACCGCCAGGTGACCTGCCCCAACTGCGGCTGGAAGTTCGCGGTGCCGGAGAGCGACATCGAGCCGGGGGCGTCCGTGGCCTGCACCCGCTGCGCGTTCCTGATCACCTTCGAGGGCGACGCGGGGCGCCACCGCCAGACCCACCCGGGCCGCGGCGACACCGTGGACAAGGGCTCCATCAACGTGGGGATGAAGCCGAAGAAGTAGCCGGCGTCAGGGGGCCACCCGGCGCACCACCACGGTGCGCACCCGGGCGGTGTCCCCGGGCGGCGGGTAAACGCACACGTTGACCGGCTCCGGACGCACCAGGCGCAGGCCGCCCGCCTCCTCCCGGGTGGCGGCGCCGCCCTGGGCCTGGCTCGGGGTCAGGGCCACCCGCTCGCCGGGGCTGAAGGGATCCAGCAACACCGTCCACCGGCCCGGCCCCAGCGGCACCCGCGCGGCGATCGCGGGGTGGTCCGGGCGGGCGGTCACGCCGGCCTGCCCATCGGCGTCCAGGGTGACCGCGCTGGACTCCTCCTCGCCCATGAACCACGCCGGCACCCACACCTCGCCGTCGCGCTGCCGCATGCCGATCCGATCGCTGTCGCGCCGCACCCAGATGCGCACCTTCGCCCCGGGCGCCCCGGAGGCGCGGAAGGTGGCCAGCGCGTAGCGCAGCAGGAACCGGTCGGAGGCCGCCAGCTGGGCCTCGCTCGGGTAGCAGCCGGTGCGGTTGCCCTGCACCCCGCAGAACACCACCAGGTCCGGCGCGCGGCGCAGCACGTACTGGGCGTCCCCCAGCTCGTGGCCCATCCGTCCCCGGCCGAAGCCGGCCGGCCGGTGCCGGGGCAGGTAGGCGTCGTTGAGCCCCAGCATGTCGAGGGCCGGCAGGCCGGACCAGTAGGGGATGGCCCCGGCGGCGTCCACCGCGATGAGGGGCTGGGCCGGGCCGAACAGGCGCTGCAGCAGGAGCCCCGTCTCGCGGCCGTCCCACTCCCAGCGCTCCTGCCGGGCGCGGCGGTTCTCCGGGTCGCGCAGCTGCAACATCAGAAGGGCCGCCAAGAGGCCCCCGGCGGCCGCCAGGCCGATCGCCGCCCGGGCCCGGCGACCCGGACGCCCCGCGGGCAGGGCGCCCGCCGCCAGCATCGCGGCGGGCACGATCAGCGGCACCAGCTGCCGGCGCGCGGGGAAAGTGTCACCGCCCACCACTGCGAGGTAGGCCCCCCACACGACCAGCGGGGCGAGCAGCAGCAGCGCGCGGGGGCGCGCCGCGGGGCGCGCCAGGCCGACGCCGGCGCCCACCGCCGCCGCGAGCCACAGCGGGGCGAGCCACACGCCACCGGCGCCCAGGTAGGCCACGCCCGCCGCCAGGCGGGCCCGGGTGAAGGCCACCTTCACCAGCGCCGGATTGGGCAGCCAGGCGTGGTAGTAGGCCAGGCGGAACGCCAGCTGGCCCGCGGTGAAGAGCACCGGCAGCAGCGCCAACTGGGCCACCGTGCGCAGCGCCGCGCGGCCGGCCCCGCGCGCCGCGAGCAGCGCCGCCGCCACCGCCGAGGTGAACAGCCCGCCGTCGGGCCGCGCCAGGCACAGCAGCGCCAGAAGCAGCCCCGGCGCCCACACCGCAAGCCGGCCCGGCGCTTCCGGCTCGAGCAGCGGCCGGCTCAGCACCAGCGCCCAGGCCAGCAGCGCCGCCACCAGCGGCTGCTCCAGCCCGCCCACGGTCCAGGCGGCCAGCGGCCCGGCCAGCGCGACCGCCAGCGCGCCGGCCAGGCCCGCGAGCGCGCCGGACGCCCCTTCGCGGGGCCGCGGCAGCGCCACCGCCGCCAGCGCCGCGGCCGCCCCGGCCGCCCCCAGCGACCGGGCCGCCGCCACCAGGTCCAGCCCCAGCCGGCCCACGCCCGCGACCAGCAGCACCCACAGCAGATTGGAGTAGCCCTCCACCGGCGGGCCGTCGGTCCAGGTGAGCCCCTGGCCGTCCAGCAGGCGGCGCGCGTAGCGCAGCGAGATCAGGGCGTCGTCGGAGAGGAACGGCAGGAAGCTGCGGGCGTGCAGGGCCAGCGCCGCCAGCGCGGCGGCCAGCGCGGCCGCGGCCAGCGCGGGGCGCAGGTCGGAGGGGCCGGCGCCGGAGCGGCCGGCGGGAGTCCCGGGGGCCGCGGGCGGGGCCGCACGGGCCCGGGCGTCGGGGGAGCCGGGCGCGGGACGGGCACGGCGCTTCATGGCCGCGGAGCATAGGCAAGGCGGCGCACCCCGGCAAGCCGGCCGGGCCGCGGCGGGTGGGGGGGCCCGGCGGCCGGGGCTGGCGCGGGGCGCTGCGCGCCGCGCCGCCTGCCGCCGGGGCGAGGCATCATCGCCGATCGCGCGGGGGCCCCGGCAGCCGGGGCTGGCGCGGGCGCTGCGCGCCGCGCCGCCCGCCGCCGGGGCGAGGCGTCATCGCCGATCGCGCGGGGCCCCGGCAGCCGGGGCTGGCGCGGGCGCTGCGCGCCGCGCCGCCCGCCGCCGGGGCGAAGCATCATCTCGAGCGCGCGGGCCCGGTTGGGCGGACTGCGCGACGGGTGTATCATCCGGGCGGTGTCCGCGAGTTCGAGGGCGCCCGGCGGCATGCCCCGCGGTCCGGGGGGCCGCCGGGCGCCCGGCGCGCCGGTCCCGCCAGCGGTGCGGGGGCCGGCGCGCGCGTCCCAGGAGTCTCCCGGAGAGGTGTCCGTGCGTTGGGTGTTGAGGTCCAAGATCCACAATGCGGTCGTCACCGAAGCCAATGTGGCCTACGTCGGCAGCATCACCGTTGACGCCGACCTGATCGAGAAGGCCGGCCTGTGGGCCGGCGAGAAGGTGCTGGTGGTCAGCAACGCCACCGGCGCCCGGCTGACCACCTATTTGATCCCCGGAGAGCGCGGCTCGGGCCAGGTGTGCATGAACGGCGCCGCCGCCCACCTGATCCAGGCCGGGGAGCAGATCATCGTCATGGGTTTCGAGCTGGCCGCGGAGCCAATCCAGCCGCGGATCGTGCTGGTGGACGAGCGGAACCGGTTCGCGCGCTTCCTGGAGGGCGGCCAGGCCTGAGCGGCGCCCCCGGACCACGGAAGGAGGACGGCACATGGATCGGGTCGAGGTGCAGGTTCCCTGCCCCAAGTGCGGCGGCAAGTTCCCGGTGGCGCTGGAGCAGCTCGGGCCCGGCAAGGCCGCAGCGTGCCCCAGCTGCGGGGCCACGGTGCAGTTCCAGGGCAGCGACGGCGCCCAGGTGCAGCACGCGCTGGACTCGCTGGGCGGGATGGTGAAGAAGGTCAACGTCAAGGTGAACGTGAAGCGCAAGTAGCTCCGGGGCGGAGCCCCCGGGGCTGAAGGATCCCCGCATGCCCAAGGTCCCCAAGGCGCGCGTCACGGGCGCCCGGCGAGCCGGCCACGAAGGGCGCGTCCGCTCTGAACGGAGCGACTCCTCCGCCCGGAGCGCTTCTTCCGGCCGCGGCCCGCGGCCCGACTACGCCTGCCTGCCCGCGGTGGACGCGCTGCTCCGCCGCCTCGCGCCGGAGCTGGAGTCGGCGCCCCGGGCGGTGGCGGTCGCGGCGGTCCGCGCCGAGCTGGCCGCGCGCCGCGCGGCGCTCCGCCAGGGCGCCCCCTACCCGGGGGACGAGGCCGCCGCGGCCGGAGCCCGCGCCCGCCTCGAGGCCGCCCTCAGTCCCAGCCTGCGGCCGGTGCTCAACGTCTCGGGCATCCTGGTGCACACCAACCTGGGGCGGGTGCCGCTGGCCGCCGCGGCGCTGGAGGCCATCCGGAGGACCGCCGCCGGCTACTGCAACCTGGAGTTCGACCTGGCCACGGGCCAGCGCGGCTCGCGCCAGGCGCACGTGGAGGCGCTGCTGCGCGAGCTGACCGGGGCCCCGGCGGCCCTCGCGGTGAACAACTGCGCCGCGGCGGTGCTGCTGGCGCTGGCGGCGCTGGCCCGCGGGCGCACCGTGCTGGTGTCGCGCGGGGAGCTGGTGGAGATCGGCGGATCCTTCCGCATGCCCGAGATCATGGAGGCCGGCGGGGCCCGGCTGCGGGAGGTGGGCACCACCAACCGCACCCGGATCTCGGACTACGCGCGGGCCATCGACCGCGACACCGCGCTGCTGCTCAAGGTGCACCGCTCCAACTTCGAGGTGCGGGGCTTCACCGAGGAGGTGGCGCCCGAGGAGCTGGTGGCCCTGGCGCGGCGCCGGCGGATCCCGGTGGCGTACGACCTCGGAAGCGGCCTGCTGCTGGATCCGGCCCAGTTTGCGCTTGCGCCCGAACCCACCTTGCGCCACAGTCTGCGCGTCGGATTTGACCTGGTCTTCTGCAGCGGGGACAAGCTCCTGGGCGGGCCGCAGGCGGGCCTCGTCCTGGGTCGCCGGGCGTGGGTGGAGCGGCTGCGCCGCCACCCCCTGGCCCGGGCGGTCCGCCTGGACAAGCTCACCCTGGCGGCCCTCGAGGCGACCCTGCGGCTGTACCGGGATCCGGCGCTGGCGGCGCGCGAAGTGCCCCTGGCGCGGATGCTGGCGGAGCCGCTGGAGGCGCTGGAGCGCCGGGCCCGGGAGCTGGCCCGGGCGCTCGCCCCGCTGCTCCCGCCGGACCTCTCGGCCGAAGTCCGGCCCGACGCCTGCCAGGTGGGGGGCGGGGCGCTGCCGCAGCGGCCGCTGGAGAGCCGGGCGGTGGTGATCCGCGGCCCCGGCCGGACGCTGGGACGTCTGGAGCGCCTGCTGCGCGCGGGCCGCCCGCCGGTGGTCGCGCGAATCCAGGATGGAGCCCTGAAGATGGATCTTCGTACCCTTTCCCCGGATGAAGATCCGCACCTCGTCGAGGCCCTGAGGCACGCCGTCGCCGCGCTGTAGCGGCGCGCCCGGGGCAGCAGCGTGCGGGCTGGCAGGGGAAGCCGGCCCGCCATCAGGGGTCGCCCGTGTTTCTGGAGAAGCTGGAAGTCTTCGGGTTCAAGTCCTTCGGCGAGAAGCTGGAGGTGCGGTTCGCCGCGGGCATCACCGGGGTGATCGGCCCGAACGGCTGCGGCAAGACCAACATCTGTGACGCCCTGCGCTGGGTGCTGGGCGAGCAGAACATGCGCCACCTGCGCGGCGACGTGGCCGAGGACGTGATCTTCGGCGGGAGCGCCAGCCGCAAGCCCCTCGGCATGGCCGAGGCGGTGCTCACCATCTCCAACTCCGACCGGGTGCTGCCCACCGAGTACGACCAGGTGCAGGTGGGCCGGCGCATCTACCGCTCCGGCGAGAGCCACTACCTGCTCAACAAGCAGTCCGTGCGCCTCAAGGACGTCCGGAATCTCTTCTTCGACACCGGCATGGGCAGCAACGCCTACTCGGTGATCGAGCGCGAGATGGTGGACAACATCCTGGCCGAGGGCAGCCACCAGCGGCGCTTCCTGTTCGAGGAGGCCGCCGGGATCACCAAGTACAAGGCCCGCAAGCACGAGACCCTGAACAAGCTGTACGCCACCGACGCCGACCTGGTGCGGGTGAACGACCTGGTCGCCGAGATCGAGCGGCAGGTGGGCTCGCTGCGCTACCAGGCCGGCAAGGCCCGGCGCTGGCAGCGGCTGCGCCAGGAGATCCAGGCCCTCGACCTCAGGCTCTCGGCGCACGCCCAGGCCGCGCGGGTGGCCCGGGTGGCGGAGCTGGAGGCGGGCCTGGTGGAGAGCCGGACCCGGCTGGAGGGGGACGTGGCCGCGCTGGCCAGCGCCGAGGCGGAGCTGGAGACCGCCCGCCTGGCGGTGCTGGACTCGGAGAAGGCGCTGGGCGCGGCGCAGGCCGAGCACACCCGGCTGAACGCCGGGCTGGCCGAGCTGGGCAGCCGGCTGTCGGTGGGCCAGGAGCGGGCCCGCGGGCTGCTGGCCCAGCTGCAGCAGGGGGAGGCCGACCAGGTGCGCCTGGCCGGCGAGCTGGCGCGCATGGAGGAGGAGCGCGAGCGGCTGCGCGCCGAGGAGACCCAGCTGTCCGCGGCGCTGGCCGAGCGCGAGGCGCACCTGGAGCGCGAGGAAGGCGCGCTGGCGGCGGCCGAGGACGCGCTGCGGGAGAAGCGCACCGGGCTGTCCGAGCAGCGCCAGCGCTCCCTGGACCTGGTGCAGCAGACCATGCACCGGCGGGCGGAGCTGGAGCAGCTGCAGGCGTACCTGGGCCGCTGCGAGGAGCAGCTGCGCCAGGCGGCCGAGCAGGAGCGCGCGCTGGCCGAGCGGCTGGCGGGGATCGCGGCGCGCGAGGAGGCCGCGCGCGCCGCCCTGGAGGCCCGCCAGGCGGAGCTGGGCGAGAGCCGGCGCCGGGAGAGCGAACTCGAGGCCGAGGCGCGCGCCCTGGGCGAGCGGGTGGCCGAGCGGCAGGCCCGGGAGCGGGACCTGCGCGAGCGGGCCGCCGCGGCCGAGTCGCGCCGCAGCACCCTCCAGGAGCTCAAGGACAGCTTCGAGGGCTTCGAGGCCGGGGTGCGGGCGCTGTTCCAGGACCACCGCGCCGGCGGGCTGCGCGGGGTGGTGGTGGACATGCTGGACGTGCCGCGCGAGTGGGTGGACGCGCTGGAGGTGTTCCTGGGCCCGGTGCTGCAGGCGGTGGTGGTGGACTCGGACGAGGCCGCCTACCGCGGCCGCGACCGGCTGCTGGACGGGGAGCGCGGGCGCGCCACCTTCGTGCCGCTCACCCGGCTGGCCCGCCACGCGCCCGCGGCGCTGCCGCCGGACATCGCCGACGCCGCCGGGGTGCTGGGCTACGCGCCGGGGGTGGTGCGGGCCAAGGCGGGCTTCGAGGCCCTGGCGGAGCTGCTGCTGGGCAGCGTGGTGCTGGTGGAGGACGCCGCCACCGCGCGCCGCCTGAGCGCCCGCCACGCCGCCGGGCCGTGGGGCTTCCTCACCCGCTCGGGCGAGTTCTGGGGGCCGCACCGGCTGCACCTGGGCGCGGGCCCGAGCGGCACGCGGATCCTGCACCGCGAGCACGAGATCCGCGACCTCACCGCGGAGGCCGCCGCGCTGGCCTCCGAGCTGGCCGGGGTCCGCCGGGAGCGCGAGGCCGAGGAGGCCGGGCTGGCCGCGTGCCAGGCCGGCCTGGCCGGGGCGCGCCAGGCGCGGGCCGCGGCGGAGGAGGGCTCCCTGGAGGCCGAGCGGCAGGTCAACCGGGTGTTGACCGAGCGGCGGCTGGCGGAGAGCGAGCGGGACGGCTCGTCGGCGCAGGCCGCCAAGCTGCGCCAGGAGCGCGAGGCCATCGCCGCCGAGCTGTCCCAGGCCGAGAGCGAGCTGGCCGAGCGGGCGCGGCTGTCGGAGCAGGCCGCGGAGGGCCAGTCGGCCCTGGAGCGCGAGCTGGCGACGCTGGAGGAGCGGCGCGAGGCGTGCCGCACCGAGGCCGGGGCGCTGAAGCTGGAGTGGACCCGCGTGCACACCCGCCGCGGGGAGCTGGAGGCCCGCCGGGCGGAGCTGGAGCGCAACCTGGAGGCCAGCCGCACCGCGCTGCAGGGGCGCGGCGAGGAGGCCGCGGCGCGGCTCCAGGAGCGCACCGCGCTGCTGGAGGAGCTGCGCGGGCTGGCCGAGCGGCACGCCGCGGGCGGGCGGGAAATGGAGACCCGCACGGCCGGGCTGCGCGAGCTGGAGGGCGCCCACCTGGAGGCCCGCTCCGAGGAGGCACTGGCCGCGGCCCAGGCCAAGGAGCTGCGCCAGGCGGCCGAGGCCGGCCGCGAGGGCGTCCACGCCGCGGAGCTGGAGCTGCACGACCTGCGCGCGGCGCTGGAGCAGGAGCTGGCCCGGCTCAAGGTGGAGTACGAGCTGGAGGACCTGGGGGCGCTCTCGCAGCAGGCCCCGCCCGGGGAGGGCGACACCGCCGAGAAGCTCCACGCGATGAAGGCGCGCCTGCGCGGGCTGGGGCCGGTCAACCCCCTGGCCATGGACGAGTACGTGAAGCACAAGGAGCGCTACGACTTCCTCACCACCCAGCGGGACGACCTGGTGGAGGCGCGCAAGCAGCTGCTGGAGGTGATCGACAAGATCAACGCCACCGCCAGCGGGCTGTTCGCCCAGACCTTCGAGCGCGCGCGGGAGAAGTTCCGCGAGGTGTTCCAGACCATGTTCGAGGGCGGCGAGGCGGACCTGGTGCTCACCGGCGACGACCCGCTGGAGGCCGACATCGACATCGTGGCCCGGCCGCGCGGCAAGCGGCTGCAGGCCATCTCGCTGCTCTCCAGCGGCGAGCGCGCGCTGACCGCCATCTCGCTCCTGTTCGGCCTGTACCTGGTGAAGCCCAGCCCGTTCTGCATCCTGGACGAGGTGGACGCGCCGCTGGACGACGCCAACATCGACCGCTTCGTGGCCCTGCTCCGGCACTTCAGCCGCAACACCCAGTTCGTGGTGATCACCCACAACAAGCGCACCATGGAGGTGTGCGACGTGCTGTACGGGGTGACCATGCAGGAACCGGGCTGCTCGCGGATGATCTCGGTGAGCTTCGAGAAGGCCGCCGGCGACGGCAACGGCAACGGCTCGGGGGCCCAGGCCGCCGCGCCCGCCACGGAGGGCTCCGACCCGGACCCGCAGCCGGCCCTGGCCTGATGGGTCTGCTCGACAAGATCCGCGCCGGTCTGAAACGCAGCCGGGACGCGCTGGGCGAGGGGCTGGGCAGCCTGCTCGCCGGGCGCGCCCGCCTGGACGAGGCGCTCCTCGAGACGCTCGAGGAGCGCCTCGTCGCGTCGGACGTGGGCCTCGCCACCGCGGAGCGGCTGATCCAGCGGGTCCGCGAGCGGGCCCGCGGGCAGGCCGAGGTGGGCGGCGCCGAGGTGCGCGGGTGGCTGGCGGAGGACGTGGCCGCCATCCTGCGCGAGGCCGGCTCCGGGGCGCCGCTCCTGCCCGAGCCCGCCCCGCGGCCGGCGGTGATCCTGGTGGTGGGGGTGAACGGGGTGGGCAAGACCACCACCATCGGCAAGGTGGCCTGGCGGCTCACCCAGGCCGGCCAGCGGGTGCTGGTGGTGGCGTGCGACACGTTCCGCGCCGCGGCCGCCCAGCAGCTGGAGATCTGGGCCGGCCGCGCCGGCGCCGACATCCTCCGCCAGCGCGAGGGCGCGGATCCCGCGGCGGTGGCCTTCGACGGCCTCAAGGCCGCCGTCTCGCGCGACTACCACGCGGCTCTGTTCGACACCGCCGGGCGCCTGCACACCAAGGTCAACCTGATGCAGGAGGTCGGGAAGATCCGCCGGGTGCTGGCGCGCGAGCTGCCCGGCGCGCCCCACCAGACCTGGCTGGTCCTGGACGCGGTGACCGGCCAGAACGGCCTGGCCCAGGCGCGGCAGTTCTACCAGGACGCGGGCGTCACCGGGCTCATCGTGACCAAGCTGGACGGCACCGCCCGCGGCGGCATCGTGGTGGCCATCGCCGCCGAGCTGAAGCTGCCGGTGAAGCTGGTGGGCGTGGGCGAGGGGCTGGACGACCTGCTGGACTTCGATCCCGGGGCGTACGCCGAGGGGCTCTTCGGAGTGGAATCCGGGGAGTGAGCCGCCGGGCCCGGACGGGCGCCGCGGTCAGCGCTGGCGCGTGGTGTCCTCGGGGCTCGCGGGGGGCCGGCCGAACGGCACGGTCTTGGCGTCGGCGGGGAAGGCGGACTTGGCGTCCAGGCCGTCCTTGATCAGGATCGCCTCCCGCAACGACACCGCGAACGGGAAGGGCGGCTGCCAGGTGTCCGGCGCGCCCTGCGGGATGACCGAGTCCCGGGTGCTGATCTTGTGGGTCTGGCGCACGATGTGCGTGAGGGGCACGGCGTCGGAGCGGTAGGCCACGATCTCCTCGTGCTGCTCGTGCAGCCGGCGCACCCCGTTGGAGTTCACCACCGCGCGGAAGTCGCGCCGTCGGCGGTCCGGGATGCACTGGAACTTGCCGGCGACGGTGACCACCTCGGTGGACGGCAGGCTGTCGCGCTGCTCGGTCAGCTCGGTCTGGGCGTTGGGGTTGGGCCGGGCCTTCCGGGACATGTTGACCACCACCGGCATGTTGAGTTCCTCGATCTGGGCCCCCGGGCGGTCCATGCTCAGCACGCGCCGGGCGTACTCCGGAACCACCTCCTGGAAGGTTCCGCGCCCCGAGTCGGCCCCCACGATGCTGAGCGAGACGAACGTCTTGCAGTAGCGGGGCACCCCGCCGCTGTCCTTGTACTCGGTCTCGATCCACACCCCCTTCTCGGAGCCCAGGGTGTCGAAGCCGGCGACCGACACCATCTGCTGGGATTCCTCGGTCACCCCCCCGCCGGTCTCGCGGATGATGTAGCGGGTCCACATCCCGGTCTTGAGCTGCTCGGGGTGGCGGTAGTCCACGAGGCCCGCGCCGCTCACGATGCGGGGTCCCCCCTGGCCGAAGGCCGCCGCGGGGAAGAGGGCGGCGGCCAGCAACATGAAGCCCAGATGCAGTCGGAATCTGTCCATAGGTCTAACGCTGAGGCTACGGTCTGCCGCCCCGCCTGTCAACGAACCCCCGGAGGACGACGCCCATGGCCAGGCGCTGGCCGGCGCGGGTGCGCGACCTGCCCCGGGCCGAGCGGCCCCGCGAGCTGCTGCTGGAGCGGGGGCCGGCGGCCCTCTCGGACCTGGAGCTGGTGATGCTGCTGCTGGGTACCGGCGTGCGCGGCCGGGGCGCGGCCGAGACCGCCGCGGAGCTGTTGCGGCCCGGGCTCGGCGCGCTGCCCGAGCGCGGCGCGCGCGAGCTGATGCAGGTGGCGGGGGTGAAGGGCGCCAAGGCCGCCCGGCTGCTGGCGGGGGTGGAGCTGGGACGGCGCCTGTTCGCCCGGGAGGACCCGGACGCGCCGCCCACCGTCTCCGGCCCCGAGGACGTGGTGCGCCTGGTCCGGCCCATCCGCCGCGCGCGCAAGGAGCACTTCGTGGCGCTGTTCCTCAACGCCCGGCACCAGGTGGTCAAGCAGGAGACCATCTCCATCGGCACGCTCAACGCCAGCCTGGTGCACCCGCGCGAGGTGTTCCAGCCCGCGGTGGGGGAGTCCGCGGCGGCGGTGATCCTGGCCCACAACCATCCCTCGGGCGACCCCAGCCCGAGCGAGGAGGACGTGCAGCTCACCGGGCGGCTGGTGCAGGCCGGGCGGATCATGGGTATCGAGGTGCTCGACCACGTGATCGTGTGCGCGAACTCCTACCTGAGTTTGAAGTCGAGGCAGTGGTTCGAGTGAGGCGGCCGCCGGTCCCCGCTGCGGGCGGCCTGGGCCCCCGTTGCTCGCGTGCCCCGGGCCCGCCTATCCTGTCCGCGCATGGCCAGAAGAGACTTCCTCGCGCCGGGAGCTGCGGGTCCCGCGAGCCCACCTTCCTCCGAGACTCTCGACCTCCTCGGACCGCTGCTGGCGTTCCTGGTGGTGGTGATCCTGTACGCCCGCACGCTGGGCTATCCCCTGGTGTGGGACGACTCGCTGCTGGTGCGCGGGTCGGCCGGCCTGGCGGGGCTGTGGCGCGCCCTCTCGGCCAGCTTCTGGGGGGTGTACGGACGCGCCGCCGCGCAGGCCGACTTCTATCGTCCGGCCGCCTCGGTGAGCCTGTGGCTCGACGGCGTCTTCTGGAACGGCCGGGCCTTCGGCTTCCACCTGACCAACCTGCTGCTGGCGGCGGTCGGCGCGGCGCTCCTGGTCGCGCTGCTGCGCCGGCGCGGCCTGGGCCTGGTGCCGGCGGCGCTGGGCGGAGTGCTCTTCGCGGCTCACCCGCTGCACGCGGAGAGCGTGCCGTTCGTCTCCGACCGCACCGATCTTCTGGCGCTGGACTTCTTCCTGGGGTTCCTCCTGGCGTGGCCGGCGCCGGCCGAGCCGTGGCGCCCCAAGCGCGCGGCCGTGGCGCTGGCGCTGCTGCTGCTCTCGCTGCTCTCCAAGGAGATGGCGCTCCTCGCGCCGCTGGCGCTGGCCTGGGAAGTGTGGCTGGCGCGGAGCGGGCGGGCCCGGACGCCGGTTCCGGCCCGCGGGGCTAAGAAGGGCGCCGGCAAGGGAGTAGCGCCGGCGCCGCCGGCGCCCGCGACCCACGGATATGGTCGCCTGGCGTGGCTCCTGCTGCCGCTCGCGATCTTCGTGGTGCTGCGCGCGGCGGTCCTGGGGGTGCGCGTGGGGCTGCCGGGCGCGGAGTCGCCCGCGGCGCCGGGCTGGGGCGGCGTGGGACCGACGCTTCTGCTGTACGGCCGGCTGCTGCTGTGGCCCTTCGGGGCGTGCGCGGAGTACGCCTACCCGCCGCATCTGGACCCGCGGCAGGCGGCGCTGGGGATCGCCGGCTGGGCGCTCTTGGCGTTCTTCGCGCTGTGGCGCCGCGCGCCGCGGCCGGTGCGCTGGGCGGCGGGGCTGGCGGCGCTGTTCGCCCTGCCCGGGGCGCTGCCGGGCCTCGCGGCGGCACGCTTCCTCTACTTCGCGAGCGCCTTCGCGTGCGCCGCGCTGGCCGCCGCGGCCCAGCCCGCCGCGGGGCCGGCTGCGCGCCCGCGCGTCTGGGTGGCGGCGGCCCTGGGCCTGCTGGCCCTGCCGCTGGCGGCGGGCGCCTGGGCCCGCACGCAGGTGTGGCGGAGCAACCGCGCGCTGTTCCGGGACTGCACCGAGTGCAGCCCGCGCTCCCCGCGCTCGTGGGCCAATCTGGGCGTGGCGCTGGAGATGGAGGACCAGCTGGACGAGGCGGAGGCGGCCCTGCGGCACGCGCTGGCGCTCCAGCCGCAGTACGACCGGGCGCTCAGCAACCTGGCTTCGGTGCTGCGGCGCAAGGGGCAGCTCCAGGAGGCCGAGGCCGCCGGGCGGCGCGCGGTGGAGCTGGAGCCGGCGGACGCCGACGCGCACTTCAACCTGGCCACGGTGCTGGAGTCGGCGCGCCCCGCGGAGGCGGCGGCGGAGTACCGGGCCGGGCTGGCCGTCCGCGAGGAGCCGCGCGCCCGGCTGCGGCTGGCGCAGCTGCTCTCCGACGCCGGAGACCACGCCGGCGCGCTGGAGGCCTACCGCGCGTACCTGGCGGACGAGCCGTCCGACGCCTCCGACACCCACGGCTCCATGGCCTGGGAGCTGCTCCAGCTCGGCCGGCTGCCGGAGGCCGAGCAGGAGGGGCGCGCGGCGATCGCGGCGCCCTCCGCCTCGCCGGCCTCCTACACCAACCTCGGGCTGGTTCTGCTGGCCCGGGGGCGCGAGGCGGAGGCGCTGGACGTCTACCGACGCGCGCTCGACCTGGAGCCCTCGGGGGCGGTGTGGGGCTCCGCCGCGGGGGACGTGGTGGGGCTGATCCGCGCCGGGGGCGCGCCGCCCGGCGCGCACCTGGCGCTGGGCCTCATCGCCGGGCGCGCGGGCCTGGCGCAGGCCCAGGCGCGGGAGGCGCAGCGCTACCTGACGGCCGCGCCCGGCGGGCCGCTGGCGGCGCTGGCCCGCGGGTGGGCCGCCCACGCCGATCCCGCCCGCGCCGCCCGCGAGCGCCAGCCCGCGGGCACGGCGGGCAGCCCGCGAGAGAGCCTGCGGGCGCTGCTGTGGGGCAAATAAGCTGAACTTGGCCCCGCCTCCCGCCGACAACCAGGGGTAGCCCCGGCCCGGGGAGCGCACCGCCTCCCGGGCCCGACGGGCCGCGAACGGCGCGGCGCCCGGACGGCGCCGCGGAACGTCTCTCCGCCCCACTCCTGGAGCGCCGACACGATGAGAACGTCCTCGCACCCCGCGCGGCTTCCGGCCGCCGCGCTGCTGGGCGCCGCGCTGCTCGTCCCGGCAGCGGGCTGCGGCCTCAAGGCGCCAGCCAAGCCGCAATGGAGCGTCACCCTGCGCGTGCCGCTGAGCGAGAAGAGCCTCAGCGTGGCCGACCTCGCCGCGCACAACGCCTACCTGCAGATCGACTCCACCGGCGCCGCCGGCTTCCACTGGGAGAAGGACCTGGCCCAGGTGAGCGTGGGCGGCGCGCTGCACCTGCCGGCCATCGGCTCGGACGCCCAGGCCGCGCTGGGGGTGTTCGAGGTCAACCCGCCCGCGCCGCAGGACCTCCGGGTGAGCTTCACCGACATCTGGCCCCAGGCGGCCGGGGTGAGCGGGCAGATGGCCAGCGTGCCGCCGCTGGTGTTCGCGCCGGTCCACGGGGCGCAGTCCACCGGCTTCCAGAGCGCCCAGGTGTCCTCCGGCACGCTGCTGGTGAAGCTGTGCAACGGCCTGCCGGTGCCGCTGGACGCCTCGGCGCTGGCGCTGGCCAACACCGGCGGCGCGCAGCTGGGCACGCTGCAGTTCCCGGCGCTGGCGCCGGGCGAGAGCACCACCGTGACCCTGCCGATGGCCGGCCTGGACGTGTCCGCCTCCTGGACCGGCGTGTGGAGCGGCAGCTCGCCGGGCAGCTCCGGCCCGGTGTGGGTGGACCCGGCCGCCGCGGTGCGCGCCTGCTTCGCGTTCCAGGGGCCGCTGGCGGTGTCGGCGGCGGTGGCCCCGCTGCCGCCCCAGACGGTGAGCTGGAGCGCCGCCGGGGCGCTCCCCGACTCCGAGCAGCTCACCCGGGCGGACTTCACGGCCGGATCGCTGGACCTGAGCCTCGAGAACCACTGGGGCATGGGCGGCTCACTGCGGGTGACGCTGAGCGACTTCACCGGCGCCGACGGCACGCCGCTCACGCGCACCGTGACGCTGGACGCGGCGCGGGTGGTCAATGTGTCCTTCCCGATGGGCGGGGCCCGCTACACGGCGGCCGATCCGGCCCACCCGCAGGTGCGCCTGGCGGGGGTGCTCAGCGCGGACGGCACCGGCAGCCGCAACGTGTCGGTGTCGGCCGGCGACCTGCTGGCGGTGCACGCCTCGCTCGCGGGCGCCTCGCTGAGCCGGGTGGAGGGCCAGTTCGCGCCGTTCCGGGTGGCCTTCGACCCGGTGACGCGCAGCCTCGACCTGCCCGACGGGCTGGGCCCGCTGGGGCTCGCCGACGCCGGCGCCACCATCACCCTGACCTCCACCGCGCAGGTGCCGGCGCAGGTGACGCTCCAGGTGAGCGGCACCGACGCGCAGGGCTCCGGCTGGACGCTCACCGGCCCCGCCGGCGGGCCGCTCACCGTGGCGGTGCCCGCGGCGCTGCCGGGCGCGGGCGCCACCGGCACCCTGTCGCTCACCGGCGCCAACAGCAACCTGCCGGAGTTCCTCGGCCACCTGCCGCGGAGCATCGCGGTCACCGGCTACGCCGACGTGGGCGACCGGCACACGCCCTCCGCGGTGGGCTCGGGCGACACCTTCGGCGGGCGGCTGGAGGTGGGCTCGGCGCTGCTGGCCAGCTTCTCCGAGAGCCGCATCGCCCTGAGCCCCGATTCGGTGCACCTCTCCGCGGACACCCGCGAACAGATCCGCGGCCGCCTCACCCGGGTGCGGCTGCACGCGCACGTGGTCAACGGGCTGCCGCTGGGGGCCGACGCGACGCTGGTGCTGGCGGCCAGCCGCGCCGAGGCCGAGAACCCCTCGCCGTCCACCCTCGCCCTGCTGGCCAGCGTGGCCGCGGCGGCGGTGGACCCGGTCAGCGGGGTGGTGACCGGCGCCACCGCCCAGGACGTGGTGCTCGAGATCAGCGGGGCCCAGGCGGAGGTGTTCCAGCACGACCCGGTGTACGTGGGGGGTGCGGTGCATCTGCCGGGCACCGCGGGACGGAAAGTGCGCGTGCGGGCGCAGGACGGCATCCGCGCGCAGGTGTGGCTGGAGGCGGAAGGTCAGGTGATCCGATGAAGACGCTGGTGATGTGGGCCGTGTGCGCCGCCGCCCTGGCGGCGCTCCCCGCGGCGGCCGCCGCCGACCCGCGCGGCTTCGCCATGGGCGGCACGGACGCGGCGGTGGCCCACGGCGCCGACGCGGTGCCCTGGAACGCGGCGCTGCTGGGCCTGCCGGACGCCCCGGGCTTCTCGGCGCGCCTGTTCCAGGCCGGCGCGCGGGCCGACAACAACAGCTTCGACCTGGACCAGTACCGGCGTCTGAACGGCGCGACCTGGGGCGACGCCCAGAAGTCCGAGATCCTGGGCAGCGTGCCCGCCGGCGGGCTGCAGCTGCAGGCGCAGGCCGCCGGCGGCACCGGCATCTCGCTGGGCCGGTTCGGGATCTACGCCGGCGGCCTGGGCGCGGGCGACGGCAGCTTCTCGCGGGACGGCGTGGACATCGCGCTCTACGGCGATGCGCTGGACCGCACCTACCAGGTGACCGGCAGCGGCGGCCAGGCGTACGCCGCGGCGCGCCTGGTGGCGGGCTTCGCCATCCCGCTGCGCCAGAGTCCGGAGGGCAGCTCCGCGGTCGGCCTCGAGGTGGCCCTGGAGCGCGGGCTGCGCTGGGAGGAGGCCTCCACCGAGGTGGGCACGTTCGAGGCGACCCTGGACACCGCCCAGGCGCTGGGCGATTTCCGGCTGCGCGAGGGCACCCACGGCACCGGGGTCAGCCTGGGCGTGGGCTACGCCTACCTGACCTCCGCCGGGGCGCGCTTCTCGCTGGCGGTGCGCGACCTCTGGAACCAGACCCGCTGGACCGGCACCGACCGGCGCTACCACCTCAGCGGCAGTCACGGGGTGCACGGCACGCAGAACCTGGATTCGCTGTTCAGCTCCACCGAGGACCCCGCGCTGCCGGCGGACTTCACCACCCGCCGGGCGCCGGTGGCCTCGCTCGGGCTGGAGCAGGCCGGCGGCTCGACCACGATCTCGCTGTTGCTCGAGAAGGGCCTGGGGGAGAGCCCCGGCGTGTCCAAGCAGGTGCGCACCGCGCTGGGCCTGGAGTGGAGCGGCTTCGGCCCGCTCCAGCTGCGCGGCGGGGTGTCGCTGGGCGGCGGGCAGGGGACCTGGTTCTCGGGCGGGGTCGGGGCGCGGGTGGGGCCGTGGCGGCTGGACGCCGCGGTGGCGTCGCGGGGCCTGTCCTACGGCACCCGCGGCGTGGGCGTGGCGGTGGGCAGCTCCCTCGGGTTGTAGGCCGGGAAATGCGGCGGGCCGGCCGGGCTGAGCCCGGCCGGCCCGCGCGCGTCGGCGCACCGGACCGCGGCTAGGCGGCCGGCTCCTCCTTGTACGTCCACGCTCCCAGGAGCGTCCCCAGCACCCCGCCGACCACCATCTCCAGCATCCACATGCACGGCAGCAGCCGGCCCATCATGCCCCAGCTGGCCATGCTGAAGTTGGCGGGCACGCCGGCGATCAGCCCCGCGACCAGGCCCACCTTGAACGCCGTGCCCGGCCCCGGCCCCAGGCGCTCGCGCGCCAGGGCGTAGAGCCACACCATCGCGATCCCCAGCAGGAACATCAGCACCACCCAGATCGGGATGAACGGCAGGCGCGGGGTGGCCAGCATGTGGTGCTCCTCGATCACCCACTGCAGGCGCCTGGTGAGCAAGACGGTGTTGTCCAGGATGGAGACCACGTTGAGCACCAGTCCGGCCACGAGCCCCCCGAGGAATACGCGGCCCGCGTTCACGGTCTTCGCCATACACGCCTCCCTGGTTCGGGTGTTGCGGGTGGAGCCGGCGCCGCGCGGCGGTGCCGGGGATCACGCACGGGCGGACGGAGCGCCGGGAGGGTGGCGCGCCTCGCGCGGCCCTCCGGCACGGGAATTCCGGTCAGTGGCCCGCGGGCGGCTCGGGCTTCCCGCCCAGGCACGCGGGTTCCTGGTTGTCCGCGCCCAGCGCGGCCTTCAGCAGCACCGCCGCCTCGGCCCGGGTCAGCTCCCGGTTGAGGTCGGCGGCCGGCCGGCCGGTGGCCTGCTGCAGGCTCTGCATCAGGATGCGGCGGTTGCGCGCGTCCACGTCCCCGGGCGCCTGCGGCGGGAGGATGGCGCGCTGCAGCCAGGACAGCGCCAGGGACAGGGTGAGCGGCTGGTCGTCCCGGCGGGCCACCGGCGCGCGGCTGCGGGCCGCGTCCTGCGGCCCGAAGGCGCGGTTCACCATGTCCCCGAACTCCGACACCGACACCGACTGGTCGGGGATGAACGAGGGCCCCGCATGGAGCACCCCCATCCGCACCAGCGGCATGACGTAGGGGTAGGCCCAGTGGTTCGCGGGCAGGTCGGGGAAGCTGATCAGGTGGCTCGCGAGGAACCCCAGCGGGTTCAAGAAGCCCACGTGCTGCCAGCCCTGCGGCAGCAGGTCGAGGGCGTCCCAGTTGAGGTAGCGGCGCAGCTCCAGGTGCAGGTGCGGCCCGTCGGAGTGGCCGGTGGAGCCGACTTCGGCGATGGGCTGGCCGGCGACCACGCGGTCCCCGGCGCGGACCCGGATGCTGCGGTCCTTGAGGTGCGCGAGCAGCGAGTACACCACTTCGCCGCCGGGCAGCTTGTGCGCCAGCACCACCATGTTGCCCCAGCCGGTGTGGGTGCGGTTGCCCTGGCTGCGGTCCGAGACCAGGGCCACGATGCCGTCGCCGATGGCCCGCACCAGCGAGCCCGACTGCCGGTTGGACAGGTCCACGCCCATGTGGCGGTCCCCGCGCCGCGCCCCCGGGACGAAGCCGCGCACCACCCGGAAGCCCGGGTTGCCGTCCTCGTCCGGCTGCTGGTAGGCGTCCTCGCTGCCCACCGGCCAGACGAAGCCATAGGCGGTGGGGATGCCGGAGGCCGGCACGGGCGGGCCCAGCGGCAGCGCGATGTTGTCGGGGAGCGGGGGCCCGGCCAGCGGGCGCAGGTCCTCTTCGGCGGGGGTGGGCGGGCCGGCCAGGGCCGAGGGCGCGCCCACCGTGGGCCAGATGAACGGGGTGCTCTGCCCCGGCAGGAGCCGGCTGACCTCGACCAGCTCGTCCTCCGGCGGGCCCAGCGGCTCGGGGCCGGAGGGGAGCGGCGGGCCGAAGACGCGGAAGTCCGAGAGCGGCGGGCCGAACGGGTGGAAGTCCTCCGGCAGCGGGCCGAGCAGCGGCGGGGCGGGCGCCGGCAGCGGCGCCACCGCGGGGGTGCCGACATCGGACGGGTCGGGCACCGCGCACGCGGTTCCAGCGGCCAGAGCCAGGCCGAGAAGAGTCACGCATGCGCACAGGGCTTTGATCAAGCCGTGAACCTCCCTGTCTTTCCAGTCATGCGGAGCAGGCTGCGAAGGTGTCGGGGGCGGGCCGTGAACGACCCCTGGAGCGGGTGCCCGCAGCATAGGCCCCCGCGGGGCCCCCGTCAACCCTCAATCCCTCCCCCAAGTGCCTGGCAAGCGCGGTGTTGAACGGCGATTCCCGAGGCGCTAGGCTAGCCCGCATGGCGGCGCGGCGCGCGGGGAAGGTGCTGGGCTGGGCGGCCCTGGCAGTGGCGGTCCTGGTGCACGCCGCCATGCTGGAGTCGGTGGCCAGCGGGCGGCTGAACCGCCTGTTCAACGACTCCACCCACCGCAAGGGCCAGGCGGTGGACTTTTTCACCGTGTACTGGGGCTCCATCCAGGGGGCCCGCGGCGCAAGCCTCTACACCTACGACCTGCCCCACGGGGCCGCGCCCCACGAGCCGCCGTACGCCTACAGCAACTTCCGCTACTTTCCGGGGTTCGCCTTCACCATCGGCCGGCTGCTGACGCTTCTGGAGCCCTGGCCCGCCTACTGGCTGTGGGTGGTGCTGGTCGAGATCGGCTGCCTGGTGGGGGCGTGGTGGTCCTGGCGCTTGGCGGCGCAGTGGGGCGCGGCGGGGGGCTGGCGGCTGGCGGCGCCGGCCCTGTGGCTGGGCTTCACGCCCTACTACCTGGAGCTGTACATGGGCCAGTTCACGCTGGTGCTGGCCGTGGGCATCCTGGGGCTGCTGGCGCTGGCCGAGGCCGGCCGGGAGCGCGAGCTGGGGCGCACCTGGGTGCTGACGCTGCTGTGGAAGTTCGCGACGGCGCTGTACGTGCCGGTGTTCCACCGGCTGCGGCGGTGGGGAGTGCTGGCGGCGGCCGCGG
Organism: Saccharimonadales bacterium (SeqCode); assembly: GCA_035542815.1. Classification (GTDB taxonomy): domain Bacteria; phylum Eisenbacteria; class RBG-16-71-46; order RBG-16-71-46; family JACRLI01; genus JACRLI01. The sequence goes on along the minus strand of DATKKS010000067.1, from coordinate 2,825 downwards.
GCGCAGTGGCGCTGTTCACGCTGCCCTACTTCGCGCTGCACCGGGCGGACCTGCCGCGCTTCGCGCGCTACTTCGTGATGGGCCTGGGGGCCAAGACCCACGCCGGCAACCACGGCCTGCAGACGCTGGCGAGCGTGGTGGCCGAGGCGCTGTGGCCGCCGGCCTGGGCTCTGCACGCCGGCCCCACCGAGCTGCCGCTGTGGCGCGGCGGGATGCTGGTGCTCACGCTGGCGCTGGTGGTGGCCGCCTGGCGGCGCACCCTGCGCGGCCGGCTCGACGTGCCGCTGATGCTGTGCCTGTGGACGGCCATGTACTTCGCGGTCTCGCGGGACGTGTGGGAGCACCACACGCTGCTGCTGCTGCCGGTGCTGGTGTGGATGCTGGCGCGGCTGCCGCGCCGGCGCGCCGGGGTGCTGGTCGCCGGGGTGCTGCTGGCCCTGCCCTCGCCGTTCGTGCTGGTGGACGTGCCCGGCCTGCCGCCCGAGGCGGATCCCGAGCCGCACTGGACGCTCGCGGTGCGGCTCGTCTACCACGCGGCCCGGGCGCTGCCCGCGGCGTGGCTGCTGTGGGTGAGCTACCGCGAGCTGGGAAGCCGGGTGGCCGGCGCGCGGGATGCCGCGGCCGCCCCCGCCGGGGCTGTGGCCGGGCGCGGGTCGGGCCCGTAGAGGCGGCGCAGGCGGCCCCAGGTGGTGGTGCGCACCGCGGGGGCGCAGCTGCCGCAGTTCACGCCGTACGCTCCCAGGAAGGTGCCCGAGATGGTGCACGGCACCGAGGCCATCGGGGAGTTGGAGCACAGGCCGTAGTCGCCCCCGCTGGCGTTGCAGAACATCGGGTCCACGGACGCGATGTCGGTGCCGCTGCAGCCCGGGCCCAGGTCCGCGGGCTGGTTGTGCCAGAAGTCGTCGCAGCGCAGGTCGAGCGAAGCGCGCAGGTCCAGGCAGCTCAGGCCGTACCCGCCCCCGCTCTGGATCACGATGTTGTAGACGAACCCCAACATCGCCTGGTCGTTGAGCGCCGCCGCGCCCCCGGCCACCGAGGCGGTGTTGCCCACGAAGGTGTTGCCCAAGATCGCCGCCTGGCTGCAGCCGGAGCCCGGCGCGGCCCGCGCCGCCCCCCGCAGCCGCCCCGGCAGCGGGCGCGCCGTGGGCCCGCCGCACCCGGCGTACAGCCCGCCGCCCCGGGCCGCCCGATTCCCCACCAGCACGTCGGTGTTGAGCGACAGCCCGCAGCCCATGCCGCTGAAGATGCCGCCGCCGTCGCCGGCGGCGGTGTTCTGCGCCACGGTGACCGCCAGCAGGTTGGCGGTGGAGTTGAGGAAATACATCCCGCCGCCGTCGGCGCTGGAGCTGTTGCCGGTCAGGTCGCCCAGGAACATCGCCAGCGAGGCGCCGTTGAGGCTCAGGATCCCGCCCCCGGCGCTGGTGGCGCTGTTGGCGGACAGGCTGCAGGTGTCCAGGCGGGCGATGCCGTGGTTCAGCGCGAGGCCCGCGCCGAAGTCCCCCTGGTTGTGGTCGAGCTGGCAGCCACGCAGCGCCGGCGCGCCCTGCTCGAAGTAGGCTCCGCCGCCCACCGCCGCGGAGCAGCCGGTGATGCGCACGCGGGAGAGCACCGCCGAGGAGCGCACCGCGTACAGCCCGCCCCCGTAGCGGGTCTGGTCCACCAGCGTGCCGGTCCCGCCGGTGAGCACCAGGTTGGACAGCAGGGTGGAGCCGTTGGCGTCGGCGAGCCGCAGCGCGGCGCCCTGGCCGCCCGCGTCCAGCACCACCGAGCCGGGCAGGCCGTCCCCCAGGAGGGTCACCCCGGTGTGCACGTCGGCGGAACAGCTCCAGGTGCCCGGGGCGACCAGGACGGTGTCTCCGGCGAGCGCCAGGCCCAATGCCGCGCCCACCGAGGGCAGGTCGCCAGGGACGTGGTACAGCGCGCTCCACGCCGGCGCCGCGGGCAGCAGCAGCGCCGCCGCCCATGCCACCGCGGGCAGTCGCAGGCTCGCGGCCCGGCCGGGCCTACGGGAGGAGCAGCAGCTTGCGGGTCTCGACACGCCCGGCCCCCAGTTCGAGGCGACAGAAATACACCCCGGCCGGCGCCCGGCGGCCGCCCTCCAGGGTGCCGTCCCAGGTGACCTGATAGTCGCCCGGGTCCCGCGGTCCATCCAGCAGCAGCCGCACCCGCCGCCCGGACACGTCCAGGATGGACAGGCGCACCCGGCGGGCAGGATCCGGCGTGGGGGGCGCCCCCGCGGCCGAGCCGGCGGAGCCGCGCGCCCCGGTCGCCGGCACCCGGAAGGGGATGGTGGTGCGCGGCCGCATCGGGTTGGGGTAGTTCCGTCCCAGGTACTGGGGGGCGGGGTCCAGCGGGATGATCTGCGGCGGCTGGCCCACCGGGGCGGTGCCCTGGCGCAGCCGAACATGCACCGCGCCGGTCTGGACCCACACCACGACCAGGTCGCCGGCGGCGTCCTGCACCGCCAACGGCTGGTAGGCGCCCCCGGAATCCGGCCCGGCCAGCACGTGGCTCGCGGCATCCCACGGCCCGCCGAGCGAGACGTCGCGGTAGGACACGTAGCCGCCCTGGATGGCGTCGCTCTCCCACAGGAAGCTGAGCCGCTCGCTGACCGGGTCGGCCGCCAGCGTGAACGGCCAGGCCGAGCCGGTGGGCGCGCCCGCCGGCCCCTGGATGTTGCCCCAGGCCGAGCCGCCGAAGACCCTGAAGTAGATGGAACTCTGGCTGCCGGAGGTGGAGCGCCACGCCAGCACCATCCGGCTGCTGTCCAGGGCGGCCAAGCACTGGTTGCTCACGCTCGCCCCCTGGGCCAGCGGCCCCATGAT
>DATKKS010000066.1:0-29529 GCA_035542815.1 Saccharimonadales bacterium (SeqCode) | reverse complement strand
CACATGCGTACCAGGGCGCAAAGGGCCTCTTGGCTGCTGGCGTTGTCGGCAGTGGGCTCACATTCGTAGTGCTGATGTGCGGATCGCTCTTGCCGGCCATGGCACTGCACGCACTCGTTGACATCGGCCAAGGGCTGGTAGCGTGGCTTGCGTTGCGCGACGTGCAGCGCGAGGGCGGCATAGTCACTCCGCTTGGCGAATCAGCGTAGCGGTCAACCAACGCAGCGATGAGCCCTGACAACCTGACCTGACCCCGGATTCGCGTCTTGCTCGGGCTCCCTCGCCCGCCCCTGAGGCGTCTTCCCGACCTTGCCAGGCGAACCCGCCGGGGTTCAGGCTCCCGAGCGCGCCATGCGCCCGCGAGACAGACACCCGGGGAGGTCGCATGCGGATCCAGGGCGCCGGCGGCGGGCACGTCAGACTTCGCGCCGTTCCCTCCCATCCAGCTCGGCTCGCTCAGTGACAGTCTGCAGATAGCGCCGCCCCGCCCTTGACCCCGCCGGCCGCCGCTCCTACGTTCACCGGGAACGCGGGAGGCCGGCCATGATCCTTGATGTCATCAACGTGTCCACCGGCGCGCGCGCCGAGCTGCTGGACATCACTGCGCGGCTGGAGGCCTGGGTAAGCGCCCGCCGGCTGCGCGAGGGCGTGCTGACGGTGCTGTGCCCGCACACCACCGCCGGGCTCACGGTGAACGAGGGCTACGACCCGGACGTGGCCGCCGACATCGTGACCACGCTCACCCGCCTGGTGCCTCGCGACCGCGGCTACCGGCACGCCGAGGGCAACTCCGACGCGCACATCCTCTCCACGCTGGTGGGCACCTCGGTGCGGGTGCTGGTGCGCGGCGGGCGCCTGGACCTGGGGCGGTGGCAGGCGGTGTTCTTCTGCGAATTCGACGGCCCGCGCGCGCGCGAGTGCCGGCTGGCGTTCGAGGGGGAGGCCGGGTGAGCGGCCAGGAGGAGCTGTTCGGCGCCGAGCCCCGGCCGCCGGCGGGCGGGCCGGAGGGGCCGGGCGGCGCGCGCCCGCGTCCGGCGCCCCACGCGCCGCTCGCCGACCGCATGCGGCCGCGCACGCTGGAGGAGTTCGTGGGCCAGCCGGCGCTGCTCGGCCCGGGCGCGCCGCTGCGCGAGGCGCTGCTGCAGGACCAGCCGCACAACATGATCTTCTGGGGCCCGCCGGGCACCGGCAAGACCACCCTGGCGCGCATCCTGGCCGAGCGCACCCGCAGCCACTTCGAGTCCTACAGCGCGGTGACCTCCGGGGTGGCCGAGATCCGCGCCGTGGTGCGCGGGGCGGCCGAGCGGCTGCGCGCCACGGCCCGGCCCACGGTGCTGTTCATCGACGAGATCCACCGCTTCAACAAGGCCCAGCAGGACGCCTTCCTGCCGTGGGTGGAGAACGGCACCATCGTGCTGGTGGGGGCCACCACCGAGAACCCGTCGTTCGAGGTGAACTCCGCGCTGCTGAGCCGGGCACGGGTGTACGTGCTGGAGCGGCTGACCGAGGACGACATCGTCACCATCCTGGAGCGGGCGCTGGCCGACGCGGAGCGCGGCCTGGGGCGGCTGGGCCTCACCGCCCAGCCCGACGCGCTGCGCCACTTCGCGCGGGTGGCCGACGGCGACGCGCGGCGGGCGCTCAACGCGCTGGAGATCGCCGGCCACCTGGCCGGGACCGGCGGCGCGGTGGACCTGCCGCTGGCCGAGCGGGCGCTGCAGCAGAAGTCGCTGCTCTACGACAAGGCCGGCGAGGAGCACTACAACCTCATCTCCGCGCTCCACAAGAGCCTCCGCGGGAGCGACCCGGACGCCGCGCTGTACTGGATGACGCGCATGCTGGCCGCGGGGGAGGAGCCGCTGTACATCGCCCGCCGGATGGTGCGCTTCGCCACCGAGGACGTCGGGCTGGCCGATCCCAACGCGCTGGCCGTGGCGCTCCACGCCATGCAGGCGTATCATTTCCTGGGCACGCCGGAGGGCGAGCTGGCGCTGGCCGAGGCCTGCCTGTACCTGGCCGCCGCGCCCAAGAGCAACTCGGCGTACGCGGCCTACCAGGCGGCGGAGCGCGCGGTGCAGGAACTGCCGGCCGAGCCCGTGCCGCTGCACATCCGCAACGCGCCCACGCGGCTGATGAAGGACCTGGGCTACGCCGAGGGCTACGAGTACTCGCACGAGTTCGACGAGCACGTGAACGCCCAGAGCTACCTGCCCGGGGCGCTGGCGCACCTCCGGCTGTACCGGCCGAGCGACCAGGGCGTGGAGGCCCGGATCGCCGAGCGGCTGAAGCACGTCGCGGCGCTCAAGGCGAAGCTCCGCGGGCGCGGCGCGCCCGGAGCCGGCGGCGCGGCGGCGGGGCCGGCGCCCGGCGGCCCGCCGGGAGAACCGAAGTGAGGCGGTGGCGCTTCCAACCCCGCGGCCCCCGGCCGCGTCCAAGGAGTAGACATGAAGACACTGCTGTTGTGCGCGGCGGCGCTGGTGATCGCCGGGGTGCTGCTCCTGGCGACGCTGGCGGGCGCCCGGGAGGCGCCCAAGGTGACCGCTGAGCGGGTGACCGTGACCACGCCCGACGGCGTGCCGCTGGCGGGCACCTGGTGGGCCCAGGGCGAGAAAGCCCCGGCGGTGCTGCTGCTGCACATGCTCGGCCACCAGCGCCACGACTGGGACGCCCTGTCCGAGCAGCTGGCGGGCGCGGGATACAGCGTGCTGGCAATCGACTTCCGCGGCCACGGCGAGAGCGTCAAGCAGGGCAACCGGCGGCTGGACTACAACGACTTCAGCGCCCGCGACTGGAAGGCCCTGCCGGGCGACGTCACCGCCGCGCTCAACTGGATGGTGGCGCAGCCCAAGGTGGAGACCGAGCACCTGGGCATCGTGGGCGCCAGCATCGGCGCCAACAGCGCGCTGCTGGCGGCGGCCGGCGACAAGCGCGTGCACTCCCTGGTGCTGCTCTCCCCGGGGCTGGACTACCACGGGCTCAAGACCGAGCGGGCCATGGAGCAGTACGGGACGCGGTCCATCTTCCTGCTGGCCAGCGACGACGACGACTACTCCGCCTCCACGGTGCGCCGGCTGGGCACGCTCGCGCGGGGCCGCAACTCGGTCAAGGTGTTCGCCAAGGCCGGCCACGGCACCAACATGTTCGCGGCCGAGCCGCCGCTGCCGGGCCTGATCCTGGGCTGGCTCAAGGAGAACCTCTAGCTCGCGGACTGCGCCGGCCCTCGACCCACGGACCTAGACCATGTCCCTGCTGCGCGCGCAGTCCATCTCCCATCACTTCTCCGGCACCTACGTGCTCGAGGACGTGCAGTGGCCGATCACGCCCGGCTCCCGCTGGGCGCTGGTGGGGCGCAACGGCGCGGGCAAGACCACCCTGCTGCGCATCCTGGCGGGCGAGCTGGAGCCTTCCGACGGCACCGTGTGGCGGCGCTCCGGGCTGCGCATCTCGGTGCACCACCAGATGGACCGGGATCTCGACCCCGGCCTGCCGGCGCGCGAGGCGGTGGCCGCGGGCCTGGAGACGCTGGCCGAGCTGGAATCCGAGCTGGACGGGCTGCACCGGCTGCTGGCCACGCTGACCCCCGAGAGCGACGACGCGCACGAGGTGCTGGAGCGCCTGGGCCACCTCGAGGAGCGCTACTCCCGCGAGGGCGGCTACACGCTGGACTCGCGGATTGACCGGGCGCTGGCCGAGATCGGCCTGCCGGAGCGGAGCTGGACCCTGCCGGTGGGCGCGCTCTCGGGCGGCCAGCGCACCCGGCTGCGCCTGGCGCGCCTGTGGCTGTGCGACCCCGAGCTGCTGCTGCTGGACGAGCCCACCAACCACCTGGACCTGGAAACCACCGAGTGGCTGGAGGATCGCCTCGCCGAGTTCGACGGGGCGATCGTGCTGATCGCCCACGACCGCGCCTTCTTGGACGCCCTGGTGGACCACGTGGCCGAGGTGGAGCGCGGGCGCCTCAGCTTCTACGAGGGCGACTACACCGCCTTCCGCGAGCAGAAGGCCGAGGCCTTCGAGCGCGCCGCGCGCGCCTACCAGCTGGAGAAGAAGGACCGCGAGCGGATCGAGGACTTCATCCGGCGCAACATCGCCGGCCAGAAGACCCGCCAGGCCCAGTCGCGGCGGAAGCTCCTGGCGCGGAGGCAGGCGCTGGTGCGCCCGGCGGCCGAGCGCGACGCCGCCGACCTGCGCTTCTTCGAGGCCGCCGGCAGCAGCGAGCAGGTGCTCACCGTGCGCCGCCTGGTGCGCCGCTTCGACCAGCACGTGGTGCTGAACGGCGTGGACCTGCGGGTCACCCGGGGCCAGCGCATCGGGATCGTGGGCCCCAACGGCTCGGGCAAGTCCACCCTGCTGCGCACCCTGGCCCGCACCGAGCCCCCGGAGGCCGGCGAGATCACGCTCGGGGCGCGGGTGCGGACCGGCTACTACGACCAGACCCACGAGAGCCTGGACTCCGCCAACAGCGTGCTGGACGAAGTGTGGTCGGTGTTGCCGCTGGAGTCCCAGGAGACGCTGCGCACCTACCTGGGCCGGTTCGACTTCCGCGGCGAGGAGGTGTTCCGCCCGGTCTCCACCCTCTCCGGCGGGGAGAAGAGCCGGCTCATGCTGGCGCGGCTGATCCTCACCGGCGCCAACGTTCTCATGCTGGACGAGCCCTCCAACCACCTGGACCTGGCCTCGCAGGAGTCCCTGGCCCGCGCGCTGGCCCTCTTCGGCGGCACGCTGCTCCTGGCCAGCCACGACCGCTACCTGCTGGACCAGGTGGCCCGCACCCTGTGGGTGGTGGCCGACGGGAAGGTGGAGGTGTTCGACGGCACCTGGTCCGAGTGGCGCGAGCGCCGGGAGGCCGAGGCCGCCGCGCTGGAGGCCGCGGCGGTGGCCGCCAAGCCCGCGCCGCGCGCGGTTTCGGCGGAGGCTGGCCGCGGCGCGGCCCGCCGCCAGGCAGCGGCCGACGAGCGGCGCCGGGCCCGCGAGCTGGAGAAGCTGGAGGAGAAGATCGCCCGGGCCGAGCAGCGCCGCGGAGGCCTGCATGCCGAGATGGCCGATCCCAAGAACGCCATGAACTGGGCCAAGCTGGCCCAGCTCCAGGCTCTGGCGCAGCAGGTGGACGGGGAGCTGGAGCGGCTGATCAAGGAGTGGGAGGCGAGGGCGGGGTAGAGTGAGGTTCACCTATCCAGGACATCATCGACAGATCACGGCCATTTTGAAGGACGGAGCGACCCATGCACTACCTCCTCCTCTACGACGTCGCTGACGACTACGTGACCCGGCGGCAAACCGTCCGCGCCGAGCACCTGAAGCTCGCGCGGGCGGCGGTGGCGCGGGGCGAGCTGCTGTTGGGCGGAACCCTCTCGGACCCGGTGGACCAGGCGGTGCTGCTGTTCCGGGCCGACTCGCCGGACGTGGTGCGGGCGTTCGCCCAGGCGGATCCGTACGTGACCCGGGGCCTCGTGAAGCGCTGGCGGGTGCGCGAGTGGACCACGGTGGTGGGACCCGGGGCGGCGGTGCCGCTTCCCGAGTGAGCCGGCTCCTCCCGAGGGCCGCGCGCCCGGCCGTCCGGGCGGCGCCGGCGCGCGCCCCGCTCCAGGTGCACCCGAAGGAGCTGACTTGAGCGGCTCTCAGCGCGAGGACTACCTGCTCCGCCAGGCCCGCGCCGTGGCGGCGATGCTCGCGCGCATCGCCGGGCTCCGGACCAGCGGCCGGACCGAGGAGGCCCGGGCGCAGCTGGACGAGGCCTACGGCCTGCTGGTGGGCTCGGAAGCGGAGCTGCTCCGGCGGGTGGACGCGTCCACGGCCGCCCTGTGCCTCGGCTCGAAGGAGAGGATCCTCGCGTATTCCCAGCTGCTCCGGGAGGAGGCCGCGCTGGAGGCGGGCGGGAGCCGCCGGGCCGCGCTCCGGGCGTGCGCCGAGGCCCTCGAGACCGAGGCCGCGCGACTTCCGGGCGGGCCTTGATTCGCGGCGTTTCCCGGCTATGATGGGGCACTTCGAGCGCGGCTTCCGTGGCCCCGGATGACCGCGGTGGATCCTCCTCCTAGCGGCTGGGACGCGCGCACGGCGTCCTCCGGGAGTGCTGAGCATGCCGGCCAAGAGGCGCAGCACGTTCGCGGTCCTCGGTCTTCCCCAGGCCTTCGGCGTGACCCTCCTCACGCTGTTCCTGATCCTCGCGGTGGGCCCGTACCTGAGCGGCCTGGACTTCGGCATCGTCAAGGTGCCGCAGTTCGGGCCGGGCGCGACCCGCACCCTGTCCATCCTGGGGCCGGCGCTGCTGGCGGCGGGGATCCTGCTGTTCGTCCGGGTGTGGCCGGCGCACGAGGCCGCGGAGGCCCGTCCGGTCCCCGGCGAGAAGTCGGTCGAGACCACCTCCAAGTACCGCCTCCAGAACATCGGCGAGATCGTGAAGGCGGAGGCGGCGGCCCGGGGCATCCGCATCGACGGCCTGGCCATCGGCGACCGGCTCACGATCACCGACCTGGAGCGCATCTGCGCGCGGGCGTGGTATCCGGCCCAGCCGGCGCAGGAGATCGGCGGCATTCTGCGCCAGGCCCGGGCGAAGGCCTTCACCCTGAAGTACGCGGAGCCGCGCGAGGACGAGAAGCTGGCGCGGCCCTCCGAGATCAAGCTCGCGGGCCTCAGGCCGTGGCAGGAGTACTTCATGGAGTTGCTCAAGGACCTGGGGGTGAACGACGTCGCGTCGCTGGACGTCCTGGACGTGGGCATCGGCAACGGCTACGCCGACGCGGCCTTCCTGAGCCAAGTGCACGCCTTCCGCGCGGTGGACATCTCGGAGGAGGCGCTGCGCTACGCGCGCTCCAAGCTGCCGCAGATGACGAGCCACGTGTGCGAGGCCGAGGAGCTGCGGCCGATCGCGAACGGCTCGGTGGACCTGTACGTGTCCCTGCGGGCGTTCCAGTCCACGCTCTTCGACCGCCGCACGGCGCTGCACGAGGCCTACCGGGTGCTGCGGAACGGCGGGCGGATCGTGGTTTCGATCCCGACCATGCTGCTCCGGAGCGACGGGACGGTGCTGCAGGGGCTCATGCCGCCGGGCTCGGGCACGCCCAGCGCCGAGTACGCCGAGCGGCTGATCGGGCGCATCCAGGAGTACATGACGATCCTGAACTTCGCCGACGTCGGCGCGGACCGGCGCTCGCCCTTCGAGGTGTACCTGCACGGTCGGAGGTGAGCGCGGGCGGCGCCGCTCCGCCCCGGGGACCCATGACCAACCCGTGGCTCGAGATCCCGCTCGCCGACTACGAGGGCCACATGGGGCTGCCCGGGATCGCCCAGGCGCAGCTCCTGGCCGACGTGTTCGCCGAGGCGCTGGCGCAGCACGCGCCGCGCTCGGTGGCGGTGCTGGGCTGCGCCGGGGGGAACGGTCTCGAGCGGATCGCGCCGCAGGTGACCCGCCGGGTGGTGGGGGTGGACCTCAACCCGGACTACCTCGAAGTCGCCCGCGCCCGCCACGCCGCCCGCCTGCCGGGCCTGGAGCTGATCGCCGGCGACATCCAGACCGACGCCGTGGCCTTCGCGCCGGTCGAACTGGCGTTTGCGGGGCTCCTGTTCGAGTACGTGGACGTGGGGCGGGCGCTGCAGCGCATCCGCTCGCTTGTCGTGCGCGGCGGCATCCTGATCTCGGTGGTGCAGCTGCCCAGCGAGGCGGTCGCGGAGGTGACCCCGTCGCCGTTCCCGAGCCTCCGGGCGCTGGCCCCGGTGCTGCGCCTGGTGCGGCCCGAGGAGCTGGAACGCCTGGCGGTGGGGCAGGGGTACGTGCTGCTGGCCTCGCGGGCCGTGACCTCCGCGGGCGGCAAGAGCTTCCAGGTGCAGACCTTTATGTGCCCGACGAGTGGTGCTGTGGGCCGAAGAGCCGGAGCGAGCCGGCCCGCCGCGCCCGGAACCCCCGAGGAGGAAGTGATGAACCGTGACGGCCGCATTCCGTTGCTGCTCGCGGCCGCGTGCAGCCTGGGCATCGCCGCGCTGCACGTGGCCATCGCGATCGTGGGGCCGAGGGGCTACCGTTATTTCGGCGCGCCGGGCCTGGCGGCCCGGGTGGAGCACGGGAGCGTCCTCGGCCCGACGCTGCTGACCCTTGCCGTCGCCGCGCTGTTCGTGCTGTGCAGCCTCTACGCGCTCTCCGGCGCCCGGGTGCTCGGGCGCTGGCTGCTGCTGCGCACGGCGCTGGTGGTGATCGGCGTCGTCTACACGCTGCGGGGGCTGTTCCTGGTCCCCGGGCTGGTGGCGTTCAGCCGCGGGCTGGTGCACCACCCGCGGGTCCTGGTGTTCTCGGCCGTCTCGCTCCTCACCGGCATCTTCTACCTGGTGGGCGTGGCGCGCGCCTGGCCGGCCCTGAGCGGCCCGCCGGGTGCGGCTGCGACCGGCGCCGCCGGCCCGCAGCCGGGGAGCCCCGGGCGGTGAACGTCGCGGAGCTGCTGGCCCGCGTGACCGGCCGGACCGCCCCCCGGAAGGCGGCCCCGGTCGCGGTCCAGCGCGTCACCGGCTCCTCGCCGCGGGACTTCCTCGGGGCGTACCGTCTCTATCGGCGGCGCATCCCGGCCCGCCAGCGGGAGAGCTTCGAGAACATCCTCCGGTGGCGGAGCGAGTTCGAGGCCGCGCGCCCCGACCGGCGGGCCCGGTTCGAGGACTACCTGCTGCTGGCGAAGGCCGGCTCCAAGGTGGCCGGGCTCCTCTACGGCCAGTACTATCCGCGGACCCGGCTGCTGCTCATCTCCTACCTGGTGACCGACGACCGCTGCCCCGAGCGCCAGCAGGTGCTGCCCGCGATCCTGGACGCGCTGGTGCGCCTCGGCGAGGGCGAACTCCGCGAGTGCGCCGGGCTCGTGTTCGAGGTCGAGCACCCCGACACCAGCAGCCGGCCGATGCGCTGCCGCGCCCGCGAGGGCCTCTTCCGGGCCCTGGCCCGCGAGCGCGGCATGGAACTCCGGCGGCTGGACATCCCGTACCAGCAGCCGCGGCTGTCGCTGTGGGATCCGGCGCTCCGGGAGGAGCCGCACCACCTCATGTACGCCCGCACCCGGCCGCCGGGGCTGTCCGACGCGGCGCCCAGGTCGGAGATCGCCACCCTGCTGGACGCGGTGTACAACGACTGGTACGGGGACCGCTACGCCGCGAAGCCGCGGCGCGACGCGGAGTACCGCGAGTACCTGGCGGACCTGTGCCGGGCGCTGGTGGCCCGGCTGCCGGACCCGGTGCCGTTGAAATAGCCCGATCACTCCAGGCCCAGGATCACGCTCAGCTGTTCCAGCAGGTCCTGCGTCTCCTGCTGCCAGTAGCGCACCGTGCCGAAGTGGGGGAAGACGCGCCGGAAGGCCTGGTCCTCCCAGCGGCGCGCGATCCAGGCGCTGTAGTGGATGAGCCGCATGGCCCGCAGCGGCTCCACCAGGCTCAGGGTGTCGCGGTCGAACTCGCGCAGCGCCTCGTAGCCCTCGAGCAGCGCCTGGCGGTGGGCCTGGCCCTCGGCGTCGCGGCCCGGCGTCAGCAGCCACACGTCCTGCACCGGCGGTCCCACCAGCATGTCGTCGAAATCCACGAACAGGAAGTCGTGCCCGTCCCACAGCAGGTTCCCGCGGTGGCAGTCCCCGTGGATGCGCTGTGCGGGGGCGCCCTCGAAGCGCGGCTCCACCGCGTCCAGGATCCGCGCCGCGGCCTCTCGGTAGCGCGGCCACACGTTCGCCGGCACCAGCTGGTTGGCCTCCAGGAACTCCAGGTCCTGGCGGCCGTAGGTGTGCGGGTTGATGCGCAGGCGGTGGGGCGCATCGCGCCGCGCGCCCACGTTGTGCAGCTGGGCCAGCAGCGCGCCCAGGCGCCGCAGCTCGGCCTCCGAGGGCTCCTCCACCGGCCGCCCGCGCACCCGCGGGAAGAGCGCGAAGAGGATGCCCTCCATCTGGCCCAGGGTGGGGGCGGGGCTCGCGTTGTCCGACCCCTCAGCGGACGGCGGGCCGCCCGCGCCCGCCGGAGCCGGCCCGGAGCCGAGCCGCAGCGGCGCGGCCACCGGCACGCCCTCGGCGGCGAGGTCGTCGAGGAACCGGTGCTCGTCCAGGATGGTCTCGGCCGACCAGCGGCCGGGGCGGTAGAACTTCGCCACCACCCGCGCGCCGTCCTCCAGCTCCACGTCGTAGACCCGGTTCTCCATGCTGTTGAGGGCCACCACCCGCCCGGTGGCGCGCCGGCCGCCCACCTCCACGGCGTCCAGGATCCCGGCCGGGGTGAGCTTGAGGAAGGTCTCGGTGAGGGACATCCGCGGTGGCCTCCGGGTGTGCGGCGAACGGCGACAGAACGGCCGGTAGTGTACACGAAGTGCCGCCGGCCGCGGCGCCGGCGTTCCGCCCGCCGGCGGGTGCTTCCCACGGGCGGGCGCCGCATCTAATGTGCGGGCCGGTGAAGCCGCAGCCGCAGCGGCCGTTCCGAGCGGGCACCGAATTCGGCGGCGACCCCCGGCCATGCCGGCATCACCCGCGTAACTCTCAATTTTGCTTGTGGTTATCCTCTTCTTTCTGCCGCCCGCCAGCGCGGGCCCGGCCCGAGGACCGCACATGCGACCCGTGACTTCCCCCTTCCGGGGCGTGGCGACGCTCTCCCTCGTAACCGCCACCCTCACCTACCTCCTGGTGGTGCTGGGCAATCTGGTGCGCTCCACCAACTCCGGGCTTTCCTACCTGACCTGGCCCCTGTACCACGGCCGGCTGGTGCCCGACCGCGAGTTCCACATCCTGATGGAGTTCTCGCACCGCGCCGTGGCCGGGGCGCTGTCGCTGCTGCTGGTGGCGCTGGCGGTGGCCGTGTTCCGCCGCGCGGAGACCCGCACGCGCCTGGGGGCGCTCACCGTGGTGGCGCTGCTGCTGGTGGTCGCGCAGATCGTGCTGGGCGCGCTCACGGTGTGGAAGCTGCTCTCGCCGGCCGTGGTGACCGGGCACCTGGCCACCGCCGTGGCGCTGTTCGCCGCGGTGCTGTGGATCCACCTGGTGGCGAGCCGCGAGACGCGTGGGCCGGGCGCGGGCCCGGCCGCGGACGCTGCACCCCCGGCGGGGCCGGCGCGCGCCGGGCGGTCCGCGGCGCGGGCCGACGCCGCGCGCGAGGAGCAGGCCCTCAGCGCGCGGGCCACGCTGGCCCTCGCCGCGCTGGCGGTGTACGGGCAGATGATTCTGGGGGCGCTGGTCAGCACCCAGCACGCGGGGCTGGCGGTGCCCGACTTTCCGACCGCCAACGGCCGCTGGTTCCCGCCGCTCGAAGGGCTGGTCGGGGTCCAGATGATCCACCGCTACGGGGCGTACGTGCTCACCGCGGTGCTCGCGATCGCCGCCTGGCGCGCCGGCCAGTCGGAGGACTCGCGGGTGCGCGCGGGGGCCCGCTGGGCGGTGGTGCTGGTGTTGGTGCAGGTGGCGCTGGGGGCGCTCAACGTGCTGTGGAGGCTGCCGGTGTGGCTCTCGGCGCTGCATCTCGCCAACGCCGAGGCGCTGCTGGCGGTGTGCGTCGTCACCGCGTTCCGGGCGAGCCCGGAACGCCCCGCCCGGTCGCGCCGCGCCGCGGGTCCGGCCCCGGCGGTGACCCGATGAGCCACAGCGCCCTGGAACGCGAAGCCGTGGGCCGCACCCCGCCACCCCGCCGCGGGGTCCGGCTGCAGGGCAGCCGGGCCGTCTGTGCGTCCCCCACCTCCCGCGGCTCGGCCCAGGTCAGCCGGGCCGTGGCGGTCCGACCGACGCCGGCCCGGCTCGCCCTTGCCTGCCTGGAGCTGACCAAGCCTCGGATCATGACCCTGGTGATCCTCACCGGCGTGCCGGCGCTCCTGGCGGCCGCCCGCGGCCTGCCGCGCCCGGGCGTGTTCTGGGGTGCGCTGGCGGGCACCGCCCTGGCCTCGGGCTCGGCCTCGGCGTTCAACCACTACTTCGACCGCGACATCGACGCGCTGATGGTGCGCACCGCGCGCCGCCCGCTGCCCTCGGGGCTGCTGGCACCGTGGAGCGCGTGGCTGTTCGGGATGGTGCTGGCGGCGCTCTCGTGGGCGGTGCTGGCCACCTTCACCAATCTCTTCGCGGCGCTCCTGGGGCTGGTGTCCATCTTCTACTATGCGGTGGTGTACACGGTGTGGCTCAAGCGCAGCACCCCCGAGAACATCGTGATCGGGGGCGGCGCCGGGGCGGCCGCCCCGCTCATCGCCTGGGCCGCGGTCACCGGGCACCTCTCGGCGGTGGCGCTGCTCCAGGCCTCGATCGTGTTCCTGTGGACCCCGCCGCACTTCTGGGCGCTGGCGCTGTACCGCAGCGGCGACTACCAGGCCGCCGGCATCCCGATGCTGCCGGTGACCCACGGGCGCGCGGTGACCCGCCGGCGCATCCTGCTCTACAGCCTGGCCCTGGTGGCCGCCAGCCTCAGCCTGCAGCCGCTGGGCGCGGCCGGCTGGCCGTACACGTTGAGCGCCGCGCTGCTGGGCGCCGGCTTCCTGCGCCACGCGCTGCGGCTGTACCGCAACGGCGCCGAGCGGGACTCGGTGAAACTGTTCCGTTTCTCCATCGCGTATCTCTTCCTGCTGTTCGCTGCCATGGCCGCCGACGCTGCGCTTCGCTCCCCCCGGGGCTGACGACCCAGCGCGCCCCTACGCGCAACGGAGGCTGTCCCATGAAGTGGTTCCACGGAAGCGGCACCCTGGTCGCGGCCGCCTCGATCCTCGCCACCTGTGCTTCGGCCGCCCCGCCGGTCACGTACGTCGGACAGTGGGGCTCGGCCGGCTCCGGCAGTTCGCAGTTCAACAGCCCTAACGGTGTGGCGGTGGACGGCGCCGGCTTCGTGTACGTCACCGACTTCCTGAACAACGTGGTGCAGAAGTTCAGCCCCAGCGGGGCGTTCGTGCGCCTGTGGGGCGGGGGCGGCACGCAGCCCGGCCAGCTCAACGCGCCCTACGGCATCGCCGTGGATTCGGCCTTCCACGTGTACGTGGTGGAGTACGGCAACAGCCGGGTGTCCGAGTTCGACAGCGCCGGCACCTACCTGCGCAAGTGGGGCTCCGCGGGCGTGGGCAACGGGCAGTTCACCAGCCCCACCGGCGTGGCCGTGGACGACAGCGGCAATGTGTACGTGACCGAATCGGCCCGGGTGCAGAAGTTCACCTCCGCCGGGGGCTTCCTGACCAAGTGGGGCAGCCAGGGCTCCGGCGCGGGCCAGTTCAGCAGCGCCAACGGCGTGGCGGCGTTCGACGGCCACGTGTACGTGGTGGACACCGGGAACAGCCGGGTCCAGGCGTTCACCACCATGGGCGCGTTCACCGGCGCCTGGGGCGGGCCGGGCTCCGGCAACGGCCAGTTCAGCCAGCCCGCGGGCGCCGCCACCGACCAATACGGGCACCTGTTCGTGGCGGACACCGACAACGACCGGGTGCAGAAGTTCGCCGCGAACGGGACCTACCTGGGGCAGTGGGGCGGCGCGGGGACCGGTGCCGGCCAGTTCAGCTTCCCGTTCGGGGTGGCGGTGCACGCGGGCGACGGCGAGACCTACGTGGCGGACACCTTCAACTACCGGACCCAGTACTTCACCCCCAACGAGGCGGCGGCGGCGGGCGACCCCGGCGAGGGGCTCCTGGCCCTGAGGTGCCTCCACAACCCGGCGCGCTCCGCGACGCAGATCTCCTTTTGCCTGCCCCAGGCGGGCACCGCGCGGCTGACCCTGCACGACGCCTCGGGCCGGCTGGTGCGGGAGCTGGCCTCGGGCTGGCTCGCGGCCGGCGCGCACCTGGCGGCCTGGGACCTGCGCGACTCGGCCGGGCGCGCGGTGGGCGCCGGGGCCTACTTCGCGCGGCTGCTGACGGCGCAGGGGGCGCGCTCGGTCAAGCTGACCGTGGTCCCGTAGCCCGCGGCTGGCCGGGGGCGCGGGCGCGCGGATTTGACACTCCGCGGAGGGTCGCCCAGAATCGCATGCATGCCGATCCCCAAGCTCCACGCCCCGCGGCGCGCGGCCCGGTCGTGAGCCGCCGCGAAGCCTCCCCGCGCACCTTCCGCGCCCTGCGCCACCGCAACTTCCGGCTGTTCGCCGGCGGGCAGCTGATCTCGCTGGTGGGCACCTGGATGCAGAGCGTCGCGCAGTCCTGGCTGCTCTACCGGCTGACCCACTCGGCGGTGATGCTGGGCGCCATGGGCTTCCTGGGCCAGATCCCGATCCTGCTGCTGGGGCCGGTGGCCGGCGTGGCCGCCGACCGCATGCGCCGCCGGAACATCGTGGTGACCACCCAGACCCTGTCCCTGGTGTGCGCCTTCACCCTGGCGGGCCTGACCCTGGCCTCGGCGGTCCGGGAGTGGCACATCTTCGCGGCGGTGCTGGTGATGGGCTGCGTGAACGCCTTCGACATGCCGGCGCGCCAGGCGTTCCTGGTGGAGATGGTGGGCCGCGAGGACCTGCCCAACGCCATCGCCCTGAACTCCTCCATGTTCAACGGCGCGCGCATCGTGGGCCCGGCGATCGCCGGGCTGGTGGTGGCGGCGCTGGGGGAGGGCTGGTGCTTCCTGCTCAACGGGGTGAGCTACGTGGCGGTGCTGGTGGGGCTGGCGCGGATGCGCCTGGAGCCGCGCGCCGAGGCGCCGCCTACGCGCGGGGTGCTGGCGCACCTGCACGAGGGGGTCACCTACGTGGCCGGGGAGGAGGCGGTGTGGCGGCCGCTGGTGCTGCTGGGCGTGGTCAGCCTCACCGCCATGCCCTACCTGGTGATCCTGCCGATCTTCGCCGACCGCGTGCTCCACGGCGGGGCGCGCGGGCTGGGGCTGCTGATGTCCGGCGCGGGCGTGGGCGCGCTGGCCGCGGCACTGGTGCTGGCCCGCCGCGAGAGCCCGCGCGGCCTGGGGCCGGTCCTGGGGCTGGCCCCGGTGGGCTTCGGGCTGGCGCTCCTGGCGTTCAGCTTCTCCCGCGACCTGTGGCTCTCGACGGCGGTGATGGTGCCGGTGGGCTTCTGCATGATGACCCAGATGGCCTCCACCAACACCACCGTGCAGAGCGTGGTGCCCGATCTGCTGCGCGGGCGGGTGATGGGACTGTACGGCGTCATGTTCCTGGGCGTGGCTCCCTTCGGGAGCCTGCTGGTCGGGTGGCTGGCGCACACGCTGGGCGCGCCGTCGGCGGTGCGCCTGGGAGCCGGCTGCGCGATCGTCAGCGGGCTGATCTTCCTGGCCCAGCTGGGCCGCTTCCAGACTGCGCTGCACCGCATGATGCCCGTCCGGAAGCTGGAGCCAGCCGAGCCGCCGATTGCCTGAGGTGCGCCTGATGAGAGTGGAGTTTCGGGCGATTGTCCGTTGACGCTGGCCGGTGGCGGGCCGATGATGGGTCACGGACGCCCCAGGATGCCGCCGAGCCGGCCCGCGCGTGACTTGAGAGCCCCGGGCCGGCAGCCGCGATCCGTTAGGGAGGCGCTGGCCGCGAACGCAACGCCCCTATGAACCTAGGTTCCTCGCCTCCGTCTCCGGCCGACCGGGCCGCGCCCTCCACGCCCCTGTGCGTGCTGGACTCCAGCGCCCGCATGTCCTGGGTGTCGGCCGCGCTGGCCGACCTCCTGGGCCGCGCCCCCGGCGAACTCACCGGCCTCCCGCTCACCGATCACCTGGTGGACCCCGAAGAGCTGCGCCCGGCGCTCCGCGCCCTGGCCGCCGGCGGCCTGTCCGAGGCGGCCACCTTCCGGCTGCGCCTGCGCGGGCCCGCGCCGGGTGCGGTGGAGCTGCGCTGCGCGCTGGCGCGCGGGGCGGGCGCGGGGCAGGCCGGGCTGCTGCTGGGCGCGCCGGCTTCCGGAGCGGTCCCCGGCGGCCCGGCCGAGGCCGCCGCGGCCGACGCGCTCCGGGTGGCGGAGGTGCGGCTGCAGGCGGTGCTGGACAACGCTCCGATGGGCATCTGGACCTGGGAGGACTGGCGGGTCACCTACTTCAGCCGCTCGTGGGCCCGCATCCTGGGCACCGAGGGGCCGCCCGGGCCCGAGGTCACCCACTGGGCCGACCTGCTGGTGCCCGAGGACCGCGAGCGCGCGGTGAGCGGGTTCCGCGCCGCGGTGCGCGCCGGGCGCCCGTACGAGGGCGACGGGCGCATCGCCCGGCCCGACGGCAGCGTCCGGCAGGTGTGGGTCCGGGCTACGCCGGTGCACCACCTTAGCAGCGGCCAGCTCTTCTACCAGGGCTTCACCGTGGACGTCACCGAGCGGCGGGCGCTGGAGGACCGGCTGCGCCAGGCGCAGCGCATGGAGGCGGTGGCGGAGCTGGCGGGGCGGATCGCGGGCGCCTTCGGCGAGCTGCTCGGCGCGGCCAGCAGCGAAATCCAGATCATGCAGATGGACACCCCGCCGGACGCCCCGGTGCAGCGGCACCTGGACGAGATCACCCGGGTGGCCGACCACGCGGGCACGCTGATCCGGCAGCTCCGGGCGGTGAGCCGGCGCCAGGGCCTGGAGCGCACCCCGCTGGACTTGAACCACGTGGTCGGGGACCTGCGGCGACTGATGCAGCGGGTGCTGGAGCCGGACGTGCGCCTGACCGCGGACCTGGCGCCGGACCTCCGCCGGGTGTACGCCGATCCCGGCCAGGTGGAGCAGGTGCTGCTGAACCTGTGGCTCAACGCGCGCGACTCCATGCCCGGCGGCGGGCAGCTCACGGTGCGCACCTGCAACGTGGAGCTGGGCGAGGACTCGGTGCGCTCCAACCCGGAGATGCGCCCCGGCTCCTACGTGGAGCTGGCCGTGAGCGACACCGGGCCGGGCCTGGACGCGCAGGCCCGCGAGCGGCTGTTCGAGCCGTTCTTCAGCGCCGCCGGCGGCGAGCGCGGCGGGCTGGGGCTGGCCATGGTGCACGGCATCGTGAGCCAGCACGAAGGCTGCATCGAGGTGGAGTCGGAGCCGGGGTCGGGCACCACGGTGCGCGTCTACCTGCCCGCCATCTCCGAGCAGGTGGCGGTCCCGGGCGCGGCCGAGCCGGAGGCGGTGCACGGCGGCACCGAGACGGTGCTGGTGGGGGAGGACGACCCGCTCACCCTGGGGTTCACCGAGAGCACCCTCCAGGGGATGGGCTACCGGGTGCTGACCGCGGGCGATTCCGACGAGGCGCTGCGGGTCTTCGCCCGGCACCGCGACGAGATCGCGCTGGCGGTGCTGGACGTGGTGATGCCCTCGCACGGAGGCCGCGAGGTGGCCCGCGAGATACGGGGCGACCGGCCGGACCTCAAGATCCTCTACGTCAGCGGCTACCTGGTCCCGCCCGGCCCGGGCCCGGAAGGCTGGTCGGAGAACGAGGACTTCCTGCCCAAGCCGTTCTCGCCGAGCGCCCTGGGGCGCAAGGTCCGCGAGCTGCTCGACCGCCCCGGCTCAGCCCCGGCCTAGCGGCGCCGCTCCCGGCGGCGAATCCAGCACCGAACGCACCGCGTCCAGCAGGTCGTCCGGCAGGTAGGGCTTCTCCAGGAAGGGCATGCCGTCGGGGATCACGAAGCCCCGGCCGGCCAGCTCTTCGCTGAACCCGCTGGTGTAGAGGATGCGCAGCCCGGGGAAGCGCCGGGACAGCTCCCCGGCCACCTCCCAGCCGCTCATGCCGCCGGGCAGCACCACGTCGGTGAGCAGCAGGTCCAGCCCGCCCTCCGCCTCGCCGGCGCGCTCCAGCGCCTGCGGCCCGTCCGCGGCCGCCAGCACCCGGTAGCCGGCCCGGGTCAGCACCTCCCGCGAGAGCGCCAGCACCGGCGGCTCGTCCTCCACCAGCAGCACCGTCTCGGTGCCGCCGCCCGCCGCCCCGGCCGCCCGGGGCAGCCGGCCGGTGCGGGGCAGGGCCGCAGCCTCCACGGCCGGCAGGTAGATCCGGAAGGTGGTCCAGTGGCCCGGATCGCTGCTCACCCGCACCCAGCCGCGGTGCTGCTCCACCACGCCGTGCACCATGCTGAGCCCCAGCCCGGTGCCCTTGCCCGGCTCCTTGGTGGTGAAGAACGGCTCGAAGATGTGCGGCAGCGCCTCCGGCGGGATCCCGGCGCCGGTGTCGGCCACCGCCAGCATCACGTGCCGTCCCAGGCGCGCCTGCGGGTGGTCCGCCCGGTAGGCGGCATCCACCTCGATGTTGGCGGTCTCGATGACCACGTCCCCGGCGCCGGCGATGGCATCGCGGCTGTTCAGCACCAGGTTCAGCAGCAGCTGCTCCAGCATGGCCTCGTCGGCGGACACCGGCCACAACCCCTCCTGGAGCCGGGTGTGGATGCGCACGTCCTCGCGGACCAGGCGCTGCAGCATGGTCAGGAGCGAGCGGACCGCGGCGTTGAGGTCCAGCACCTGGGGCCGCATCACCTGGCGCCGGCTGAAGGTGAGCAGCTGGCGGGTGAGGGCCACGGCCCGGTCCGCCGCGCTCAGGATCTCCTGCATCTCGTGGCGCTCGGGGGTGTTCGGCTGGAGCCGGGCCAGGAACAGCTGCCCGTAGCCACAGATCACGGTGAGCAGGTTGTTGAAGTCGTGCGCCACCCCGCCGGCCAGCTGGCCGACCGCCTCCATCTTCTGGGCCTGGCGCAGCTGCGCCTCCAGGCTCTCGCGCTCGGTGAGGTCGGTCAGGGCGGCCACCACGCCCTCGATCTGCCCGCTCGGGTCGCGTACCGGCGCCGCGCTGGCCACGACGTGCACGCTGGATCCGTCGGCCGCCTCGAGGGTGAGCGGCACCTCGCGCAGCGGGCGCCCCGAGGTGAGCGCGCGGTTCCAGGGCAGCTCGTCCTCGGCCACCTCGCCGCCCTCGGAGTCCCGGGCGCGGACGCGCGCGGTGAGCCCCCCGGGCCGCACCGGCTCGCCGGGCTCCAGCCGCAGCAGCCGCCGGGCTTCGGGGTTGAGCCGCACGCCGGACCGCTCCCGGTCCAGGAACACCAGGCCCTGGGCCACCGCGCCGAAGATGAGGTCGAGGGTCTCGGTCTGGCGCCGCAGGGCCGCGGCCCGCTCCTCCAGCTCCCCGAACAGCTGCGCGTTCTTCAGCGCCAGCGCCACCGTGCCGGTGGCCAGCTGCAGGTAGCGCAGCCGCTCGGAGTCGATCTCCTGCAGCTCGCCCACCACGTGCATGAACCCCACCAGCTCGTCCTGGATCCGCAGCGGCAGCGCCAGGTACTCGTGGAAGCCGCGGTCCACGAAGGTCCGGCCGATGCTGGCGACCGGGTGGTCCGCGAAGCTGATCACCGCGGGGCCGGCCAGCTCCTTGAGGCGCGCGACGTAGGGGTGCTCCGCGGAGATCCGCTCCCCGAGGAACCTGCGGGGCAGGTCCTCCTCGATGGCGGCCTCGAGCACGTACTCGTGCGCCGAGCGGTCCAGGCAGTAGAACGCGCCGAACGGCTGGTTCATCGCGGCCAGGATGTCCCGCAGCGCCTGCTGCAGCACGTTCTGCACCTGGAGCGAGGCGTTAAGCCGCTCGGACAGGCGCCGCAGCGAGTCCAGGTGCCGGGTGCGCACCTGGACCGCTTCCTCGCTGCGCCGCCGCTCGGTGATGTCGCGCACCGTCACCTGCGCCGCCGGCTCGCCGCCGGCGCCGGCCGCGGTGGCCTGGAGCTGCACCAGCACCCCGGCGCCGTTGCGGCGCAGGATCACGTGCTCGGCCACCGCCAGGGTCGCCCGCCCGGAGGCCACCGCCTCCAGCTCCGCCAGGAACTCGTAGCTCTCGCCGACGAAGTGCTCGGTGAGGCTCTGGCCGGACATCTCGGCCGGGTTGGCGTAGCCCAGCACCCGCGCAGCCGCGGGGTTCGCGTACCGGATGCGCCCCCCGGCGGCCAGCAGGATCCCCTCGGGGAAGTGCTCCACCAGCTGGCGGTAGCGCTCCTCGGACTCGCGCAGCGCCCCCTCCACGCCCCGCCGCTGGGTGACGTCCCGGCCCACGCCGATGATGTCGCCGGTCTCGGGGTGGACCCGGGCGTTGAACTCGATCCAGCGGAGGCTGCCGTCGCGGTGCCGCACCCGGATCTCCACCGGCCCCACCGAACCCCGGGTGGCCACCTCGCGGCGCAGCTTCAGCACCTGCGCGTGGTCCCCGGGGTGGGTGAAGCTCAGGGTGGTGTTGCCCACCATCTCCACCGGGCTGTAGCCCAGCACCGGCTGCACCGCCGGGCTGGCGTACACCAGCACCCCCGCGTCGGTCCACTGCAGCAGCATGTCCCCGGACAGCTCCACCAGGCCCTGGAAGCGCTCCTCGGCCCGCTGCCGTTCGGTGACGTCGCGCGAGAAGATCAGCAGCGCCGACCGCCCGCCGATCACCGTCGGGTTGACCGCCACGTCGAAGTTGCGCCACTCGCCGCTCTTCACGCGCCAGGTCAGGCTCAGTTCCGCGCTGGACCCGCTCAGGGCCGCCTGCACCGCCGACCGGACCGCGGGCACGTCGCGCGGGTGCACCCGCTCCATCATGTCGGTCCCGATCAGCTCGCCCGGGGCGAACCCGCCCTGCACCCGCCCGATCTCGTTCACGTAGACCAGGCGCAGCTGCTTGTCCAGCACCATGATGGCCTCGCGCGACTGCTCCAGCACCTGGCCCAGCCAGTTGGGGTCGTCGCGCACGGCGCCCGCCTGGAGCGCAGGAGCGCCCCCCGGCGCGGCCGCCCGGGCGGCGCGCCCCAGCCAGCCGGCCACCAGCAGCAGCCCGGCGGCCGCCGCCAGCTCCAGCCGGGCGGCGCCCTCGGCCCGGGCCGCCTGCCGGAGGCCCAGCCACAGGAGCAGCGCCGCGCCCAGCAGGGCGAGCGCGCCCGCGGCGCAGGCCGCCGCGGCCCGGCGCCGCGGAGAAGAACTTCTCATGGGGCGGAATCTAGCCCCGCCCGCACGCAGGCGCAACGCCTCACCGGCCCCGGTTTGACTGGGCGGACGGGCCGCGCTAGGCTGCTTCGGTTCCTCCGATTCCCCGGGTGTCCGTTTCCCGCGCGCCTCGGCCGCGCCGGCCGGGCCTGCGCGATCCGACCCTCTTACCGCGGAAGGAAGCCATGAAGCGACTCCTCGCGCCCGCCGCCCTGCTGGTGCTGATCTCGTGGGCCGGCCTGGCCGCCGCCCAGGGTCCCGCCAAGGTCCCCCAGCGCTCCGACATCGACCCCAGGTACAAGTGGAAGTTGGAGGACATGTACCCCACGGACGACGCCTGGCAGGCGGACTTCAAGCGCCTGGAGGAGATGATCCCGCGCTCGGCGGCGTTCAAGGGCAAGGTGGGCGAGTCCGCCGCCAGCCTGCTGGCCGCGCTGCAGCTGCGCGACTCCCTGGGGCTGGTCGGCAGCCGGCTGGGGAGCTACGCCTCCATGCGGCGGGACCAGGACACCCGGGTGCCCAAGTACCAGGGGATGTCCGACCGGATGATGGGCCTGAACGCGCGGCTCCGCGCGGCCGGCGCCTTCTTCGAGCCGGAGGTGGTGGCCATCGAGCCGGCGCGGCTGGAGCAGTTCCTGAAGGACCCCTCGGTCCCCGGGCTGGCGGTGTACCGCCACGAGCTGGACGACATCCAGCGCACCCGCGCCCACGTGCTGCCCAAGGAGGAGGAGGAGCTGCTGGCCCGCTCCAGCGAGATGGCCAGCGCCTCGGGCGCGATCTTCAGCGCGTTCAATAACGCCGACCTGCGCTTCGGCACGATCAAGGACGAGACCGGCGCGGACATGGAGCTGACCAAGGGGCGCTTCGCGAGGTGCCTGGAGTCGCCCGACCGGAGGGTGCGGCGCGACGCCTTCTGGGCCATGAACAGCGCTTACGCGCGCTTCAACAACACCCTGGGCGCGTGCATGAACGCGAACGTGAAGCGCGACCTGTTCTACTCCCGGGCCCGCAAGTACGGCAGCGCGCTGGAGGGCTCCCTGGACCCGAGCAACATCCCGGTGAGCGTCTACCAGAACCTGGTGAAGACGGTGAACGCCAACCTGGCGCCGCTGCACCGCTACGCGGCGCTGCGCAAGAAGTGGATGGGCCTGGACACGCTCAAGGTGTACGACCTGTACACCCCGCTGGTGCCGGCGGCCAAGGTGGACGTGCCCTTCGAGCTGGCCAAGAAGGAGGTGGTGGCGGGCCTCAAGCCGCTCGGCGACACCTACCTGGCGCAGTTCCAGAAGGGCCTGGAGTCGGGCTGGATCGACGTGTACGAGACCCAGGGCAAGACCAGCGGCGCCTACAGCGGCGGCACCCCGACGGTGCACCCGTACGTGCTGCTCAACTACAGCAACACGCTGGAGGACGAGTTCACCCTGGCCCACGAGATGGGCCACTCGATGCACTCGTTCTTCACCTGGAAGACCCAGCCGCCGGTGTACGCGGGCTACTCGCTGTTCGTGGCCGAAGTGGCCTCCACCGGCAACGAGGCCCTGCTGATCAACTACCTGCTCAAGCAGCCCCTGGACAAGCAGCGCCGGATGTTCCTGCTCAACCACTACCTGGAGCAGATCCGCACCACCTTCTACCGGCAGACCCTGTTCGCCGAGTTCGAGATGCGCACCCACGAGATGGCCGAGGCGGGCCAGCCGCTGACCGCGGAGGCCATGAACAAGCTGTACCGGGAGCTGTTCCAGCGCTACTACGGCCCCGACCTCGACCTGGACTCGCTGGCCGACTACGAGTGGAGCCGGGTGCCGCACTTCTACCGCAGCTTCTACGTGTACCAGTACGCCACCAGCTACGCGGCGGCCACCGCGCTGTCGCAGAAGATCCTGAACGAGGGCCAGCCGGCGGTGGACCGCTACCTGGCGTTCCTGAAGGCCGGCAACAGCGCGTACCCGATCGACGTGCTGAAGACGGCGGGCGTGGACATGACCACCCCGGCGCCGATCGAGGCCACCTGCCAGAAGTTCAGCGAGCTGCTGGACGAGATGGAGAAGCTCTGGGAGAGCAAGTAGGCCCGGCGCCGGCCCGGCCGCGCGGCCGGGCGGCGTGAACGCCGGGGCGCGCGGCGCGCTCCGGCCCGAATTTCGAGATCCGCGGCTGGGTCGGGGGCGGGGGAACCCGCGCCCCGGCCCGTGAGATGGAAGGGCCCCGGTCCAGCCGGCCGGGGCCCGCGGCCTGTGAACAGGAAGGACACCATGAAACGTCTCCTGCTGCCCGCCGTCCTGCTTGCCACCGCCCTGCTGTCCGGCCTGTGCGCCGCGCAGGGGACGGGCAAGATCCCGCAGCGCGCCGACATCGACCCGAAGTACAAGTGGAAGCTGGAGGGCATCTACGCCACCGACGACCTGTGGGACGCCGACGTCAAGCGGCTGGAAGGGATGCTGGCGCCGTGGGCGGCAATGAAGGGCCACCTGTCGGCCTCCGGCGACTCGCTGCTGCAGGCCTTCCGGATGGCGGACTCGGTGGGGGTGGTCTCGGGGCGGCTGTACGCCTACGCCAGCATGCGGCGCGACGAGGACAACCGGGTGCCGCGGTACCTGGGCGAGGTGGACCGCCTCAACGGGCTGTTCACCCAGGTGGGGGCGGCCGGGGCGTACATGTCCCCGGAGATCCTGGGCATCCCGCAGGCGACCCTGGACGCGTTCCTCAAGTCCACCCCGGCGCTGGGGCTGTACCGCCACGCGTTGGACGACGTGCTGCGGCGCCGCCCGCACACCCTGCCCGAGCCCGAGGAGCGGCTGCTGGCGCTGTCCTCCGAGATGAGCGGCGGACCCGGCACCATCTTCGGCGCGTTCGACAACGCCGACCTCCGCTACGGCAGCATCCGGGACGAAAACGGGCAGCTCACCGAGGTCACCAAGGCGCGCTGGGAGATGTGGCGCGTCTCCCCGGACCGCCGGGTGCGGCGGGACGCGTTCCAGACGCTGTTCGGCACCTACGCCGGCTTCAACAACACCCTGGGGGCGTGCCTCAACGCCGACGTCAAGGGCCAGCTGTTCTACGCCCGCGCCCGGAAGTACGACACCGCGGTGGAGGCCTCCCTGGACAACAACAACATCCCGGTGAGCGTGTACCGGAACCTGGTGGCCACGGTGAACGCCAACCTGGGGCCGCTCCACCGCTACGCCGAGCTGCGCAAGAAGTGGATGGGCCTGGACACCCTGCGCCTGTACGACCTGTACGTGCCGCTGGTGCCGGAGGTGAAGTTCGACGTGTCGTTCGAGGCCGCCCAGAAGGAAGTGGTGGCCGGGCTGCAGCCGCTGGGCGAGACCTACCTGGCGCCCTTCCGCAAGGGCCTGGAGTCGGGCTGGATCGACGTGTACGAGACCCAGGGCAAGACCAGCGGGGCCTACAGCGGCGGGACCTACTCCACCCAGCCGTACGTGCTGCTGAACTGGAGCAACACCCTGGACGACGAGTTCACCCTGGCTCACGAGATGGGCCACTCGCTGCACTCGTACTTCACCTGGAAGACTCAGCCGCCGGTGTACGCGAACTACTCCACCTTCGTGGCCGAGGTCGCCTCCACCGGCAACGAGGCCCTGTTCATGCACCACCTGCTCCAGGGCAAGCTGACCCGCGAGCAGCGCATGTACCTCATCAACCACCAGCTGGAGCAGATCCGCGGGACCTTCTTCCGCCAGACCCTGTTCGCGGAGTTCGAGCTGCGCATCCACGAGATGGCCGAGAAGGGCGAGCCCCTCACCGCCGAGGCCATGAACAAGCTGTACGCGGACCTGTACCGCACCTACTACGGCCCGGCGCTGACGGTGGACTCGCTGACCGCGTGCGAGTGGAGCCGCATCCCGCACTTCTACATGCACTACTACGTGTGGCAGTACGCCACCAGCTTCGCCGCCTCCATGGCCCTGTCCCAGAAGGTGCTGCAGGAGGGCCAGCCGGCGGTGGACCGCTACCTGGGCTTCCTCAAGGCCGGGAGCAGCGACTACCCGATCGAGATCCTGAAGCACGCCGGGGTGGACATGAGCACCCCCGCGCCGATCGAGGCCACGGTGGCGCAGTTCAGCCGGCTGCTGGACGAGCTGGAGAAACTGCACGACTCGAAGTAGGGGGCGGTCCGGGGCGGCCCCGGAACGCGGCGAGGCCCGGCGGGGAACCCGCCGGGCCTTCGCGTTGGCGGGACTCCCGAGGCGCGCTACAGCGTCGGGTGCTTCTCGGTCCAGTGGGTGCGGCCCTGGTACAGCTCGCCCACCTGCAGCAGGTCGCGCTCGCCGCCCAGCGGGCCCACCAGCACCATCGCCACCGGCAGGCCGTGGGCGCCCTGGCCGCACGGCACGCACAGCGCGGGCAGCCCCAGCAGGTTGCCGATGCCGCCCAGCGGGTCGCTCCCGGCCAGCGCCTTGTTGAGGTCGGCCGGGAGGGGGGTGGACACGTACTGCATCCCCGGCGAGAGCAGCAGGTCGTACTTCCCGAACAGCTCCTGCATCCGCTCCAGCAGCACCGAGCGGACCCGCATCGCGCGCACGTAGTCGCGCCCGCGGATCTCGTCGGCCAGGCGCTCCTGGAAGGGGGCCTTGCGGTCGCTCAGCAGCTTCACCCGGCCGTCCCGGAACAGCCCCTCGAACGAGCTCACCGCCTCGGTGCTGATCACGGTGAGGGCGGCCTCCTCCCACGGGCCCTCCGGCAGCTTGGCCTCCTCGACCTGGAGCCCCGCCGAGCGCAGCTCGTCCACCGCCGCCCGCACCGCCCGGTCCACCTCCTTCTCCCCGTTCTTGGTGAAGTCCAGGGGCAGGTAGCCGACCCGCAGCTGCAGCGGCGTGGGCCGGGCGGGCTCGAGGTCGTCCGGCGGGGCCGCGCGCCCCGCCGGTGCGCCACCGGCCGCTGGCGGGGGCGGGGCCATCCCGCGCAACGCCAGCCGGCAGTCGGCGGCGCTGCGCGCCATGGGTCCGAGCTTGTCCATGGTCCAGGACAGGGCCATGGCCCCGCGGCGGCTCACCCGCCCGAACGTGGGCCGGAGGCCGGTCACCCCGCAGAACGACGAGGGGCACACGATGGAGCCCCAGGTCTCGCTGCCCACCGCGAAGCCGACCAGGCCGGCGGCCACCGCGGCGCCCGGGCCCGAGGAGGAGCCGCCGGTCCAGCGCTCCGGGTCCCACGGGTTGCGGCCCGGGCCCTGCAGCGAGGCGTCCGCGAAGCTGTAGCCCAGGCCGCCCGCCAGCTCCACCATGGCCAGCTTGCCCAGCAGCACCGCGCCCGCCTGGCGCAGGTTCGAGATCACGTCGGCGTCGTAGTCGAAGACCTGCTTCTCGTAGGGCCGGGCGCCCCAGGTGGTGGGGATGCCCCGGGTGGCCAACAGGTCCTTGGCCGCGTAGGGGATGCCGTGGAGCGGGCCGCGGTACGCGCCCCGCGCGATCTCGTCCTCGGCCTGGCGGGCCTGCTCCCGGGCCAGCTCCGCGGTGACCGTGGCGAACGCGTTGAGGCGCGCGCCGTGCTGCGCGATGCGCGCCAGGTACGACTCGGTCAGCTCCACCGGCGAGAGCTGGCGCTGCTCGAGGCGCCTGGCCAGCCCGGTGACCGGCAGGTACAGAACGTCTTCACCCAGCATCGCCGCCTAGCCTTTCCAGTCGGGGGGTTGGGGCGTCCCGAAGGGGAACGCCGGCTCCACCTCCGGGCGGATGGCGACGCCCCGGAGGGCGCTCAGGGTGTGGCGGAGGTTGGCGCGGTCCTTCTCGAGATCGGGAGCGGCCGCCGGGGCCCGGCGGGCCCGGCCCGCGGCGCGCGCCAGCGGCGAGGACCCGGCCCAGGCCGCGGCGGCGGCCGCCACGGCGGCGAAGAAGCCCCGCCGGGAGAGCCGCAGGTCGGCCGGCGGAGAGGTTTCGGCGCGGGCGGCGCCCGGCGGCGCCGCGGGTCGGATTGCGTGCATGCGGGCCTCCTCGGTTGGCGTCGTGCCCCCGCGCCCGGCGGGGCGCGGGACGCCGGCAGTCTAGCAGGTCGGGCCGCACGTGGAGGGAGGAAGCCGAATTATCCGCTTGAAACATTATAGCGAATGTGCTACTCTATTCACACTCTGAGGCAGTGCGACGTTCTGCAATGCGGCGGTGTGGAAGCGTAATCCGCAGCGCCGGATCAACCTCTGTACATCCTTGGCCGCGTCCCCCCGCGGACAGCAGCTGGAGCCGAGTACACATCCACATCTCAGAAGGAGGCCCCTCGACATGAGGCGTGCGCTACTGTTCTGCTGCTGCGCCCTGGCGCTGCTGATCTGCGCCGGGCTGGCGGAGGCCCAGAAGGCCCCGCTCACCAAGCTCGACGAAGGCCTGCAGGCGGTTGCCGCGGGAACGGACATCCCGCTCAGCTACCGGCCGATTCCCCAGCACCTGCTGGCGGCCGACGCGGCCATGGGCCGCACTCGCCCCGCGCCGGCCGAGTACGTACGGCCCAGCGAGTTCAGCGCCATCTTCGAGTTCGACGGCTCGCGCGCGGCCCTGGAGGCCGCGGGCATCCGGGTGAACTCCCAGGTCGGTAACATTTTCACCGCCAGCGTGCGGCCCGAGGAGGTCCAGAACCTGGCGCTGGTGAGCGGCATCCGCAACGCCCAGCTGTCCCGGTACGTGGAGCTGCACCTCGACCGCAGCGTGCCCGACGTGCGGGGCGACCTGGTGCACGGCACGCCCAGCGGCTCCCCGCCGGTCTATCCCGGCACCACCGGCAAGGGCATGATCCTCGGCGACGTGGACACCGGCATCGATTTCAGCCGGCCCGACTTCAAGGACCCGGTGACCGGGCTCACCCGCGTCCTCTACATCTGGGACCAGACCGGCAGCGGCTCGCCGCCCTCGGGCTTCAGCTACGGCCGGGAGTGGACGGGGGCGCAGATCGACGGCGGCTCGTGCACCGAGACCGACACCAACGGCCACGGCACGTGGGTGGCCGGGGTGCTGGTGGGCAACGGCGCCACCACCGGGTGCAGCGTGCCCGCGTACCACTACGTGGGCATGGCCCCGGAGGCCAACTTCATCGAGGTCAAGAGCGACCTCACCAACGCCCACATCATTGACGGCGTGAACTACGTGTTCCAGAAGGCCGCGGCGCTGGGCAAGGATGCGGTGGTCAACCTGTCGCTGGGGAGCGAGTTCGGGCCGCACGACGGCTCGGACACCTTCGGCAAGGCGATCAGCGCGCTGACCGGGCCGGGCAAGATCGTGGTGGCCTCGGCGGGCAACAACCAGGACACCAACCTGCACGGGATGCTCGTCACCACCTCGACCACGCCGGGCACCGACAAGTTCACCTTCAACGTGCCCACGTACACGGCCAACAGTGGCGCGGGGAACGACTTCTTCGTGGTGACCGGCTGGTACGACCCGTCGGTGAGCCTGAGCCTCAAGGTGAAGGGCCCGACCGCCACGGACACCAGCTCCGTCGGCTACGGGTCCTCGCGCGGCCGGAGCACCTCGGGCGGGTACATCTACCTGGCGAACATGATCAGCACCTACCCGGGCACCACCACCAAGCGCCAGTTCGAGTGCGAGGTGTACGACGGGGTGGCCGGCTCCCCGCCGCGCGTCGGCACGTGGGAGCTGGACATCAACACCAACGGCACCAGCCCCACCGGCAAGCGGGTGGACATCTGGATCTACTCCACCCAGCTGGGCGCCGCGGGCGCCATCGCCACGGTGGTCAACGGGCTGAATCTGAACAACAACGTGGGCACGCCGGGGGACGCCGACAGCGTGTTCTGCGTGGGCGCCCACACCACCAAGGCCCAGTGGTGGGCGTGCGTGGAGGGCGGCTACTGCCACTACACCATCAACCCGCCGGTGAACGACATCGCGGAGTTCTCGAACCACGGGCCGCGCATTGACGGGCTGCAGAAGCCCGAGATCACCGCGCCGGGGTTCGGGGTGGCCTCCACGCACTCGACCAGCTCGGCGGCCATCAGCACCTGCGGGGACGACTCCGACGGCGTGCACCAGGTGGTGTCGGGGACCAGCTTCTCCTCGCCGCACGTGGCGGCCGCGGTGGCGCTGTACCTGCAGCACGTCGGGCACCTGCCGCCCAGCCGGGTCAAGGCCATCTTCGAGGCGGCCACCCGGCGGGACGCCTTCGTGGGCGCGGTGCCGAACAACACCTGGGGCTGGGGCAAGCTGGACGTGTGGTCGGCCTTCGACCACGTGGCCCCGTCGGTGGCGGTGACCGCCCCGGTGGGCGGCGAGAACTGGGTGGTGGGCACCAGCTACAACGTCACCTGGACCGCCACCGACGCGAACGGGGTGGACTCGGTGGCCCTCGACTACTCGGTGGACAACGGGGCGCACTGGATTCCGGTGGCCGCCAACCTGACGAACAGCGGCACCTACTCCTGGCCGGTGCCTCCGCCGAGCACCACCCAGGCGCTGGTGCGGGTGACCGCCATCGACGTGTTCCAGAACCGTGGCTCGGGGCAGTCCCCAAGCACGTTCAACATCCGGACGCCGGTGCCGGTGCAGCTGTCGGAGGTGGTGGCGGCCCCGGAGCACGGCTACGTGGACGTGAGCTGGTCGGCGTTCTTCGACACCGCGCCGCGCTTCCAGGTGTTCCGGAGCACCGCCCGCGCCGGCACGTACGAGGCGGTGAGCGGGGTGCTGGACGGCGTGGGCAAGCACGAGTTCAGTTTCCGGGACCGCACCGCGACGCAGCCGGCGACGGAGTACTTCTACAAGGTGGGGTACTCGGAGACGGGGGCGTGGGTGTACTCGTCGCCGATCCGGGTGGTGACGCCGGCGGCGGTGTTT
>DATKKS010000065.1:0-9266 GCA_035542815.1 Saccharimonadales bacterium (SeqCode) | reverse complement strand
ACCGCGGGCACGTTGTAGTTCCGGCTGGCCAGGGCGGGGTTGAACCACGCGCGCTCGCGCAGGTCCACCCCCGCCGCGGCCCCCGCCGCGCCCGCCGGCGCCGCCGCCGCCCCGAAGGCGGCCACGATGCGCTCGGCGTAGCCCTGGGCCACCAGCGCGGTGTTGGAGTTGGTCCCGTCCAGCAGCACCTGGACCCGGGCCCCGCTGCCCCGGCGCAGGTCGCGCTCGAAGCCCACCGGGATCTCCAGGCCCACCACCGCGCGGCCGTGGTTCAGCACGTCCACCAGGTCGGCGGAGCGCTCCGACCGGCCGGACACCTTGAAGTAGCCCGGGGCCACGAAGGCCGCCACCAGGTCGCGCGAGGCCCGGGTGTGATCGTGGTCCACCACGAAGGTGGGCGTGTCGCGGATGTCGGTGGACACCGCGTAGCCGAACGCCAGCAGCTGGAAGATCGGAGCCACCAGCACCACCCGCGCCAGGCGCGGGTCGCGGAAGATCTGGCGCAGCTCCTTGCGAACCATCTCCCGGATGCGCTCCAGGCTGGCGCCCCAGTCGGCCCGCCGGTCCGCCGCCCGCCGGAGGCCCGGAGCGGCGCTCACCGGATCTCCTTGTGGAACACCCGGGTGGCCAGGAACAGGCCGGCCGCGGCGAAAGCGATCATCATCAGCCCCTGCACCCGCAGCACCTCGAGCCCCACGCCCTTGAGGAAGATCCCGCGGGTCACCACCAGGAAGTAGCGGGCCGGGACCACGTAGGTGATCACCCGCAGCGGCACCGGCATCACGTCGATGCTGAACATGAACCCCGACAGCAGGAAGCCCGGCAGAAAGGTGGCAATCATGGACATCTGGGTCGCCAGCAGCTGCGAGCGCGCCACCGCCGAGATGAAGATGCCCAGCCCCAGGGCGCCCAGCAGGAACAGGGTGGCCAGCACCATGAGCAGCGCCGGGCTGCCGCGGAACGGAACGCCGAACAGCACCACCCCCAGGAGGCTGGTCACCACCACGTCCGCCAGCCCGATGCCGAGGTAGGGCAGCAGCTTGCCCAGCACCACCTCGAGCGGGTGCACCGGGGTGGCCGCCAGCTGTTCCATGGTGCCGCGCTCCCACTCCCGCGCGATGGTGAGCGAGGTGAGCATCGCGGCGATGATCATCATGATCACCGCCACCAGGCCGGGCACGATCATGTTGCGGCTGGTGAGCTGCTCGTTGAACCACACCCGCGAGCGCGCCTCCACCGCCGGCCGCAGCGGCACGGCCCGCAGCTGGGCGCGCGCCGAGAACGAGCGCACCGCCCCCTGGGCGTAGCCCAGGGCGATGGTGGCGGTGTTCGCGTCGCCGCCGTCCACCAGGACCTGCAGCGGCGCGGGGCGGCCCGCGCCCAGGTCGGCCGCGAAGTGCGGGGGGATCACCAGCGCCAGGCGCACCCGCCCGCGGTCCATCAGCCCCTCCACCTCGCTCGCCCGGGCCGGCCGCGCCACCAGGTCGAAGTACCCGGAGGCCCGAAAGGCGTCCACCAGCTCCCGGCTGCGCGCGGAGGCGTCCTGGTCCACCACCGCCAGCGGGATGTCGTTCACGTCCCAGGTGATGGCGTAGCCGAACATCACCAGCAGCAGCACCGGCAGCAGGAACGCCAGGATGAGGCTGCGCGCATCGCGCCGGAGCTGCAGCACCTCCTTGCGCGAGACGGCCAGCAGCCGGACCGGGTCAACCATCCAGCACTCCTCCCCCGGCCTGCACCAGCGAGATGAACACGTCCTCCAGCGAGGGCTCGATCTCCGCGATGCCCAGCACCTGGATGCCGCGCGCCGCCAGGGCCCCCGGGATCTGCGCGCGGGCCGCCGCCGGGTCGCGCACCGCGGCGTGCACCGCCCGCCCGAACAGGCCGGCCTCCACCACCCCGGGCACGGACCGCAGCGCCTCCACCGCCTCGGCGCCCCGGTCGGTGCGCACCTCCAGCAGCGGCTCGCGCATCGCCCCGCGCAGCGCGCCGGGGGTGTCGAGGGCCACCAGCCGCCCGCGGTTCATGAGCGCCAGCCGGTGGCAGTACTCGGCCTCCTCCATGTAGTGGGTGCTCACGAACACGGTGGTGCCGCCGGCGGCCATGCCGCCGATCAGCTCCCAGAAGCTGCGGCGGGAGATGGGGTCCACCCCCGAGGTGGGCTCGTCCAGGAACAGAATGGGGGGCTCGTGCAGCACCGCGCAGCCGAGCGCCAGGCGCTGCTTCCAGCCCAGCGGCAGCTCGCCGGTGAGCCGCTGGCGGTGCTCGGCCAGGCCGGCCATCTGCAGCACCCAGTCGCGGCGCGCCGCCCGCCGCGCGCGCGGCACCCCGTACAGGCCGGAAAAGAAGCCGATGTTCTCCTCCACCGTGAGGTCGGCGTACAGCGAGAACAGCTGCGACATGTAGCCGATGCTGCGCTTGATGCCCTCGGCGCCGGCCACCAGGTCGTAGCCCGCCACCGTGCCCCGCCCGGCGGTGGGGCGCAGCAGCGCCGTGAGCATCTTGATGGTGGTGGTCTTGCCCGCGCCGTTCGGGCCCAGGAAGCCGAAAATCTCACCCGGGCGAGCGGCGAAGGTGACCCGGTCCACCGCGGTGAAGTCTCCGAAGCGGCGGGTCAGCCCCTCCACCTCCACCGCCACCGCCGGGGCCGCGCCCGGCTCGCCCGCCCCGCTCACGCCGCCCCCGCCCGCTCCACGTGCTCGATGAACACGTCCTCCATGGACGGCTCCAGCGCCTCCGCGGACAGCACCCGGCAGCCGGCGGCCTGGAGCGCGGCCTGCACCGCCGGCAGGTCGGCCGCGGCGTCGCCGACCACCACGTGCAGCCGGTCTCCGAACACCACCGCGCGCCGCACCGCGGGCAGCCCCAGCAGCGCGTCGCGCGCCGGGCGCAGCGGCTCCGCCCGCACCCCCAGCACCGTCCCTTCCAGCGCGCGCTGGAGCGCCGCCGGGGAGTCCAGCGTCAGGACCCGGCCGGCGTGCAGCAGGGCCACCCGGTCGAACCGCTCGGCCTCGTCCATGTAGGCGGTGCTCACCACCACGGTGGTGCCGCGGGCCACCATGTCGTGCACGATCAGCCACAGGTCCCGGCGCGACACCGGGTCCACCCCGAAGGTGGGCTCGTCCAGCAGCAGGATCTCGGGCTGGTGGATCAGCGCGCACGACAGCCCCAGCTTCTGCTTCATCCCGCCGGACAGCTGGCCCGCGAGGCGGTCCCGGAACGGCCCCAGCCGGGAGAACTGGAACAGCCGCTCCAGCCGCGCCGGCCGCTCGGACCGCGGCACGCGGTACAGGTCGGCGTAGAAGTGCAGGTTCTCGAGCACGGTCAGGTCGGTGTACAGCCCGAAGCGCTGCGACATGTAGGCCAGCAGCGGCTTCACCGCCTCGGGGTCGCGGGCCACGCTCAGCCCGAGCAGGCGGGCGTCCCCGGAGGTGGGGCGCAGCACCCCGGCCAGCATCCGCAGCGAGGTGGTCTTCCCGGCGCCGTCGGGGCCCACCAGGCCGAACAGCTCGCCGCGGCCCACGCTGAAGGTGAGGCCGTCCACCGCGGTGCGTGCGCCGAAGCGGCGGGTGAGGCGGTCCACCTCGATGGCCGGGCCGCCCGCCGGGCTCGCGCCCGCGGACGCGCCGGCCCCGCGGGGGGCGCCGGCCGCCGCACCGCCGGAGGCCGAGGTCACTTGCGGTCCAGCTCCAGGCGCACGTCCGCCGGGATGCCCGGCTTCAGCTCGTGGGCCGGGTCCCCGGAGATGCGCACCTTGACCGCGTACACCAGCTTCACGCGCTCCTCGGCGGTCTGCACGCTCTTGGGGGTGAACTCGGCCTCGGACGCGATGAAGGTGACCGCGCCCGAGTACTTCCGGCCGGGATAGGTGTCGGAGGTCACCGCGGCCGCCTGGCCGAGGTGCACCGCGCCCAGCCGGTCCTCGCGCACGAAGATGCGCACCCAGCGGTCCTCCGGGTTCATCACGGTGACCACTGGCGAGCCCGCCGCCACGATCTCCCCCGGCTCCCGGTGCCGCACCGTGACCACCCCGTCGAACGGGGCGAGCACCACCATGTTCGCCAGGGTCGCGTCCATGGCGCGCACCGCCGCCTCGGCCTGGGCCCACTGCGCCCGCTGGGCGTCCACGCGCTCGCGGCGCGGGCCGGACTCCATCAGCTGGAGCTGCTCGCGGGCCTGTTGGAACTGGCTCTGGGCCACGTCGGCCGCCACCTGCGCCTTGTCCAGGCTCTGCTGGCTCACCGCGCCGCTCTCGCGCAGCCGGCTGGCGCGGGAGAGGTCGTCGCGGGCGTCCGCGAGGCGCCGCCGCGCGGCGTCGAAGGCGTCGCGCGCCTGGGCCACCTCCTCGCTGCGGTAGCCGCGCTCCAGCTCCTCCAGCCCGGCGCGCGCCGCGGCCGCCTGGGCCGCCGCCTGCTCCCGCCGGGCGCGGGTCTCGGCCCGGTCCAGCATCGCCAGCTCCTGGCCCGCGCGCACCGCGTCGCCCTCGTGGACCTGGATGGACTCGATGCGCCCGGGGACCTGGAAGCCCAGCTGGGCGTCGGTGGCCTCCACGGTGCCGGAGGCGACCAGCGCCTCCCGGCCGTTGCGATGGTGCAGCACCACGAACGCGATCACCGCGGCCAGGACCGCCAGCGGGATCGCGATGCGCGCAGGCTTGGGAATCATGGTCAGGTCTCCAGGTGGTTTCCCAGACAGCGTTTCAGCAGCTCCAGCATCTCCATGGCGGTGCGCCGCAGCGGCAGGCGGCGCCCCGACAGCATCCAGCGCATCCCGGCGGACTGGGTCACGGCCACCGCCAGGTCGGCCAGCCGGGCGGCGTCCACAGGTCGGCCGTGGCCGGCCTGCGCCTCCCGGAACAGCGCGGTCATGCGGGCGTGCAGCACCCGCTGGGTCTCCTCCGCCTTGCGGCGGATGGCCTCCGAGACCTGCGCCACGTGGCCGCTGAGCAGCACCAGCGGCGCGCCGCCGGTCTGCTCCACGAAATCCAGCACCGTCAGCACCAGCCCCCTCGCCCGCTCCCAGGCGTCGCCCCGGCCCTGGTAGCCCTGGACCCGCGCCCGCAGCTCGTCGGCGGCTCCGCTCACCGCCGACAGCAGGATCTCCTCCTTGGACGCGAAGTGCCGGAACAGGCCCGCCTCCGACACCCCCACCCGCGCCGCCAGGCGCGCGGTGGTCCAGGCGTGCAGGCCGTCCTCGGCCAGGATGGTCAGGGTGGCCTTGAGGATCTCGTCGCGGCGCTCGGCGGCCGGCTTGTGCCGGCGGGCCGGGCGCGGGGCTGCCTTCATGGTAAGTAAGTATTCACTTTTTTCGGGGCCCGGTCAAGCCCCGCCCTGGCGGACGCGCCGCCGGGCCGGCCGCCGGATCCCCGGCGGGCTGCCGGCGGCTGATGCCTCAAGATATTGTGGATACGTTAGTTGCCTCCGGACCCCGGCCGCCACCCCCGGCCCGCTTGACGCCCCGCAGGGCACGGTCCATACTGCACATATGAGCACCTACGGAGGCTCTCCCCTGGCGCGCCCGGGGGCGGGCCGGCGGGCGGAGGAGGCATGCGCGTCGAGCGGCTGGACGAGCCGGTGAGCTGCCGCGCGGAGTTCGCGCGCGGCGGGGTGACGCCGGTGAGCTTCACCCGCCATGGGCGGGAGCACCGGGTGACCCAGGTGCACGCGCGCTGGGTGGACCGCTCGGGGCGCCACCCGCAGCACTACTTCTCGGCGCAGTGCGACGCCGGCGAGATCTACGAGCTGCGCCTGGACGCCGGGGAGATGCAGTGGCACGTGCAGTCGGTGCTGCTGGAAGGCTGAGCCGCTCCCCCGCGGCCCCGCGGCGCGCCCGCGCGGCCGGCAAGGCGGGGCGGCGCGCCCGCTCGGCCGGCCGGGCGCTCGGGGGCGGCCGCCCGGAGGGCCGAGCGTGATCCTGCACGTGGACATCGACGCGTTCTTCGCCCAGGTCGAGCAGCTGCGCTATCCCCCCTTGCGCGGCCGCCCGGTGATCGTGGGCGCGGGGGTGATCGCCTCGTGCTCGTACGAGGCCCGCCGCCACGGGCTGCGCGCCGGGATGACCCTCTCGGAGGCCCGCCGGCGCTGCCCGGAGGCGGTGATCCTGGAGGGCTCGGCCCAGACCTACCGCTGCTTCTCCGAAGAGGTGTTCGAGGTGTGCCGCACGGTGAGCGGTTCGGTGGAGACGTTCCTCGACGAGGCCTACCTGGACCTGGCGGGCACCGAGCGGCTCCACGGGGACCCGGTCGCCGCCGCGGTGCGGCTCAAGGAGGGCGTGCGCCGGGCCGCCGGCCTCACCGTGAGCGTGGGCCTGGGGCCCAACCGGATGCTGGCCAAGATGGCCGGCAAGCTCCACCGCCCCGACGGGCTGAGCCGCATCCGCGCCGCCGAGGCCGAGGCGTTCCTGGCCCCCCGGCCGGTGGAGGACCTGCCGGGCGTGGGCCGGCGCACCGCGGAGCGGCTGCGGGGGCTCAACATCGCCACCATCGGCGCGCTGCGCGCGGTGCCGCGCGAGGCCCTGGTGCGGCTGCTGGGCGCCGTCGGCGAGGCCCTCCACGAGCGCAGCTTCGGCCGCGACACCCGGGCCGTGGGCCCCCGCGAGATCCCCGGGAGCGTGAGCCGGGAGACCAGCTTCCACGCGCCGGCCACCGACCCCGAGGAGATCGAGGGAATGCTGTGCTACCTCTCCGGGCGGCTGGGCCGCGCGCTGCGCGACCTGGGGCTGGCGGCGCGCACGGTGGGGCTGCGCTTCCGCACCTCGGACGGCCAGGGCGAGGCCCGCCGGCGCACCCTGCGCCAGCCCACCGACCTGGACTCCGACCTGTTCGAGACCGGGCGGGCGCTGCTGCGCGGCGCCCACACCCGGCGCGTGGCGCTGCACCACGTGGGCATCTCGGCCGCCGACCTGGGCCCGGCGCGGGCGCGCCAGGCCGGCCTGTTCGAGCCCGACCCGCAGCGCGAGGCCTCGCTGCTGGGCGCGCTGGACGCGGTGCGCGAGCGCTACGGCCACTCCGCGATCGTCTCGGGCCAGGCGCTGCACCTGGTGGGGAAGCTGGACCAGAATGAGCACGGGTTCGTGCTTCGTACCCCTTCACTCACAAAGTGACGGGTCCTGGCTGCGCGGGTGCGTGGCCCCCGGCGCGTGGGTCCGGGCCGCCGCCCGCGCCGGGCACGCCGCGCTGGCCCTGGCCGACCACGAGAGCCTGGCCCACGCGGTCACCTTCTACCGCGCCGCGCGGGCCGAGGGCGTGCGGCCGGTCCTGGGGCTGGAGCTGGCGCGGCCCGGGTGCACCGCGCTGCTGCTGGCGCGCGACCGGGACGGCTACGCGCGGCTGTGCGAGCTGGCCACCGCGGCGGCGCTGGGCGGCGGGGACCGGCCCGGCGCCGGCGGGGACGGGGGCGCGGGCGGCGGGAGCGGCGCCGGCGGGGCGGGCGGCGGCGCCGGCCCGGCCTGGGATGCGGCGGCCGACCTCGAGCGCGACGCCCGCGGCCTGTTCGCGCTCACCGACGACGGCCCCACGCTGCGCCGCCTGGCCGGCCTCCCCCGGGGCGTCCTGTTCACCCGGCTGCGCGCCGGGCGCAGCGCCCCGCAGCCGGCCGAGCGCGCCGCGCGGCTGAGCCTGGCCAGCGGCCGGCCGCTGGTGGCCACCGGCGAGGCGCTGTACCTGGAATCGGGCCAGCGCGAGGTGCGCCGCGCGCTGCACGCCGCGCGCGAGAAGCAGCTGGCGGCGCGCATCCCGCTCGAGGCCGCGGCCCCGGAGCACGCGCGTCTGTGGTCGGCCCCGGAGGCGGCGCGTGAGTTCGAGCGCTTCCCGGGCGCGCTGCGGCGCGGCGCCGCGCTGGCCGACGCGTGCCGGGTGGAGCTGCAGCTGGGCCGCCCGATTTTCCCGCAGGTGGAGCCGCCCGGCGGGGGCGACGCGTTGGGCTACCTGCGGGCGCGCTGCGAGGCCGGGCTGCGCGCTCGCTACTCGCCGGGGCGCCTGGCGGCGGCCCGCGCGCGGCTGCGCCACGAGCTGGCCCAGGCCGACGCCCTGGGCTTCACGCCGTACTTCCTGCTGGTGGCCGAGGTCATGGCCTTCGCGCGCGCCGCGGGCATCCCCAGCGTGGGGCGCGGCTCGGGCGCCAGCAGCATCCTGGCGTACGCGCTGGGCATCACCAACGTGGACCCCCTGGCGCAGCGGCTGTGCTTCGAGCGCTTCCTGCACCCCGAGCGCCCGGACTGCCCGGACCTGGACATCGACCTGTGCTGGAAGCGCCGGGACGAGGTGGTGGAGCACGTGCTGGGCGCGCACCCCGGCCGCAGCGCCATGATCGGCACGCAGGCCGCCTTCGGCTTCCGCTCCGCCTTCCGCGAGGTGGCCAAGGCCCTGGGGGTGGGCCCGGCCGACGTGACCCGGCTGGCGGCGCGGCTGCCGCGCGAGCTGGGCATCGGTCCGGGCGGCGACCTGTGCGCCGCGCTGGCCGCGCACCCGCCGGCCCACGGGGTGGACTGGGACGAGCCGGAGCTGGCCCGCGCGCTGCGGCTGGCCCTCCACCTGGAGGGCCACCTGCATCACCTGGGCATGCACCCGGGGGGCGTGGTGATCGCCGACCGGGCGCTCACGCGCTACCTGGCGCTGGCCCGCTCGGCGAAGGGCGTGACCATCACCCAGTGCGAGATGCACGCGGTCGAGGCGCTGGGCCTGGTGAAGCTGGACCTGCTCGGCAACCGGGCGCTGACCGAGATCGGGGAGGCGGTGGCGGCGGCCGGACCGCCGGGCGCCGGCGCAGCGGACGCCCCGGACCGCGACCCGGCCACCGTGGCGCTGCTGCAGTCGGGCCGCACGCTGTCGTGCTTCCAGCTGGAGTCGCCCGCGATGCGCCACCTGCTGCGCCAGCTCCGGCCCCAGGACCTGGCCGACACCATCGCGGCGGTGGCCCTCATCCGCCCCGGGCCGGCCGAGTCCGGCATGAAGGAGCGCTTCGTGCGCCGCCGCCTGGGGCTCGAGCCGGTGACGGTGATGCACCCGTGGCTGCGCGGGGCCCTCGAGCCGACCCAGGGGCTGCTGCTGTACGAGGAGGACGTCATGACCGTGGCGGCCACCATGCTGGGCCAGCCGCTGGCCGACGGGGACCTGGTGCGCCGGGCGATCCAGGCCACCCGGAGCGAGGCGGAGCGGGCGGCGCTGGGAGGCACGTTCGTGGCGCGGTGCGTGAGCCGCGGAGTGGAGGAGCCCGCCGCGCGCGCGGTGTGGGCGGCCCTGGCGCGCTTCG
This sequence comes from Saccharimonadales bacterium (SeqCode), assembly GCA_035542815.1. Classification (GTDB taxonomy): domain Bacteria; phylum Eisenbacteria; class RBG-16-71-46; order RBG-16-71-46; family JACRLI01; genus JACRLI01. The sequence goes on along the minus strand of DATKKS010000065.1, from coordinate 18 downwards.
CCGCGTACGCCTTCTGCA